>DATFLK010000090.1:0-9400 GCA_035267815.1 Mariprofundaceae bacterium | reverse complement strand
TCCTTGTTCTTCGATTCGTTGTCCTTGCCATGGCCGGATTCATGGCTTCTGCCCTCATCGGCATAAGCCTTGCCGATCACTAGGCCCGAAACGGCGCCACGAGGCGACCATGCAACGGTCAGTACGCCTGCCAGAGCTATCGCCAAAATCGGAGCAAATCTGTTCATTCTCATCCCCTCCATATTTCACTGCCGCCATATCGGCAGGAGACTATAATCTCTTCTGTACATAACCTTAGTATAAAACAGGATTCACATCTGTGATCTGCATCACGTAATTTTCGGCCACCCGAAACGAATAACATCTAAGCCGCCTACATGATGACAGCACGGATCATCTGGGAGGGTCTGCCGTTCACATAGCCGATGGCATAGGCGACGACCCCGTAGGGGGACGACAGCCATCCAGCTGACGTTCCCGACGCCCCTGATGACCTGCACGCAACGGCATTCGCCGGCGGGCTGCCCGAGCAAGCCGACTGGGTCGGGTCGAGTTCGACATCCTCACTCTGATCGCCAGCAGTCAGCCATACCACTGCACCGTTGCGCGGGACATCCACACCCACCACCGGCGAGGCGGGATGGGGCAGCGGTGGAATGCTGGTCGTGACCTGACCGTCCGAGGCGATGTTCAACACGATATACCGGGGTAGATGGGCACTGATATGGTACATCACCGGATTGGCGCCCGGCCATATTAGGAAACGCGAGGAGAGCGGCGAATTGTCGAAGTACATCAGCTGACCCGAGGTGCTGGCAGACCCTGCATTGTCGCTGGAGAACGCTGTCGGTCCCGGGCTCCAAAGGTCGGCAAACAGCTCCGTCTTGTCGCCGACGGCGGCGGCATTGGCCGGTATGGCGGGCTCTGGAAAGGCAGGTGCGTCGAACTCCGCATCGTTTCTGAATGACCATGCCATGTAGTTGATGGCCGTTTCGGCATAGTAATAGCCCTCGGTCGAGGTCCGCACCGCCACGCTCGCCTGCTGATCCACCTGACTCTGGGAATAGAGCCCCAGCGACAGGAGCGTCAGCAACGCCATCATGATCAACGAGACGACCAGAACGAATCCCTGCTGGCGGTCGTCCGGCTGGCTTGATAACTGCATCACAGGTCAGTTCCTCGGCCAGACATCAAACGCCAGGTTCAATGTCTTCTTCTGCTGATCGTAACCGGTGTATAGCCCCGTCATCACCACCTTGCGCACCGCGCTCAGGTTCGTATTGCCAGATGGACTGACCTGCAACCCCGGAGGGCCGCTGACAAGATTGCGGATCAGTTCCTGGCATCCATTGCTGTCATTTGGCTTGTCCCAGCAGATTGACCCACCGGAGAATCTGAACGAACCATTCTGGCTATCCACCGTATTGCATCCTCCCAGAGGCACCGACGAATCGAGCGGCCGGTAGATCAGCTGGCTGTTGCCGCCGTCCCAGCATATGCCACTGCTTCCCCGAAGCTCGGTCTGCATGATCTGCGAGGCGAGATAGAGATCATTCAACCGTTCACTCCGATTTGATTGCGCACCAGCGACCCGGCTGTTGGAGACAAACATCATGCTGATACCCGCCAGCAATACCAACCCCATCACCATGCTGACCATCAGCTCAATCAGGGTGAAGCCCCGTTCATGTTGGCGCTGAAGAGGAATGCTCATCATAGCGCCCTCGTAATATGCGTCAGATAGATTGAGTGATTGATGCCTTTGTGCGACCAGTTGACGGTGAGCAGTTTCTCCACCGGTGTCGGCGTACCGGTAAGATTCTTCATGGAGATGTTACCGCCACCGTTCGGTAGCGGCGCCTTTGCCGACATGACGGCTGGCGTAATGGAAAATGGGATGGCCACGCCCTGGACCGGCGTGCAGGTACTGGTCGTCCCTGGACTCAAAGTCACAGTAGATCCCTTGCACGGCAGGGACGGTAGCGAATCTGTGGAAGAGTGCTGCCACTGCTCCATAATCTGTTCCGCCAGATGCACGGCGGCCGTCCGCTCCCGCGCCACCTCGCCATCGTCCACCACCGCGATATTGAACATCCCGAGGGAGAGCAGACCGAAGGCAAGGATGACCAGCGTCACCATGATCTCGATCAGTGAAAAACCGCGTTGCCCCATCATGCCATAACACGTCCCATGGAAACGGCTTCTCCCCTCCCCCAATCTTTCATTCACCGGTAATAGGCCCTGCCGATGATATTAAGCATAATTTGGCGACTGGCGCCCGGTGCCGCAACGGTCATCGTACCGGCATTCGCGGTCCCCTGGCTTGTAAAGGTATGGACCGTGGCCGGAGAGAGCGTGAGTTTGCCTGAATACTGCCGAAGATCGACTGTCAGGTTACGGCAATGGCCGCATGTGCCGCTAGTATCGGCATCGAAGGTGTAGGCATGCGGCGACAAGGCGACACTGACCGATCGGTTCTCCGCCACAGCCAGATTTCTCGCCTGTTTCAGATGCGCCATCAACGAGGCCGATGCGGACTCAACGGCTCTGCGGTTATGCCAGGATGCGTAGGCAGGCATGGCGATCGCAGCCATAATGCCGATAATCACGACCACGACCATCATCTCGATCAGGGTGAAGCCGGCCTGATCGCGTTGTAACGCTTGCAGGCACAGGGGAGAACGCCGTAACCTTCGCATAATGCGCATACTCTCAACCATCCTGAAAATAGGCTTAGCATGTTGTCTGCTTGCAGTGATCTGCATCACCGGTACCTACTTCTATTTCGCCAGCAGCCTGCCCAAACTTAACAGCTTGGAAGCCTACCAGCCACCGCTGGTCTCGCGGGTCTACAACCCTCAGGGCGAGCTGCTGGACGAATATGCCGACCAACACCGAATCCTGACGCCCCTCTCCGAGATCCCCCAGCAGCTTATCGACGCTTTTCTGGCCGCCGAGGACGAACACTTCTACCAGCACCCCGGCATCAACCCGGCGCGGATTCTCTCCGCGGCGATTGCCAACCTGAGGGCGGGACATGTTGTCCAGGGCGGTTCCACCATTACCCAGCAGGTGGCCAAAAATCTTCTGCTTTCGCCCAAGCGCACCTATACCCGGAAGATCAAGGAGATGATCCTCGCTCACCGCATGGAACAGACGCTGAGCAAGAACGACATTCTCTATCTCTATCTGAACCAGATCTATCTTGGCCGCGGAGCCTATGGGGTCGCATCGGCAGCGTGGCTCTACTTCCACAAACACCTCGACCAGCTCACCCTGGCCGAGTGCGCCATGCTGGCAGGTCTGCCCAAAGCACCCAGCGGATACGCCCCGCACCTTCATCCCCAACGAGCGAAGAAGCGTCGTGATACGGTGCTTCACATGATGCTCAACAGCGGTGTGGCCAGCGCCAGGGATGTGGCGGTCGCATTGAAGGAGCCGATCCATGTCGCGCCCCTCCCCGAACCGAAGCTGAAAAATGCCTATGCTACGCGAGTATACCAGGCACTGGTCGACAGATTCGGCACCCGCACCCTGCGTCGGCAGGGATTGACCATCATCGTCCCCTACGATCCGAAGGCGGAGGAGTCAGCCATCCATGCCGTACGCCAGGGCGTACTCGCAGTGGAACAACAGCAGTACTATCGCGGTGCCGAAAAACACTTCGAGCCGGCGCAGTGGGCCGACACACTGAAAACATGGGCCGAACACCAGCCTGACCGGCCGTTCGAGCGATACGATATTCTGCCCGGCCTGATCGAGAAGGTGCTGCCGGACGGCGACCTGCTGGTCAATGACGGCAAACAGCGCTGGAGGCTGCCGAAGCCCGACTGGCAATGGGACCCTGATATCGACCCTTCAAAACGGGTGTGGCGGATCGGTGACGAGATCATGCTGCAGGGTACCGGCAGCGGTGGTGTCCGGCTGACCCAGAGTCCATCGGTGGAGGCGGCGCTCTACAGCATCGACCTGCAACACGGCACCATGCTCGCACAGGTCGGCGGATTCGATTACCACTTTGGCGACTTCGACCGGTCGACACAGGCCGATCGTCAGCCCGGCAGCGCCTTCAAGCCGTTCCTCTATGCCACGGCCATGGACAACGGCTTCACGCCGGCCACCATCATCATGGATACGCCTATCGTCTTCGGTGAGCACTCTCAGGATCAATTCTGGCGTCCGGAAAACTACGAGAATCGATTTGCCGGTCCTGTCACGCTGCGCAACGCACTGGAACACTCCCGCAATCTGGCCTCAATCAAGCTGTTGCAGGACATCGGTATCGATCGCTTCCTGCAAGCGCTTCACAACTACCAGTTTGACCGGAAATTCCCGGCCCAGCTGGCGTTGGCACTCGGCGCCACGGAGGTCTCCCTGAAGGAGATGACCGAATCCTATGCCGTCATCGCCAGTGGCGGCCGCCGCTGGAAACCGGTCGCCGTACAGCAGGTCCAGGACCGCAATGGCAAAACACTGCACAGAGCCGTGGCTGGCAACCGCTGTCAGGTCTGTCATGCCGATCCGGTACTCGGTGTCGGTGACGGCATGCAACCGGCCGAACAGACGCTGGACCCGGTCAGCAGTTTTCTCACCCTCAACATGATGCAAGGCGTCATCCAGCACGGCACCGGACGCCGGGCACGTGCCCTTCACCGTCCGGCAGCCGGAAAAACCGGCACCACGGACCATCAGGTCGATGCCTGGTTTATCGGATTCACGCCCCAGGTACTGACCGGCACATGGGTCGGTCGTGACACCCCGACCAGCCTCGGCCGTCGTGAAACGGGAGCACATGCTGCGCTTCCCATCTGGCTCAAAGCGATGGAGGCCTTTCATCGCGGCAAGCCCGTGGAAAATTTCACGCCGCCAAAGGGCGTGGAGTGGGTCGCGATTGATCCGGTGACCGGCAAGCTCGCCACACCGTCGACCAAGCACCCCTTCATGGAGGCTTTTAGAACCGGCACGGAAGACGAAGCGGGCGTTTCGGAGTCCTCTCTATCCACCGGCAACGATTCAGAAACGGACAAGAAGAAACTTATGGAGCTCGGATTGTAGCTGCTAACCGGTCAACGGCTCAGCCTGCCGCTGCCGGTACCACCTTCCCACGCCGGATCGTGAATACTCCGAAAGATTTGTGACCGATACCCTGGGCGTCAAAACGCACATGACCGGTCTGGCCGGGGAACCCGGCCGGATCCTCCAGCGCATGGATGGCATCACTGCCGGAAAGCCCCAAACGGCTGCTGACCATCACCGCGATCAGCGTGGTATCGTAGGCCAGTCCGGTCAGCTTGCCAGGCTTTCCCTCACCCCATACATCCCGATAGTTCAGAAGCAGCGAACGCGAAGCGGCCGTTTCGTCCGACGGGAAGGAGACCCCGGTAAACTGGCTACCCGTCAGATAGCGTCCTTTATCATCGAGCAGGTGCCCGTCACGCCAGTGCGCGCTGCCGTACAGATGAACGGAGGTAAGATTCTCATAGGCCAGCTGACCGGCTAGCAACGCCACCGATTGGCCGGGAATGGCTAAATACATTCCGTCGAAGTTGGCCGGCATGCGGATATCCTGATCGTTGTCGGCAACGAAAAGCGCCAGATCCCGATCCAGACTGGCCAGCAACACCTCATCGTCGGTACGCGAGCGCATGGCACGAAGCTCGCTTCGGAAATCAACAGTATGGGGCGGCAATTCAACGGTATCGATCACCTCTCCGCCTAGTGATTCGAACGCCTGTCTGAATGTCGCCGCCTCCTGTTGACTCGGGGCCACGGGCGAGCCGACAAGGACCAAACGCCGGTCACCGCGGGACCAAATATGCTCAGCCATAAAACGCGCCTGACTCAACTGCGAAAACGTATGTACAAAGAGCTGGGATGCGGCCTTGGCCAGATCGGTCCGGCTGCTCAAACTGATCACCGGCGTATTGTCGACCAGATGCGTGGCCACCGCCCGGGTGCAGTCCGATAGCAGTGGGCCGATGACGATCGCGGCATCGTCACGCACCAAGCTCCGGTAGGCCTCCGGACATTTGGCCGGATCACCGGCCGTATCGGCAATACGCAGCGTGATCCGGTCGCTGCCCGGCAGCGTGCTCAGGGCCAGTCGTATTCCGCGCAGTGCCTCTTCGCCGTAATGGGCGTATGGCCCCGACAGCGGCAGCAGCACGCCGATGGTCACCGGTCGGGTCTCGCCCCGGATCCAAGCCTGCACCTTTCCGAGCGCCCGCGAACCGGGCACATCCTGCCGCATCAGACGAGCCATCATCCGGACGGCATTCATGTCGCCGGTGATCAGGTGAGCCCGTGTGGCATGAAGATAGAACGCCTCTCCGACATCTCCCCGCAACATATCGGCCTCGTGCATGCGTTTGATGATATCCGGCGAACTGCGCGATACCGCGGCAATCAGCCAGGCATCGCGATGCGCTTCATCGGCATAGGCAGCCCGAAAGAACCACTGCACAGCCTGCCAGTCGGAGCTTCGGCGCGCTGCGGCAAGGCCGGTACTGATCGCTTTTTCAACCACGCGATCCGTCCGCCGCATATGCATCATCGCCGCCGAGGTATAAGCCAGCACCTGGGCATCATTGCCCTCTGCAGCCCACCACTGTGCCAGCCACACATCGAGGT
Organism: Mariprofundaceae bacterium; assembly: GCA_035267815.1. Taxonomy (GTDB): domain Bacteria; phylum Pseudomonadota; class Zetaproteobacteria; order Mariprofundales; family Mariprofundaceae; genus DATFLK01. The sequence continues at coordinate 2,830 of DATFLK010000090.1, read as the reverse complement.
ACGGTGTCAGTGCACTGTTCGGGAACCGCTGAAGAAGCGCTTCCGCCGCCTCTCTGGCTTCGGGGTACTGGAACTGCAACAGCAACTGGACACGGCGGAATGCCGCCTCTTCACTGAGTGGCGACGGCCCTTCGTCCTCGATGCGGGAGAGCCCGGAAAGCGCCTCGTCCACCTTACCATCCTCTGTAGCTAATCGCATCAGGGATTCGATTTCGGAAGAGGGTTTCACAATAGAGGGGGGCACAGCCGCCGGCTGTCCTGCCGTAGTCTGCGCCGGAATGGCCACCGGCTTCTTCGGTCCGCAGCCTGACAGCGACATTAGCATCAGACAGGCGGCAATCATTGCGGCCAACGGGGCGGCGGGATAACGTGCAACCATCATGGGCTCGGAGCATAGAGAGAAGCGCCGCACAGGCCAACTATTCATCGTTGCCACTCCTATCGGGAATCTGGGCGATATCACCTATCGGGCGGTGGAATCCCTGAAACAGGTCGATCTGATCGCCGCTGAAGACACGCGTGTCAGTCGCAAGCTACTGAGTCACTATGGCATTGCCACCCCTGTGGTCGCCTGCCACGAGCATAACGAACGGGAGATGGCCGACACCCTGATCCGGCGACTGCAGGCCGGGGAGGATGTGGCGCTGATCTCCGATGCCGGCACTCCTCTGATCAACGATCCGGGCTACCGGCTGGTCTCCCGGGTCCGTGAATCAGGCATCGACGTCTCCCCTCTCCCCGGTGCGAGCAGTCCGATCGCCGCCCTCTCCGCCTGCGGCCTGCCAACCGACAGCTTCACCTATCACGGTTTTCTTCCGCGTAGCGGAAGGCATCGAAAAGAGATACTGGCCCATGTGGGGCATTCGGGCTTCACACAGGTAATCATGGAGTCTCCCAGACGCCTAGTTGGCACGTTGCGCGATCTGCAGGATGCCTGCGGAAGCGACCGCCGGATATGCGTGGCTAGGGAACTGACCAAACTACACGAGGAGTTCATCTCCGGATCAATCGCCGAGGTGATGGAGCAATTGCGCGACACACATGTGCGCGGTGAAATCGTCCTGGTCATCGAAGGCTCAAGGGAGCCACCCGCCCCGACGGACGATGCAACCATCTTGCAACGCCTGGCAGACGAGGAGATGCAACAACTGGCGCCATCCGCCCGTGCCAGACGGGTGGCACAGGAATTCCGCCTTCCACGTTCCCGTGTCTATGACCTTCTGCTCACACAGGGTACTGACAAAAAGTAGAGGGGATGAGGACGCGGAAAGGGAGGAGCGCTGATAAAATGGACCGCCCGCCACCGGACATGGCGCAATTGCAATGCCGTTTTGATTTGATCATCCTCTCACCCAGGGGATTCAACCCCATATAGAGCATTTACAGGACATCATCAGGTAGAGTGGACAGCATGCGCGAATATATCGATCACACTTTTGAGGAGGGCATACGCCTCCGACAACACTGCGCCGGGATTCTGCACGATCCCCTGATGGAGGCAGCAAAGCTGATGACTACCTGCCTGTCCGCGGGCGGCAAGATTCTTGCCTGCGGCAACGGCGGCTCGGCGGCCGATGCACAGCATTTTGCCGGTGAACTAGTCAATCGATTCGAAGGCGACCGCCCCGGTCTAGCATCCGTAGCCCTGACGCACGATGCCTCTGTGATCACCAGTATTGCCAACGACATCTCGTTTGAGCAGGTCTACGCACGTCAGGTTCAGGCACTCGGGAGAGAAGGCGATGTTCTGTTGCTGATTTCCACCAGCGGCGACTCCCCGAACGTACTGGCTGCAGCCGATACCGCTGCCGAAATTGGCATGCCGGTCATCGCCCTTACCGGCCGCAACGGCGGCGCCCTGGGGCATCATGCTGCCGTCACCGTCCACCTCAACATCCCGCATGCCTCCACGCCCCGCGTGCAGGAGATGCACATCACATGCCTGCATATACTCTGCGGCATAATCGATCAAACCCTATTTGGAGCAAACTCATGAACATTAAACCACTGTCGTTCAGCAAACTGAAAACCGTGCCGCTGGCGGATCGCCAATCCGAAGCCGACGAACAGGATTTCGGTGCGCCCTACCAGGCCGGCGGCACCTTTGCCGACTTTCTATGCAGCCTGCCCGGACTGGGAGCTGCGGAAGATATCATCACCCTGCGTGATGCCATTGCCACCGCCTATCGGCGCGGACGAAGCGTGATCATCGGCTGCGGCGGACATGTCATGGATACCGGCTTGAGCCCCATCCTGGTACGACTGCTTGAACAGCGCATTATTTCAGGGGTAGCCATGACCGGTGCCGCGCTGCTTCAGGATGTCGAGATCGCCCTGTCGGGTCGCACCACCCAGTGCCGCGACCAGGAGCTTCAGGACGGCCATTTCTGTGTCACCAAAGAGACCGGGGAGCTGATCAATGAGGCCATCAACTTCGGTGCCATTGAAGGCTGGGGCATGGGCCGAAGCGTTGGACAGAAACTGCTCGACCTCGAGCCCGAACATTTGGACCACAGTGTCCTGGCCACGGCATGCCGCTACGGCATCCCGGTGACCGTTCATCCCGCCATTGGCGCAGATGCCTTCAACCTGCATCCGAAGACGCATGGCGAATCGCTGGGCGCCGTGGGCTTCACCGATTTCCGACTGCTCTCGGCCATGATGGCGGAAGCCAGTGGCGGTGTGTTGATCAATGTGGCCTCCAGCGTCGTACTGCCCCGGGTCTTTTTGCAGGCTGTCGATGCGGCCCGCAATCTCGGCAATCAGGTGGAAGGTCTGACCACCGTGGCCATCGACTCGACAGCCGGTCCGACGGTATCTGATGTGGTGG
>DATFLK010000089.1:0-8915 GCA_035267815.1 Mariprofundaceae bacterium | reverse complement strand
GCTCTCCTTTCCGATTATGGAACTGCTGGCAGGCTTCGGTATTGCCGGTGTGCTCTATTACGGAGGCATGCGTGTAGCTTCCGGCGCCACCACGCCGGGCACGCTGGTCTCCTTCCTAGCGGCGCTGATCATGCTCTACGAACCAGTAAAGCGTCTGTCGCAGGCCAATAACGAGATTCAGCAGGGTCTGGCGGCGGCCGAGCGCGTCTTCGATGTGCTGGATGAGGCGCCTGATGTACAGGACGGAGAAGGGGCGGTAGAGCTGGCTCCGTTTGAGCGGAACATCCGATTTGAACATATAAGGCTGCGTTATCCCGGCTCCGACAAGGATGTGCTCGCCGACGTCAGTCTGGAGGTGCGCGCCGGCGAGGTGGTGGCGCTGGTCGGACGAAGCGGCGCAGGGAAGAGTTCGCTGGTGAACCTGGTGCCACGTTTTGTCGATGTGGCTGACGGCAGCCTGATGATCGATGGCATGGATGTGCGTGATGTAACTCAGGAGTCGCTGCGTCGCCAGATTGCACTAGTGACGCAGGAGGTGATCCTCTTCAATGACACCGTTCTGAACAACATCACCTACGGGCATACCGAATTGGATATGGAACGGGTGGAGGAGGTGGCCCGCGCAGCCAATGCGCATGATTTCATCATGAAGCTGTCGCAGGGTTATGACACGTTGGTGGGTGAACGTGGTGTCATTCTTTCCGGCGGACAGCGGCAGCGCCTTTCGCTCGCTCGTGCGCTGCTGAAGGATGCGCCGGTCCTGATTCTCGACGAGGCGACCAGCAGTCTCGATACCGAATCCGAACGGCTGGTGCAGCAGGCCATCGACCGGCTGATGCAGGGGCGGACGGTGATCGTCATCGCCCACCGGCTCTCTACCGTTCAGCACGCTGACCGTATCGTCGTACTGGATGGTGGCCATGTCGTACAGACAGGGACACATGATGAGCTTCTGAGCGAAGGGGGGCTCTATGCCGAGCTATACCATCTCCAGTTCGACGTACAACAGCCGGCATGAAGACACGGTTGGCCGCCTGGCTGGTGCCACGGCTGATCTGTCTGGTCTATTATACTCTTTCGGCCACGGTCCGCTGGAAGACGATTGGCAGATCCTTCTCTCCCGAGGATAAACAGCGCTACATCTACGCCTTCTGGCATGCACGGATGCTTATGATGCCGAGACCTTTTCGAAAGCGCTGGCATGGTTACATGCTGATTTCAGAACATCGGGATGGCGCCTTTATCGCCGATGCGATGCATCGTCTCGGCATCCCTACAGTACGCGGCTCCACGACGCGCGGTGGTGCCCGGGCGATGCTCCGCATGATCCGGGCAGTCAAACGGGAACACCGCCACCTCGGTATTACCCCCGATGGACCCAAGGGGCCTCGCGAGGAGGTGCAGAAGGGGACGGTTCAGTTGGCTATGAAAACGGGGCTTGCCATGGTCCCGCTCTGTTACGCGACTAGTCGCCAATGGCGGGCCCGGTCATGGGATCGCTTTTATATTCCGAAGCCGTTCACACGCGGTGTGTTTGTGTTTGGCGATCCTGTGAAGATAGAAGCGGGGGAGCAGATGGATGTGGCCCTGCAACGTTTCCAGCAAGCCATGGACCGGATTCAGCGTCAGGCCGATGATTATGTAAAACAGGGGGAGTAAGCCGGCACCGCCTCGAACGCGGTGCCGGCCTGATCCCGTTTTATCGCAGCATCAGCAGCAGATTGGCGTTGCCGCGCTGAATGTTCATGACAAGGACCTGCTTGTTCTTCTTGGCGATGCGGGCCAGATCCTCAGGTGTTTTGACCCGCTGACGGTTGACCGCGGTGATCACGTCATCCTTGCGAAGGCCGGCCCGCCATGCCGGGCTTCCGCGCTTGATGGCTTTTACCACGACTCCTTCGGCGTGACGGAATAGCGGCAGTCCCTTTTTGACCGTGGCAAACAGCGCTCCGGCCAGACGGGGGTCCACATTTTTGGCGCTCATCTGATCTTCCTGGCGTGTGCCGAGAACGGCGGTGATGGTTTTGCGCTTACCGTCGCGGATGATACCTAGGGAGACCGACTCGCCGGGTGCGATCAGTCCGACCGTATTGCGAAGCTGCGATGCCTTTTTCACCCGTTTTCCATTGACGGAGACAATGATGTCTCCTGCCTTGAGGCCAGCCTTGTCGGCAGCAGAGCCCTCCTGGACCTGGGAGATCACTGCGCCGTATGTGGCGGTGGTGCCCATCGCCTTGGCGACGTCGGGGCTCATGTCCTGAATGCTAACGCCCAGAAAGCCGCGCTTCACTTTGCCGGTCTTGATCAGTTGTTCCATGATCGTATGGGCCATATTGATCGGGATGGCAAAGCCGATGCCGACGTTGCCGCCGGACGGGGCCACGATGGCGGTATTGATGCCAACCAGTTTGCCATGAAGGTCGACCAGGGCACCGCCGGAATTGCCCGGATTGATCGATGCATCCGTCTGGATGAAGTCCTCATACCCTTCGATGCCCAGGCCGGTGCGCCCGAGTGCGCTGACGATGCCGGAGGTGACGGTTTGCCCGAGCCCGAATGGATTGCCGACGGCCACGACAAAATCGCCGACCTGAAGGTTGCTCGAATTGCCCATCGGCAGAGCGGTTAGGTTCTTGGCCGGAATCTGGACCACGGCAATGTCAGCCTCGGAATCGGCGCCGATGACCTTGGCCTTGAATGTGCGGCCATCCTTGAGCGCGACGCTGACCTTGTCGGCGTTCTTGATGACGTGGTTGTTGGTCAGCACATAGCCGCGCTGGGCATCGACGATGACGCCGGAGCCAGCTGCCTTGAATTTCCTTTCGATCGGCCGGTTGGGAACATTGAAGAACTGTCTGAAGAACGGATCCGAGAAGAGTGGGTTGGACTGCATGGCGACATGCCCCTGCACGGCAATATTGACGACTGCCGGCGTGATCTGTTTGAGCAATGGCGCCAGCGTTGGCGTGCCATCCCGGCTGTCGGGTGAGTGGATGGGGATATGGGCGGAGGCGTTGATGGGGGAGGTGACGATAAGAGAGAGGATGAAGGTGAACGAGACGATCGTGCGAATCATTTGCATGCGGTTTCTCCTTGTTGGACATGGGTTGGCAACGCAGGGGCGAGTGAATCAGAAGATGGCATCATAGAAAGCCTGTTTGATTATTCAACCTTGCGAGATTCGCTGGCGGCTGCCTGTAGCCAAGCACCTTCAAGCAAGCCCGCATCGACGGTGACAAGCCGGTCGTAGTGCCAGCGCCGCATGACTGCTTCCACGATGGCCAGTCCCGCAATGATCAGGTCGGCGCGTCCCGGTTCGATGGCTGGGATTGCGGTGCGCTGCTCATGGGACATGGAGAGAAGATGGTCACGCAGCATGTGAACATCCTCTATCAGCATGACATGGTTGTTGACCCGTTCGGCATCGTAGGGGACAAGCTCCAGATGGATCGCAGCCAGCGTCGTGATAGTGCCGGCGGTGCCGACTAGGTGGGAGGGCGGCTTTGCATCTTTCCAGAATGATGCCACCTGCTCCAGATGCTGTTTGGCCGTGTCGATCATCGCTCTGTAGTCGGCTGTCGAGGGTGGGTCGCTGTGCAGGTGTGCCTCCACAAGCCGGACAACCCCAAGTTTCCGGCTGATCGCATCGCGCATGAGTCCGTTCCCGGCGCGAATGAACTCTGTGCTTCCGCCCCCGATATCGAACAGCAGCATGTCTCGCCGTGTCTGTTCGTCCAGCACCGACGCTGCACCGGCTAGGCAGGTGGCCGCCTCCTCGTTACCGCTGATGATATGCGGTGTGATGCCGGTCTCCTGCCCGATCCGGTCCAGAAAGGTCTGCCCGTTTTTCGCTTCGCGCATGGCCGCTGTTGCGACAGCATTGACGCATTCAGGGGCGATGCCGTATTCGGTGATACGATGGGCGAACTGTTGAAGTCCTTCCAGGGCGCGCGCCATTCCCGTCTCGCCAAGCCGACCCTCTGTATGAAGGCCTTCACCGAGACGGGTGATGTAGTGATCGTATGCCAGTTGATGCCAGTGTGTTTTGTCTCTCCCTGCGGATGGTTCGGCGATCAGCAGGCGCAGGGTGTTGGAGCCGATGTCGATGGCAGCGAAACCTTGCTGCATGGATTCAGGATTGATGCGCTCTGGCCAGTTCGACGTAGTGTGCCGCCGAGTGCCGGAGAAAGTCCTTCTCGGCCACCGTCAGTTCGCGGCGTTCGCGGGCGGGGCTGCCGGCATACAGATATCCACTGCGCAGAATCTTCCCTTCGGTGACGAGCGAGCCTGCCGCCAGAAGACAGCCCGTCTCCAGGACGGCGCGGTCCATGACGATGGAACCCATGCCGACTAGGCAGAACTCGCCGATCTCGCATCCGTGCAGGATGACGCGATGCCCTACGGTGGCATCATCGCCGACAATGCAGGGGGTGGCGCCATGGCTGGTGTGCAGCGTGCAGTGGTCTTGGATGTTGCTGCGTTTGCCGATGATGATCTCCTCCACATCGCCGCGCAGTACGCTCTGATGCCAGATGCTGGCATCGGCTCCGATATGTACACGACCGATGACATCGGCGGAATCGGCGACGAATACGTGATCCGCGATCTGCGGATGCCACTCGAGGTAGGGAGAGATCAAGCCTGAGAGGGTTGTGCCTGAGCTTCGGCCGTCGTGTCGGTCCCCGGCTGCATGGCCGGTTCCTTGTCGGCGATACGGCTGCAGCGTCCGTTGATGGCGGCACCTTCGCTCAACGTGATCAGGGCATATTCGACATCGCCGTTTAGTTTTCCGCTGGGGCCCAGTTTGAGGCTCTTGGTGGCGCGGACGTTGCCCTGGATCGTGCCGTGCAGTACTAGGTTGGGAACATCCACCTCACCGACTACCTCGGCCGCTTCACTGATGATAAGGGTGCCGTCCTTCCGGGAGCTGAGATTGCCTTCAAACCTTCCGTCGATGCGCACTGCGCCCTCAAAGGAGAGCTCGCCGTTAAAGCTGGAGTGTTCGCCGATTAGGGTGTCGATCTGGAGATTATCGGTTCTGACCGGTGTCGAAGGTTTGTTGTTGATCCTCATGCCATTCCTCCCTGAATCGCGATCTCGGTCTGATCGCCTTCGGAGCCGTGCCGGTCGATGCGGATAATCTGCATATGGTCCGGCCGCCAATCCTCTTTCCATTGGATACTGCCATGAAGGAAGGTATGGGTTTCCATCTTGTAAGGCAACTCCGGTGCTTTGTGACCGAGATGAAGCAGCTGCTTGTGGCCGGCCCCGTCGCTGACATAGAGGCGCAGTTTTCCGTGGACGTAACGGGGATAGTTGCCGCCCTTGACCAGCACGATGTCGTAGGTCAGGACATTCTTGTCCTGCCAGGCCGCCTTCGCCTGCAGGATGCGTGTCTTGCCGGCCCGGCGGGCATCAAGAATACTGTCGTACATGGTGATGCGCTGTTTCAGCTGTTCCAGCCTACCGCGCTGGTCATCGAGGGTCTTCTCGAGCGCATCAAACTGCTTGTTCTTGAGTTCCAGCGCCGCCTCGGTTTCTGCCAGCCGGTTCTGCACCTTTTTGTGCGCCCGTTGCAGTTGCAGATACTGAGGCAGCAGGGCGTCGTTGGTGGTATGCGGTACGGTGAGGCGATATCCCAGCAGGGCGGCACCCGAAAGAAGAGCGATCATGACGGCCAGCAGCGTGATCCAGCGTACCTGAAAGCGGCGAACGCGCTGTCCGCTGAGCGGGTCGACCACCATGATCTGTCTTGGCAGGACAAGCCCCTGCAACAGACGGCGGTGCCAGGAGGTGGTCATGGCCAGGTGGCGTTGATGTCGAGCCCTTCGGTTTCGTCCCAGCCGAAGACGGCATTGGCGTTCTGGATGGCCTGTCCAGCCGCACCCTTCAGGAGGTTGTCCAGACAGCTGATGACCACCGCCTCATTTTCAGAGATGGCGACGATGCCGATGTCACAGCGATTGCTGCCGGCAACGGATTTCGTTCCCGGAAGCTGGCCATACGGCAGGACGCGCACAAAGGGATCGTGCGCAAAATTCTGCTCGAGAATGTTGTGCCATGCCCGGGGGTCTTTGCCGCGCAGATGGAGGGTGGCCAGCATCCCGCGGGTCATGGGAATCAGATGGGGAGTGAAACGGATGTGCGCAGCTCTGCCCGAGAGGTTGTCTGCCCACTCCTCGATCTCCCATGCATGACGATGTCTGGGTAGGCCGTACGACCGAAGACCTTCATTCACTTCACAGAAGATGAAGTCGGTCTGTACCTTGCGGCCGGCACCCGACGCGCCTGATTTCGCATCGACAATGATGTTCTCCGTCTCCAGCAGTCCGGATGCAAGCAGCGGCACCAACGGCAGCAGGATACATGTCGGGTAGCAGCCGGGGTTGGCTACCAGCCGGGCACCGCCCAGTCGGGTGCGGGCGAATTCGGTGATGCCGTAGACAGCCGAATCGAGCAGGTCGGGGAAGGGGTGCGGCTTCCCGTAGGCCGCCTCGTAGTTGTCGGTATCGTGGTGCCGGAAATCGGCCGAGAGGTCGACGACATGTTTATCCGCATCGAGCGCCTGTTTGACGCTTTTGGCTGCCGCACCGTGTGGCAGGGCGGTAAAAACCAGTTCGACATCATCCGGAAGTGCATCGTCGACAGAGGCGAGCATCAGTTCGGAGGCCGGGCCGGCGATGCCGGGCAGGGTTGCATGCAGCGGTTTGCCGGCCTGGCTGTGTGCGGAGACATGCCGGACCTCGAGATGCGGATGGCGTTCGATCAGCCGAATCAATTCAGCTCCGGTATAGCCCGTAGCTCCCAGTATGGCGACGGATGTAATCATAACTCCTCCATGCTACGTATTCCGTATGCGGGGTAAAGAAAAGAGCCCCGGTAGCAAAAAAAACGGGAGAGGCATCGCCTCTCCCGTCCATGTTTGAAACTGCAGTTCCGGTTTAGCGCTTGGAGAACTGCGGTGCGCGGCGGGCCTTCTTTAGGCCGTACTTCTTGCGCTCGACCTTACGGGCGTCACGCGTCAAAAAGCCTGCCTGCTTGACCTGCGGACGGAGTCCCGAGTCGTACTCCACCAGGGCGCGGGCCAGTCCGTGACGAATGGCGCCAGCCTGACCGCTGATACCGCCGCCGTGGACCTTGACGCGCACATCAAGGCGGCCGCTCATCTGGGTCAGGGCAAGCGGAGAGAGCGCCATCTGGCGAATGATCTCAACGGGGAAATATTCGCTGATCTCACGACCATTGACCTCGAACTTCCCGCTTCCCGGGGTGATGTTTACGCGAGCTATGCTGCGTTTGCGGCGTCCGGTGCCACCGTACGTTGCTTCTGCCATCTGTGTCCTCTACCTCGTCGTTAATCCAGGCTCAGCGCTTTGGGCTGCTGGGCCTGATGGGGGTGCTCTTCACCCGCATAGACTTTCAGTTTCGTAAAGATCTTACGGCCGAGGGCATTCTTCGGGAGCATGCCCCTGACAGCGGATTCGATGATGCGTTCGGGATGCTTCTCGCGCATGTCTTTCAGCACCAAGCTCTTGAGTCCGCCGGCATAACCGCTGTGGCGATAATAGGTTTTCTGATATTCTTTGCGGCCGGTGACCCTGATCTTGTCAGCATTGATGATGACCACATGGTCGCCGCAGTCAGCGTGCGGGGTATATTGCGGGCGATGCTTGCCGCGCAGCACGGTAGCCACCTTGGTGGCCAGCCGACCGAGCACCACATCTTTGGCATCTACAACAAACCACTGACGATCAATATCACCGGGACGGACGGTCCAAGTACGCATGCCACTCTACTCCTAAATCAGGCCGTTTCTTCAAAGGCGGCGGAGTATAGGCCGACGACGGACGATGTCAAACGCTGGCTGACCGATTGTGGTGGGTCGGGAGCGCGAGATTGACAACCGCAGGGTCGAATGAGTAGATATGGCACTCATCCGCATGGAGTGCCATGCCTTCGTGCGGTGCCTGCGGCCGTACCGGTCCTATATCAAATAGTTGATTGAAACATTCACCATTCAACCGGGAGATTATGAAGGAACGTCATCAGGTCATCTTGAACGAGGTGGTCAAGGCTTATCTGGAAACGGGTCAGCCTGTCGGGTCCCGTATGCTGTCGACATCCGCCGAACTGGCCCTGAGCTCTGCCTCTATCCGTAATGCTATGAACGAGTTGGAGAGGCTCGGAATGTTGTATGCACCGCACACTTCCGCCGGCCGTATTCCGACCGATATGGGGCTGCGCTATTTTGTCGACAGTCTGATGATTGTCAGTCCGGATATCAGGCGGCAGGCCGAGCAGATGGTGGCATCGCGCCTCGAAGCGCTTACAGTGGATGACGTATTGCATCGCGCCAGCGACGAACTGGCGAAACTGACCCATTATGCCGGCCTGGTGTCGGTCGCCGAACGCGGTTTCTCCCGTATCCACAAGATCGAACTGGTGCCGATCTCCTCGGAAAAGGTATTGGCAGTGATCGTCTCCGAACAGGGCGAGGTACAGAATCGGCTGATTTCACGTGGCAGTGACCTGTCGGATTCGAGGTTGCCGGAGATATCGCGTCGGCTGTCGGAGATTCTCTCCGGTTGCGAGATCTCGCAGGCGAAGCAGCGACTTTTACATGCCATGGAAGATGATCGTCTGCGCATTCGCGGCCTGACAGACGAGCTGGTCCAGTGGGCGGATGCGCCAGCTGCCGACCAGACGGACCTCTTCGTTTCCGGCCAGCGACAACTGCTCGACGTGCCTGAGCTGTCTGTAGTCGATACGATTCGTTCGCTGTTGACGGCCTTTGATGAAAAGGAGACGCTGCTGCGCCTTGTCACCGAGATGACGCAGGATGCCAGCGGCGTGAAGGTATTCATTGGCTCCGAGCATGCGCTGGTCAACATGGATCAGGTATCGGTGGTGTTGGC
>DATFLK010000088.1:0-15215 GCA_035267815.1 Mariprofundaceae bacterium | reverse complement strand
TGCCCGATTCAGATCGATCATTGCGTGAAAGCCTCCGCATCTGCTCCCAAGGCCTGTTAACAGACCCCAAGGAGATAAATAGATGAGCTTGTCCGTTGTAACGATTCAGGCCGATCAGCGCCAATCCCTGACCGGTTTTGCCCTAGCCTTCATGGCCGCCACCTTCTTCTCGATCAAGGCGATCTTCGTGAAGCTTGCCTATCGTTACGGCGTCGATGCCGTGACACTGCTGGCGCTGCGCATGCTTTTCTCGCTGCCGTTCTTCGTCGTGATCGCACTTATCGAGGAGCGCAAGCCGGGCAAGGCGGAGCTGCATCGCCGCCATGTCGCGGCGATTGTCGGGCTCGGGCTGGTGGGCTATTACCTGGCCAGCCTGTTCGATTTCGTCGGGCTGCAGTATGTCTCGGCCGGGTTGGAGCGGCTGATCCTCTTCCTTTTCCCGACCTTCACGGTGCTGCTCTCGGTGCTCTTCCTAGGTTATCGGATCAGCCGGGTCGAGATTCTGGCGCTGTTGCTGAGCTACGGTGGCATCGCGCTGGCCGTGCAGCAGGAGGTGGCGCTGGGCGGGGCGCATACGCTGTTCGGATCTCTGATGATCTTCGGCAGCACGTTGGCCTTCTCCACCTACCTGGTCGGCAGCGGCGAGATGATTCCGAGGATCGGTGCGCGGCGCTTCATGGCCTATGCCATGCTCGTCTCCTGCCTGGCGGTGATCGTACAGTTCTTTTTCACACACGATATCGCCGTGCTCAGGCAGCCGCTGCCGGTCTATCTCTACGGTTTTCTGATGGCGACGGTCTCCACGGTGCTGCCGTCGTTTATGCTGGCCGGGGCGATCCACCGTATCGGTGCGTCGCACACCTCGATTATCGGCGGCATCGGGCCTGTGATGACCATCATCCTGGCCGCACTGTTCCTAGGTGAGCGGATGAGTCCGGTGCAGATTGCCGGTGGCGTATTGGTGATCGCGGGGGCGCTGTCGATCGGTTTCTTCCGGTCGAGATGATGCCCCGGACGGGGATACAAGAAAGGCGGCCGGATGGCCGCCTTTCTAGATTTGCGAGGAGTGATAAGAGGTATTACATCGACATGCCGCGGTGCGGGCCCATGCCATCGTGCCGCTCCATGCGCTCGCCGCGCTTCTTCATGCGGTCGTCACGCATCATCTTGCGCTTTTTCATGATTTCCTTGGCCTTGGCGCGCTGCTCCGGGGTCAGGAGCATGTGGAACTGTTTGCGCGTCTCGGCGCGGGCCATGACCATCCGCTCGGTCAGCTGCCCCTTCTTGCGGGCGATTTGCTTGACCTCGCGGTCGTAGCTGCGGCTGGCCGGATCTAGCGCCCTCAACTTGTTGGAGAGCTCGCGCTTCTCCTTGTAGAGGGGGACCATCTTCTTGTGGGCCCGGTCGAAGATGGCATGGGCCTTCTCCTGCTGCACCTCGGTCAGGCTCAGCTTTTTGGACATGTATGCGAAGTGGCCGCCCTTGCTGCCCTTCATGCACTCCATCTTGCCGTGGTGGCCCTTCATGCCGTGATGGTTGTGCATGCTCATGCCGTCGGCGTGGGCCGTCAGGCTGCCGCCGAGCATGAAGAGCAGGGCCAGTGCGATCGGGAACGATTTTCTCATGGTTGAAACTCCTTTCTTGCTTTCTGCTGTCAGCCGTTACTGACATGGGCAAGTGTAGCCGACTACTGTGTCAGCGAGACCAAGCATCGCGCAAAGCTTTGTGGCGGTCATGTAAAGAATTGTAAAAACGGTCGCACGATCCGTTCCGCTGCGGCTGGACGTGTGGCACATTGTCCTGCATGAGCGAGACGATCCGTATCCTGCTGGCCGACGATGACCGCGAACTGGTGGCACTACTGGCCGACTACCTGCAGATGGAGGGGATGCAGGTGGCACTGGCACACGACGGCGAGGCGGCCCTGGCGGCGGTGGAGCGCTCAACGCCCGACCTCGTCGTGCTCGATATCATGATGCCGCGGCTCAACGGCATCGAGGTGCTCAAAAGGCTGCGAGAGACCTCCATGGTGCCGGTGATCATGCTGACCGCCAAGGGAGATCCGGTGGACCGCATCGTCGGCCTCGAGGTCGGTGCCGACGATTACCTGCCGAAGCCCTGCAACCCGCGTGAGCTGGTGGCACGCATCCGTGCCATCCTGCGTCGTGCGACAGCACGCCCCGAGTCGGGCGGCGAATCGCAGCACGTCGGCGATGTCGAGATACGGCCGGCCAGCCGCACGGTGTGGCAGGCGGGCGAGGAGGTGGCGCTGACCAGCACCGAGTTTGAAGTGCTGCGGGTACTCCTTACCTCGGCCGGCAGCGTCGTGGCCAAGGGCGAGCTCTGCGAACAGGCGCTGGGGCGCCGGCTGCTGCCTTATGATCGCAGCCTCGACATGCATATCAGTCGCCTGCGCACCAAGCTGGGCGAACTGCCGGGCGGCGGTGCGCGCATCAAGACGGTGCGTAACGTCGGCTACCTCTATGTGACCGGATCATGAACCGGCTCTTCTGGAAGATCTTCCTCTGGTTCCTGTTTACCGTACTGGCCACCGGTGGACTCAGTTTTCTGGCCGCCGACTACCTTGCCGGGCAGCAGAGCGTGTCCGAGCGACATCTGCAGCGCATCGAGGCGATGGCGACGGCAGCCGAGATGATTGCCGAGGAGCACGGCATGCCGGGGCTCTATACCTGGCTGCGCCATGTGCAGCGGCGGGTGCACTATCCGCTGCTGGTTGTGCGGCGCTCGCCGTCGGACGGGTGGCGTAACCTCGACGGGCTTCCGGTGCCGCCGGAGGTCGCGGCCCATATGAATATGCCGGCCAGCCGCGAGGGGGTGGCGCAGAGCCGCCAGGCACGCCATCGCGTCGTTTCGGTGCCGCTGAAGCATATCGATGGGCTCTATCTGGTCACGGTATTCGGACAGCGACCGCTCTGGGCGCGGCCGCAGTACCGGCATCTGCCGCTGGTGATCGCCTTGGCTGTTTCGGTCGTCGTCTGCCTGCTGATCGCCTGGAGCATTGCCCGGCCGGTGCGGCGCCTGCGCCATGCCGCCGGCGAACTGGCCGATGGCAATCTGGCAGCGAGGGCCGATGTCGGTCGCCGTGGCGACGAGATAGGTCGGCTGGCCGGCGACTTCAACCGCATGGCGGACCGGATCGAACAGGGGATGCGGGCGCAGCGCCAGCTGTTGAGCGACGTCTCGCATGAGTTGCGCTCGCCACTGGCGCGCCTGCGTGTCGCCTCGGAGCTGGCACGACGCAAGGCCACCGACGATACCATCGCCTCGGAGTTGTCTCGCATTGATCTGGAGGTGGGACGGCTGGATACGATGCTGGGTGATGTACTGACGCTGGCGCGGCTGGAGAGTAACGGCAACGAGGTGGCGCTGGCGCCATGCGATATCGATGCATTGCTGGACGAGGTGGTGGCAGACGCCAATTTCGAGTACCGCGGGGAGGGTCGGCGTGCAACCGTCACGAAGCGTGCCGGCTGCTCCGTCATGGCCGATGCCCCGCTGCTGCGCTCGGCCATCGACAACGTGGTGCGCAATGCCATGAAATACACGGTAGCCGATAGCTGTGTGGAGGCTGCGACTCGGGTCGAGGGGAAGCGGCTCTGTCTGACGGTGCAGGACCGGGGCCCGGGTGTGCCGGAGGCGGCGCTGCCGCATCTCTTCGATGCCTTCTACCGGGTCGACGAAGCGCGCGACCGCGACAGCGGTGGCTATGGCCTAGGGCTGGCGATCGCCGCCCGAGCCTGTCGTCTCTTCGGCGGTGGGGTCCATGCCGAGAACGGTGCCGAAGGCGGGCTTGTTGTGACGATGTCCTTTCCGCTGCACTCGGGCGTTGCCGGGGAGCGCTCCTCCTCATAGCCTGCCACGTTTTCAGTTTCGGGATGACGGGGTGACGGTCATGAGCGACGACAAGCCGGTGAACATGTGTGCCTGCCTGAACCAGAGCTTCGCACAGCTCAAGGCGCTCGGGAGCCTGAAGGCGGCCGAGGCCGCCGGAGCGGGTGTGGAGTGCGGTGGCTGTCTGCCCTACCTGAAGCTGGTATTCGAGACCGGCGAGACGGCCTTTGCCGTCGACGACCCGCGCCTTCCCGTGGCCTAGCCGGCTAGGCCTTCCTGCGCCAGCGCACCGCCTCGGCCAGTTCGGCCAGCAGTGCCTCGCTCTCCTCCCAGCCAATGCAGGCATCGGTGATGCTCTGCCCGAAGGTCAGCTCGCGGCCCGGCACCACATCCTGCCGCCCGGCCACCAGATGGCTCTCCACCATGACGCCGATGATGCGCGTATCGCCGCCGGAGATCTGACTGGCCACGTCGTGGCCGACCTCGACCTGCCGCTCGTACTGCTTGTTGCTGTTGGCGTGCGAGAAATCGATCATCAGACGCGGTGCCAGTCCGGCCGTCTCCAGTTCGCTGGCGGCCTGATTAACGCTGGCGGCATCGTAGTTCGGCTGCCGGCCGCCGCGCAGGATGATATGGCAGTCGTCATTACCGGCCGTCGAGAAGATGGCCGATCGCCCCTCCTTGGTGACCGAGAGGAAGTGGTGTGGTCGAGAGGCGGAGCGGATGGCATCGATGGCCACCCGGAAGCCGCCGTCGGTGGCATTCTTGAAGCCGACCGGGCATGAGAGGCCGGAAGCCAGCTCGCGGTGTACCTGCGATTCGGTCGTACGGGCGCCGATGGCGCCCCAGCTGACCAGATCGGCGACGTACTGCGGGCTGATCAGGTCGAGGAACTCGGTGCCGGCCGGTACGCCCATCTCGTTGACGTCCAGCAGCAGTTGGCGGGCCAGGCTCAGACCGTGGTTAATGTGGAAGGTGCCGTCGAGGTTGGGATCGTTGATCAGCCCCTTCCAGCCAACGGTGGTGCGCGGTTTTTCGAAATAGACGCGCATGACGATCAGCAGCTCCTCATGCAGCTGTTCGCGCATCCGCTTCAGCTCCTGTGCATATGCCAGGGCGGCATCGACGTTATGGACCGAGCAAGGGCCGATAATCACCAGCAGGCGGTCGTCCTCGCCGTGCAGGATGTTGTGGATGGCACGGCGGGTATCGTGGATGGTTCTGGCGGCACGGTCGGTGACGGGGTGCTCCCGATGCAGCTTCTCGGGCGGGATCACCTCATCGATATGCCGGATGCGCAGGTCGTCGGTCTCAAACTTCACGGTCGTTTCCTTCTGGGCGGGTCGGACTCTTCATCAGGTGCCAAACAATAGCGCAAGATGGCGTTGAATCGAAGCGTTGCGGCTTTATGGCCCGGCCGTGATGCCGGAGTGGCGGAGCAGTGCATCCACGCTCGGCTTGCGGCCCCGGAAGTCGACGAAGGCGTCCATGATGTCGCGGCTTCCACCCACGGCAAGAATATGGTCGCGGAATTCGGCAGCGGTCTCCGGATCGAAGATGGCACGCTCCTCGAAGGCGGAGAAGGCGTCGCTGGAGAGCACCTCGGCCCACTTGTAGCTGTAGTAGCCGGCTGCATAGCCGCCGGCGAAGATGTGCGAGAAGCTGTTCTGGAAGTGATTGAAGGCGGGCGGAATGACCACCGCCACCTCGCGGCGCACCTCGTCGAGCAGTGCCTGCACACTCGTGTCGCCACCCGGATCGAAGTCGCTGTGCAGCAGGAAGTCGAACAGGGCGAACTCGATCTGCCGCAGCATGTGCATGCCGGACTGGAAGTTCCGCCCCGCCTGCATTCTGTCGAACAGTGCACCGGGGAGCGGCTCGCCGCTCTCATAGTGGCGAGCGAAGAGATCCAGCGCTTCCCGTTCCCAGCAAAAGTTCTCCATGAATTGGCTTGGGAGCTCGACGGCATCCCATGGTACCCCGCGGATACCGGAGACACCGAGTGTGTCGACGCGGGTCAGCATGTGGTGCAGGCCGTGGCCGAACTCGTGGAACAGGGTCAGTACCTCGTCGTGGGTCCACAAGGCGGGCGTCTTGCCGACCGGCGCATCGAAGTTGCAGACGAGGTAGGCGACCGGCAGCTGCAGGCTGCCGTCGGGCCGGCGCCAGCGCGAGATACACTCGTCCATCCAGGCGCCGCCGCGCTTGTGCGCCCGTGCATACGGGTCGAGATAGAAGGCGGCGATCTTTTCATCATTGGTATCGAAGATCTCGAAGAAGCGTACATCCTCGTGCCAGACGGGGACATCGTCGCGCGCCCGAATCCGGATGCCGTAGAGCCGGCCGGCCACGGCGAAAAGCCCGGCGAGCACCTGATCCTCCGGAAAGTAGGGCTTCAGGTCCTGCTGGCTGTAGGCGTACTTCTTCTGCCTCAGGTGCTCGGAGGCATAGGTGATATCCCAAGCCTCCAGCCTCTCCAGTCCCAGTTTATCGGTGGCGAAGGCGCGCAGCTCCTCCAGCTCCTGATCGGCCATTGGACGGGTCTTTTGCGCCAGCTCGCGCAGAAAACCGATCACCTCGTCGGTCGAGCCGGCCATCTTGGTGGCCAGCGAGTAGTCGCCGTAGTGCCTGAAGCCGAGCATGGCGGCGGCTTGTTGCCGGAGTGCGAGGATCTCGGTGATGATGGGGCTGTTGTCCAGCTCGCCCTCGCTGGCGCGGCTGACGAAGGCGGTGTACATCCGCTGCCGGAGCGCCCGGTTCTCGGCATATTGCATGAAGGGGATGTAGGAGGGGGCGTCGAGCGTGAAGAGCCAGCCTTCCTTGCCCTCCTCACGGGCGCGCTGTTCGGCGGCCTGACGGATCGTCTCGGGCAGGCCGGCCAGATCGGCCTCATCCCCGATCACGAGCTCGAAGGCGCGGGTGGCGTCGAGCACATGCTGTTCGAAGGTGCTGCCCAGCTCGGAGAGGCGCATCTGGATTTCGGTGAAGCGAGCCTTTTTCTCTTTCGGTAGTTCGGCGCCGGAGAGACGGAAATCGCGCAGGGCGTGTTCGATCACCTGCTGCTGGTCGTCGGCCAGTTGCGCGAATTCCGGGCCTTCACGCAGTGCTTTGATGGCGGCATAGAGCGCCTCGTTCTGCGCCAGTTCGGCTTGGTAGGCGGTCAGTTTCATCAGGCACTGCTGATGGATCGGGCGCAATGCATCCGAATCGCAGACGGAATTGAGATGGGATACCGGCCCCCATACGCGACCGATGCGCTCCTCCATCGTCTCCATCGGCTGCATCAGGCTCTGCCAGGTAGGCGCCTGCTCCGACTGCAGCAACCGCTTGAGTTCCGCGCGGCTTTCGTTGAGCACGGTATCCAGCGCGGGCAGGACATGCTCGGGCCGAATCTGAGGGAATGGGGGAAGTTCGGCGTTCAGGCCTTGAAGCAGCGGGTTCTCATTCATGGCGCGAACGATGGAGCGGATCGGCGCCGCTGGCAAGGGGCAGCCGTATGGTGGTGATCGGCGATGATCTGCCAGGAGCGGTGCGATAAAAAAGGCGGGGCTTCCTGCCCCGCCTTTTTCGCCTGTGAGAAGAAGTTACTTTTTTCTGCTTCCGCGCGGCTGACTCTACAGCGGTGATGTGACAACGATGTGACAACGATCAATAAAGATGCGCGGCGTGCCGAAGCCCGGTCAGTGCAGCTCAGCGTCGTAGAGCTTTTCAAGAATTTCGCGGCCGCCGGCATCCAGCACCTCCTCGGCCAGCTTGATGCCCATCGCCTCACCATCGGCACGAACCCCACTGACCTCGCGCTTAATCAGCTGTGAGCCGTCTACCGCACCGACTAGGCCGATCAGGTGAAGTTTGTCGCCATCCAGCGTCGCATAGGCCGCGATCGGCACCTGGCATCCGCCCTCCAGGCGGGCCAGGAAGGCGCGCTCGGCACGGGTACGGTCAACGGTGTCGGTATGGTTGAGTGTATCGATCAGTGCGTTGATCTCGCGATCGGCATCGCGGGTCTGGATGCCGAGCGTACCCTGCCCCACGGCCGGCAGCATGATGTCGGTATCGATAAACTGGTGCATCCGGCTTTCCATGCCCATGCGGCGCACGCCGGCGGCTGCCAGGATCACCGCATCCACCTCCTTGCCCAGCTTGGAGAGGCGGGTCTGGATATTGCCGCGCACCCACTGGAACTCGAAATGGGGGAACTTGGTCTTCAACTGTGCGACGCGGCGCAGGGAGGATGTCCCGATTCTGGCCCCTTCGGGCAGGGTTTCCAGTCCGCCGCCGGTGATCGTCGCGACCGAATCACGCGGATCCCCTCTCTCGGGGATGGCACGAATCGAGGTGCCTTCCGGCAGCACGGTCGGTACATCCTTCATCGAATGCACCGCGATGTCGGCACGGCCGTCGAACAGCGCCATGTCGATCTCCTTGGTGAACAGTCCCTTGCCGCCCACCTTGGCCAGCGGCACGTCGAGGATCTTGTCGCCCTTGGTCTCGATCTTGACCAGCTCGGTGGTGACCTGGTCGGGATGCAGGCGCTCAAGCTCGGCGGCGACATGTTCGGCCTGCCAGAGGGCAAGCGGAGATCGGCGGGTGGCGATGCGCAGATGCGTCAATGTGAACTCCTATGGCTTGTTGATAAGTGGCGCAGATTAACAGAAATCCGATCACCCGTCAGGGAAGCTTGCGCTTAAGCGAACTCGGGCAGGGTCTCGGCGCCGAAGACAGGGCCGTCCACACAGACGCGGCGGTACTGCTCCCGTTCGTCCTCCCGGGTCATGACCACGCAGCCGGCACAGCCGCCCACGGCGCAGGCCATGCGCTCCTCCAGGCTAAGGAAGGTCGGCAGGTCGAATTGTCGGCCCAGCCGGGCCACCGCATGCAGCATCGGATGCGGGCCGCAGGAGAGCAGCGTGCAGCGCTGCCGCTCCGATTCGTCGAGCGCGGCGAGATATTCGCCGGCAAGGTCCGGTACATGCCCCTCGAAGCATCCGTAGAGCCCGGCATTGGAGGCGAGCCTTGAGGGAATGCCGCGATCTTCCAGCGAGGCGATGCCGAGGATGGTGTTGCCGCTGATGCCGGGAAGCAGGAACTCGGAAGGCTTCAGGCTGAACGGGAAGGGCACCTCGGAGCCGGCGAAGAGCAAGGCATCGTCCTGCCGCAGACGGTCGGCGGCGAAGATCATCGGCGGGATGCCGACACCGCCGCCGATCAGCAGATAGCAGCGCGATGGGTCGGAGAGGTCGAAGGGGCGACCGACCGGCCCGAGCATCGGCAGACTCTCGCCGGGTTTGCGTGCCTGCAGCAGGCGAGTGCCCTCGCCGACGGCCTTGATCAACAGGTCGATGGTTCCCTGTTCGGGGTGTGTCAGCATGATGGAGATGGGGCGTCGCAGCGGCCGCTCCTCCGAAACCCTGAGGTGGACGAACTGCCCCGGTTCGGCGTGTGTCGCCGTTTTGGGTGCGTGCAGGCGCAGGATGAACTGGTCGCCGGGGTGTTCGACGTTGGCGATTACCTCCGCCCGTTCCTCGAAGATGGTATTGCGCCAGGGCTCAGGCATCGGACTGCTCCTGCGAGAAGACGATGCGTCCCTCCCTGATGGTATGTGTGACACGGCCGGTCATTTTGCAGCCGTGCCACGGCGTGTTCCTGCTTTTCGAGCGCAGTCTGGCGCGATCCAGTATCCATTCGGCCTTCGGATCGAAGATACAGACATCGGCTGTGGCGCCGGTGCCGAGAGTGCCTGCGTCGAGTCCCAGCAGCCGCGCCGGATTGCTGGTCACCTTGGCGATCAGATCCGGCAACGAAAGGATGTTGTTCTGCACCAGTTCGAGCGAGACTGGTAGCAGCGTCTCCAGGCCGACGATGCCAAAGGCGGCGCAGGAGAGGCCGCAGCGCTTGTCGTCCTCGTGGTGCGGGGCGTGGTCGGTGGCGATGACCTCGATGGTGCCGTCGCGCAATCCCTCGATGACGGCCATCCGGTCCTCCTCGGTGCGCAGCGGCGGGTTCATCTTGGCATCCGCGTTGTAGCCCAGTACCGCCTCTTCGGTCAGGCCGAAGTGGTGCGGTGCGGCCTCGGCGCTGACCGACAGGCCGAGTGCCCTAGCGCGGCGGACCAGCTCGACACTCCCCTTTGAGGAGATATGCGCCACGTGGTAGAGGCCGCCGGTCAGTTCGGTGAGCATGATGTCGCGTGCCACCATGGCGTCCTCGCCGGCCACCGGCATGCCGGTCACGCCGAGCTGGGTCGAGACCCATCCCTCGTTGACGGCACCGCCGTGGGTCAGGGCCAGCTCCTCGGCATGCTGGATGATCAGGTGGCCGAAGGTGGCGGCATATTCGAGTGCCTTGCGCATGATGCCTGCATCCGAGATCGGCATGCCGTCGTCCGAGAAAGCGACGGCGCCAGCCCGCGCCAGCTCGCGCATCTCGGTCAGTTCCTTGCCTTCGAGATTCTTGGTGACCGCGCCGATGGGCAGCACGTTGCACAGCCCGATCTCTCTGGCACGTTCGACGACCTGCCGGACGACACCGGCATGGTCGAGCCTCGGCTGCGTGTTGGGCATGCAGCACATGGTGGTTACGCCACCGGCCACCGCCGCCTTCGAGCCGGATTCGATGTCCTCTTTCCACTCCTGTCCTGGTTCGCGCAGGTGCACATGCATGTCGACGAAGCCGGGACAGACGATCATGCCGGTTGCATCAATGGTGCTATCGGGTGTTGCATCATGCTGGCCGAGAGCAGCGATGCGGCCATCCTCGATCCAGAGGTCCTGTATCGCATCGACCCCGTTGGCCGGGTCCAGCACCCGACCGCCCGTGATGCGCAGTATGCTCATGATTCACCTCCGTCGCTGCACAGCGCCGTCAGGACGGCCATGCGTACGGCCACGCCGTTCTCCACCTGATCGAGGATGCGGCTCCTGGCCCCGTCGGCGACGTCGGTGGCGATCTCCACGCCCCGGTTCATCGGGCCGGGGTGAAGCACCAGCACATCGCTGCCCGCCGCCTGCAGGCGCGCCATGTTCAGTCCGTAGGCCTCGTGGTATTCGCGCACCGACGGGAAGCAGCAGGAGGACTCCAGCCGCTCGCTCTGTACCCTTAGCATGTAGAGGCAGTCGCTTCCCGGAATCGCATCGTAAAAATCGTGAAAGACCTCGCAGCCGTAGCGCTCGATGAAGCGGGGTAGGAGGGTCTTCGGCGCCACCAGTCGGACGTGGTAGCCGAGTTTCTGCGCGGCCAGCAGATGTGAGCGGGCGACGCGCGAGTGGGCGATGTCGCCGACCAGCGTGATCGTTTTTCCCTCCACCGAGCCCCAGGCCTGCCTCAGCGTCAGAAGGTCGGTCAGTATCTGGGTCGGGTGTTCGTGGGCGCCGTCGCCGGCATTGATCACGGCGCAGT
Organism: Mariprofundaceae bacterium; assembly: GCA_035267815.1. Classification (GTDB taxonomy): domain Bacteria; phylum Pseudomonadota; class Zetaproteobacteria; order Mariprofundales; family Mariprofundaceae; genus DATFLK01. The sequence goes on along the minus strand of DATFLK010000088.1, from coordinate 3,965 downwards.
CATCGAGGAAATCGGCCAGGAAATGGGCGGCGCCGGCCAGGTTGTGGCGGATCACCAGGACATCCGGCCGCATGGCGGCCAGCGTGTGACCGGTATCGAGCAGGCTCTCGCCCTTCTTGGTGGCGCTGGTCGCCGCGGAGATGTTGATGACGTCGGCCGAAAGGCGTTTGCCGGCGATCTCGAAGCTGGTGCGTGTGCGTGTCGAATTCTCGAAGAAGAGGTTGATGACCGTCTTGCCGCGCAGTGCCGGAGCCTTCTTGATGCTGCGTCGGGAGAGCTCGACGAAGGACTGGCCGAGGTTCAGCAGGTAGTCGATCTGGTCGGTGTCCGTTTCGGTGATACCGAGGAGGTGGTCAAGAGGCTTCATCGTTGCACCCGCCGTTGTTCGATATGCCAGTGGCTGTTGTCGCTACACAGCTTGACAGAAATGCCGGCTGGCGCTTCGTAGCTCAGGCCGGTGATCTCGGCGCCGATCGGCAGTTCGCGGCCGCCGCGATCAAGCAGCACGGCGAGCCGGATACTGGCCGGTCGGCCATAGTCGAACAGCTCACCCAGTGCTGCGCGGATGGTGCGACCGGTGTAGAGCACGTCGTCCACCAGCCAGATATGGCGGCCGTTGATGTCGAAGGGAAGACGACTGGAGCGCACCTCCGGGTGCGGTCCGATGGTGTCGAGGTCGTCGCGGTAGAAGCTGATATCAAGATCGCCGCGTTCGGTCGTGCATCCCGCTTCGTTCAATCGCTGCTGCAGTGCATCGGCGACACGGGCGCCGCCGCGCAGGATGCCGATGATGGTGATGGGTTCGCCTGCCGAGACCTGCTCCCGGATGGTGGCGGTCATGGTATCCAGTGCGGTGTCGATGGCGGCGGTATCGTAAAGGATGTCAGCCACCGTGAGGCTCCGTGCCGTGCGAGGCGAGGAAATCCTCGAGGATGATGGCGGCGGCAGTCTGGTCCACCCGCTCGCTCACCTTCTTCTCGCTCAATCCCTGGGCCCGGAGTCGTTCCTTGGCAGACCAGGTGGAGAGGCGTTCGTCATACATATGAATCGGCAGTTCGGTGTGGTCGGCCAGCATCCGGGCCTGATCGCGGCAGTCGGTCGCCTGATGCCCTTCCGTGCCGTCCATGTTCTTCGGTAGACCGACGACAATCCCTCTGCAGCCATACTCCGAGGCCAGCTTCAGGGCCTGAGCCGGCCAGTTTTTGTCCCGGCGCTGCAGGCAGGCGATGCCGCGGGCTGTCAATCCCAGGCGGTCGCAGACGGCGATGCCGATACGGCGGTTGCCAATATCGAATGCCATCAGGGGAAGCTGAATTGTCGACGGGTGGTCAGTAGTTGAGCAGGATGCGGCTGTCATCAAAACCGAGATTCTGCAACGTTTCCGTGCAGGCGTCCACCATTGCGTTCATTCCGGCCAGACAGGCGACGGCATGCGTCCCGTCCGGCCTGTCGGCTTTCAGGGTGTCCTGTACGTAACCGATCGGCCCGTCCCAGTCTTCGCCGCCATTGGTCACCGAGACGCTGACCTCGATATCGTGATCCGAGAGCGACTCCAGTTCATCGGTCAGCAGCCGATGTACGGGGGTCAGAAAACCGGCGTAGATGGCAATCCGGCCGAAATCCTCGCGACAGTCGATCAGATGGCGCCAGATGCTTCTCAGCGGTGCAATTCCCGTTCCCACGCCGACCAGGTAGACATCGCTTCCCTTGTAGGGAGAGAGGTCGAAACCCTTGCCCATCGGGCCGTCCACCTCGAGCATGGCACCGACGTCCTGGCTGGCCAGCATATAGGCGATACCGGGACGCTCCTTGATGACGAATTCGTAACAGTCGCGGTTCTCCGGTTCGGATGCGATGGCGAAATAGCCCGGGGCCGGATCCTTGATGCCGGGCAGGCCGAGGCGAACGATCTGGCCGGCGATAAAGGGGCGCAGTTTTTCGCCATGGGTGGGTGCCAGGTCGAGCTTGACCACCACATCCGAGCACTCCGGGTCACTCAGCCGGAAATTCTCTTTGACTCGCATGTGGTATGGTGAAGAGTGCTGCAAACGTTCTACCTCTCGTCTGGCCGGCGTCGTCATCCGGCCGTATGCGGATGCCTCTGTGTCATGGTCGGATCCGGGCGTTTCCTAGCCGGATGGGTCCGGACGATGGATCGGTGTGCCGGCGGATATCCGCAGGGGGCGAGCCGGTCAAAGACGGCGCCGTCCGTCCCACGGTAGCGCATTGCAACGAAGGAAGGGACAATATGCAAGAGGCAATAGGAACGGCTGAGTGGCTGGAGTTGCGGCTGGCGGCTGAAATGATCGACGAGGCCGGCTTCGACACGTTGTGCGAAAGTCTCGATGCGGTTGGCACGGCATTCGAGACCGATGCAGACAGCGGTATGTCGTTACGCATCGCCTGGTTTGCCTGTGGCGAGGCGCCGCAACAAATGCGGGCGGCAGTCACGGCGGCTGCGCTACTGGCCGGCGTGGCCCCCGATGCGATTCATCTGCAGGTGCTGGGCGATGACTGGGCGACCGCTTGGCAGCGGGACTGGCGTGCCATGCCGGTCGGCCGACGGTTGTGGGTCCGCCCCTCCTTTTGCGAGCCGCCGTCGGACGATCGTCTGGATATCGTGCTCGATCCTGGCATGGCCTTCGGGACCGGGCAGCACGCCACCACCCGTCTCTGTCTCGAGGCGATCGAACGCATCTGCGACGAGGCGATGCCGGCGACCATGCTCGATATGGGTGCCGGCTCCGGTCTGCTGTCGATTGCCGCGGCCGCACTGGGTGTGCGTGATGTGCTGGCGGTGGACAACGATGCCGTGGCGGTCGAGGCATGCCGGACCAATGCGGCCGCCAACGGCGTGGCTATCCGTTGCGAGTGGGGCGATACGCCGCCGGACGCTTCCTTCGATCTGGTGGTGGCCAATATCCTGGCCGGACCGCTGATCGATATGGTGCCGGGACTGGCCGCCTGCACCGGCCGTCGTCTGGTGCTCTCCGGCCTGTTGCAGACACAGGCCGAGGCGGTCAGCCGTGCCTACGAGGCGCAGGGTTTGAAGGCGTTGCGGACCGAGGCGATGGCGGAGTGGGCGGCGATCGAACTGATACGGCCGTAGGCCGCCGACCCTACGATTCGAATGTAAACCGTTTCTTCTTGAAGAGCCCGGTGCAGATGTCGACGGCATCCGCATCGTAACGTAGGCCCCGCCCCTGTCGGATCTCGTCGAGGGCCGCCTCAATGCCGAGCCCGGGTCGGTAAGGACGGTGAGAGGACATCGCCTCGACCACATCCGCCACGGCGAGGATTTTGGCCTCGCACAGGATTTCGTTGCCCTTCAGTCCCTGCGGGTAGCCTGTGCCGTCGAGACGTTCGTGGTGTTGCAGCACCATGTCGGCGATCGGCCAGGGGAATTCAATACCTTTGAGAATGTCGTAGCCCGTTTGAGGGTGCGTTTTCATTAGCGTGAATTCGATCTCGGAGAGCCTTGATGGCTTGCTCAGGATCTCGGCGGGAATCTGGATCTTGCCGATATCGTGGATGGAGGCCGCCAGCCGCAGGCCGTGGATGCGTTCGTCGCCGAATCCCATCTCCCGGCCGATGGCGGTCGCCAGCTCGGCGACGCGGGTCTGATGCCCCGCCGTATAGGGATCGCGCATCTCGACGGTGTAACCGATTGCCCGGATGGTGGCCTCCATGTTGGTTTGCAGCCGCCCCATATAGGATGCCCGCTCCTCGCGGGTGCGTAGCGCGATGATGCCGTAGGCGACATCATTGGCCAGTTCGGCGAGCAGCTTGATCTCGTCTTCGTTGAAGGCATCGGGTTCGCCGCTGTAGATCGTCAGCGCACCGAATACGTCACCGCTGTTTTCGAGGGGCAGGGCGATGCTGGATCGGTATCCCCGTTTTAGCGCCGCTTCGCGCCATGGCTGCATCTGCGGATTGTTTTCGAAATCCTGATTGGTCTGGATCTC
>DATFLK010000087.1:0-8096 GCA_035267815.1 Mariprofundaceae bacterium | reverse complement strand
CGAGGCCTACATTCTGACGAAGGAAGAGGGTGGGCGTCATACGCCGTTCTTTAACGGTTACCGTCCGCAGTTTTACTTCCGCACGACGGATGTGACGGGTTCGGTTGAGTTGCCGGAGGGCACTGAGATGGTGATGCCTGGCGACAACGTATCGATGGAAGTGACGCTGATTACGCCGATCGCGATGGATAAGGAGCTCCGCTTCGCCATCCGTGAGGGCGGCCGTACAGTCGGTGCCGGCGTCGTTACCGAGATCATTAAGTAAACTTGGCATTTCGAGCGGCGGCAGCTTCGGTTGCCGCCGCTTTGTTGCCCCTGGAGTTTGGATATGCGTGATTTGCTGAGTTTGGCCTGTGCGGAGTGCAAGCGTCGCAACTATACGACCGACAAGAACAAGCGCACGACCACTGAGAAATTGAAGTTGCGGAAGTATTGCCGGTTTTGTCGCAAGCATACCGAGCATGCGGAGTCGAAGGTTTAAGCAAAGGCCAGTAGTTCAATTGGTAGAGCACCGGTCTCCAAAACCGGGGGTTGGGGGTTCGAGTCCCTCCTGGCCTGCCAGGTTCACAGGCATAAACGGTAAAGAGGAATCAATTTATGGGTCGCTTGGCGACAGTGCAGAAATTCATGCGGGAAGTGCAGGCTGAAGCCAAGAAGGTGGTATGGCCTGAGCGCAGGGAAGCCATGCAGGCCACGCTGATGGTGGTGGTCATGGTGCTCTTTGTGGCGCTGTTTCTGTGGGTGGTGGACTCCTCGTTGAGCTGGCTTGTACGGAAGGTGATCTGATGGCGAAACGCTGGTATGTCGTGCAGGTATATTCCGGTTTCGAGGACAAGGTCTCCAGGCAGCTGAACGAGCGTATCGAGCGGGCCGATGTCGCCGACCAGTTTGGCGAGATCATGGTGCCGCGCGAAGAGGTTGTGGAGTTGAAGAAGGGACAGAAGGTCCAGTCTCAGCGCAAGTTCTTTCCCGGCTATATCTTGGTCGAGATGGAGATGAACGACGACACCTGGCATATCGTCAAGGATACCCCCCAGGTGAGCGGCTTTCTCGGTTCCGGTGGTAAGCCGCGGCCGATGCCGGCCTCCGAGGTCGATGCGCTGCGGCGCCAGATCGAGGAGGGCGTCGAGCGACCGAAGCCGAAGGTGATGTTCGATGTTGGTGATGCGGTCCGCGTGCTTGATGGACCGTTTGCCTCCTTCAACGGAGTGGTTGAAGAGGTGTTGGAAGAGAAGGGTAAGCTGAAGGTGAGTGTCAGTATCTTCGGCCGGCCCACACCCGTGGAACTCGACTATGTCCAGGTCGAGAAGGGTTGAGAGGTAAGGACATATGGCTAAAAAAGTTGAAACAATCATAAAGCTGCAGGTACCCGCCGGTAAGGCCAATCCTGCACCTCCGGTCGGTCCGGCTCTAGGTCAGGCCGGTGTCAATATCATGGAGTTCTGCAAGGCGTTCAATGCCAAGACGCAGGATGCGGAGGCCGGGCTGCCGTTGCCGGTGGTGATCACCGTCTATGCGGACCGCTCCTTTGACTTCGCGATCAAGACGCCGCCTGCGCCGGTGCTTCTGAAGAAGGCTGCCAAGATCAGTAAGGGCAGTTCGGAGCCCAACAAGAACAAGGTTGGCACGGTCACGCGCGCTCAGGTCAAGGAGATCGCCGAGACCAAAATGCCCGACCTTAATTGCTACGACACGGATGCCGCCATGCGCATCGTGGAAGGTACGGCCCGTTCGATGGGTCTGGAAGTAGAGGGCTAGGAGGCGATCATGGCGAGAATTTCCAAACGTATGAAGGCAGCCAGTGAGGCTGCGCCCAAGGAGTCGGTGGCGCTGGACGAGGCGGTCAAGGCCGTACTGGCCCAGCCGGCTGCGAAGTTCGACGAATCGGTCGATATGGCGGTGAAGCTGGGTGTTGATCCCCGGCATGCGGACCAGATGGTGCGCGGTTCCATCGCGCTACCCAACGGTACCGGCAAAACGGTTCGTGTAGCTGTGTTCGCCAAGGGTCCGAAGGCCGAAGAGGCCGAGAAGGCCGGTGCCGACATCGTAGGCGCCGAGGATCTGGTCGAGAAGGTACAGGGCGGTTTCATGGATTTCGATCGTGTGGTGGCCACACCGGACATGATGGCACAGATCGGCAAGCTTGGCCGTGTGCTGGGTCCGCGAGGCCTGATGCCGAATCCGAAGCTGGGCACGGTGACGATGGATGTCGAGAAGGCGGTGAACGCCATCAAGTCCGGCCAGATCGAGGTTCGTGTCGACAAGGCCGGCGTGGTGCACGCTCCGGTGGGGCGTCGTTCGTTCGATGAGGCCAAGCTTCTCGAGAACGTTCGCATGCTGATCGACGAGCTCAACCGCATGAAGCCTGCTGCGGCCAAGGGGCGCTACATGCAGCGCATGGTGCTCTCCTCGACCATGGGTGCCGGCGTTCGGGTTGATATTGGAAGTTTGTAATTAAATAAAAGGATAGCCGTCGGCCTGCCTTTAGGGGCAGGCGGATGGCTTATAGACGATCCGTCCAAGACTGCGGGTGCCGATGGCCGAAAGGCCGGCTTAATAGGGGTAACCATCCTGCATAGATGGGGTGCAAGCTCCTTGCGCGGATCGATTAGCAAGGGGGTAGATGTGAAACGGGAAGACAAGCAACGCGTAGTTGAAGAGCTGCATGGTGCATGGTCCGACGTCAATACCGGCGTGGTGACTCATTACCGGGGTCTGAGTGTCTCGGCGATGGGCAATCTGCGTCGCAGTCTGCGTCAGGCCGATGTGTCCCTGCAGGTGGTCAAGAATTCGCTGGCACGTCGGGCTGCCGAAGGGACCGATTTCTCTGTCATGGAGGAGTTCTTTTCCGGTCCAACGGCGGTGGCCTATGGCAACGATCCGGTGGGCTTGGCCAAGGCACTGAGTCAGTTTGCTAAGGAGAACGAGGCACTGCAGATCGTGGGTGGTGTGCTGGATGGCAAGCGTCTTGAAAAGGGTGACATCTCGGCACTGGCCAGTGTGCCGCCGCGTGAGGTGTTGCTGGCTCAGCTGCTGAGTGGCCTGAACGCGCCGATCAGTGGCTTCGTGCGGACGCTGGGCGAGGTGCCGGCATCGTTCGTGCGGACGCTGGCAGCGGTTCGAGACCAGAAGCAGGCGTCGGCCTGAGTTTCCGGTCGCATTGATCCCAATTTTTAAATAAGCAAAAGGAGCTGATAATGGCTAAAACATTGACAAAAGACGAACTGATTAGCGCAATCGAGAACATGAGCGTGCTTGAGATGTCCGAGCTGGTTTCCGCACTGGAAGAGAAGTTCGGCGTTTCCGCTGCTGCCCCTGTGGCCGTGGCTGCTGCTCCCGCCGCTGGCGGTGGCGAGGCCGCTGCTGAAGAGAAGACCGAGTTCGACGTGGTCCTCGCTTCCGCCGGCGACAAGAAGATCCAGGTGATCAAGGCTGTCCGTGAGCTGACCGGTCTGGGTCTGAAGGATGCCAAGGAGCTGGTCGAGAGCGCACCGAAGGCCGTCAAGGAAGGCGCGCCGAAGGACGAGGCTGAAGAGATCAAGTCGAAGCTTGAAGAGCAGGGAGCCACGGTCGAGCTCAAGTAAACGACTGTTGCGTTATTCTGCATCTGCATTGGGGCATGCCTCCGGCGGTCGAAAGGCCGCCGGGGTTTGCCTCTTTCGCGTTTGTGAAACAGTGGAGCGTCGCATGGCGTTCCGTCGCATGGAGGCAGGTTCCTCCATTTTTCGCGATCACCTGCGGGTGGTTGCCAGGCCACCCGAGGGTGGCCTTAACTCCCTGTATATCAGGGAGTCTTTCTGATTCTGTTCGGACGAGGTCAACATGGGTAATCAAGTCTCCTTGAAACGTATTCGTAAAAACTTCGGTAGCATTACGCCACCGCTGTCGATGCCAAATATGCTGCAGTTGCAGACCGGCTCCTATGTCGACTTTTTGGGTGTCGGACAGGGCAAGATCGATATCAACCAGTCCCAGCTGGCCGATGTTTTTCGCACCGTATTTCCGATCAAGGATTACGCGGGCAACGCCGAGCTGGACGTTGTCTCGCTTGAGTATAACCCACCGCGCTACGACTTGGACGAGTGTCGCCGTCGTGACATGACGTATGCCCTTCCGGTCAAGGTGAAGCTTCGCCTGACCGTCTTCGAGCAGGGCAAGGTCAAGGAGGTTCGCGACCAGTCCGTCTACATGGGCGAGATTCCGCTGATGACGGACCACGGTTCGTTCATCATCAATGGTACCGAGCGCGCCATCGTGTCGCAGATGCACCGTTCGCCCGGTGTCTTCTTCGATCACGACTCCGGCAAGTCGCACGCCTCCGGCAAGTTCCTGTTCAAGGCGCGTGTCATTCCCTATCGCGGTTCCTGGCTCGATTTCGAGTTCGATGCCAAGGACAAGGTGCACTTCCGTATCGACCTGCGTCGCAAGATGCCGACCGGCATCTTGCTGAAGGCGCTCGGTTACAGCGAGCAGGAGATTCTCGACCATTTCTACGAGCGCCGTACCTTCCGTTTCCACAAGGGCGGGCTGCAGGTGCGGTTCGTGCCGGAGCAGTTCCTAGGCAGCCGTGCCTCCACCGCCATCAGGGTGGATGGGAAGCAGGTGGTGGCCGAGGGCAAGAAGATCACCAAGATGGCCATCAAGCGACTGACCGAGGCCAAGGTCGAGTGGCTCGATATCCCGACCGAGCAGGTGCTGGGCGAGTATATCGCCGAGCCGGTGATGGTGGAGGGCGGCGAGATCCTGCTCGACACCAACAGCGAGGTGACCGAGGAGGCGCTCTCCGCCTTCCAGGCTGCCGGTATCAAGCAGTTCGACTGCCTCTTCATTGACGTCTTCCGTCGCGGCCCGTGGCTGGCCGATACGCTGCGCCTGGATTCAGTGCAGAGTAAGGAGGAGGCGCGCGTCGAGATTTACCGCATGATGCGCCCCGGCGAGCCGCCGACGGTGGAGACGGCAAGAAATCTCTTTCTGTCGCTCTTCTTCGACGAGTCGCGTTACGATCTCTCCCGTGTCGGCCGCATGAAGCTGAACAGCCGTCTGGGTATCAGCAACGACGAGGTGTCGCTCGATCAGGGTGTACTGCGCAAGGAGGATATCCTGCTGGCGCTGGATACCCTGCTGAAGCTTCGCGACGGCATCGGCGAGGTGGACGACATTGACCACCTCGGCAACCGTCGTCTGCGCTCCGTCGGCGAGCTGCTGCAGAACCAGATTCGTGTCGGCCTGGTGCGTATGGAGCGTGCCATTCGTGAGCGTCTCAGCTCCGGCGATCTCAACGAGATGATGCCGTCCGATCTGGTCAACGCGAAGCCGCTGATTGCCGCGGTCAAGGAGTTCTTCGGTTCCTCGCAGCTGTCGCAGTTTATGGATCAGACCAACCCGCTCTCCGAGGTGACGCACAAGCGCCGCCTCTCGGCATTGGGCCCGGGTGGCCTGTCGCGCGAGCGTGCCGGCTTCGAGGTGCGCGACGTGCATCCGACCCATTACGGACGTCTCTGCCCGATCGAGACGCCGGAAGGCCCGAATATCGGCCTGATCAATTCGCTGGCCTGTTTCTCGACGATCAACGAGTTCGGCTTCATCGAGACGCCGTATCGCAAGGTGGAGAACGGCCACGTGACCGATCAGGTGGTATACCTTTCGGCCATTGAAGAGGCCAAGCACGTGATTGCCCAGGCCAATGCGAGTGTCGACGAGAAGGGTAAGTTCACGGCCGATGTCATTCAGTGTCGTCAGGACGGCGAGTTCATCATGGCCTCGCCGGAGGACATCACCTACATGGACGTCTCGCCGTCACAGCTGGTCTCCGTCTCCGCAGGGCTGATTCCCTTCCTAGAGCATGACGACGCCAACCGTGCGCTGATGGGTTCGAACATGCAGCGCCAGGCCGTGCCGCTGCTGCGCTCCGAGAAGCCGCTGGTGGGTACCGGCATGGAGGCCTCGGTGGCACGCGATTCGGGTGTGGCCATGGGAGCCCACCGTGGTGGTCTGGTCGAGCGGGTCGACGGCAGCCGTATCGTGATCCGCGTCAACGAGGACGAGCAGGTCGAGGGTGAGCCCGGCGTTGATATCTACCGACTCTTCAAGTACCGCCGTTCGAATCAGAATACCTGCTTCAATCAGCGTCCACTGGTGAAGGTGGGCGACGAGGTCAGGCGTGGCGACATCATCGCCGATGGCCCCTCCACCGACCTGGGTGAGCTGGCGCTGGGACGCAATGCGCTGGTCGCATTCATGCCGTGGCGCGGTTACAACTTCGAGGACGCCATCATCATCTCCGAGAAGATGGTGCGCGACGATGTTTATACCTCGGTGCACATCGAGGAGTTCGAGTGCGTGTCGCGCCAGACCAAGCTGGGCGACGAGGAGATTACTCGCGATATCCCGAATGTCGGCGAGGAGGCACTGCGTCACCTCGACGATGCCGGCATCGCGCGTGTCGGTGCCGAGGTGAAGCCGGGCGATATCCTGGTCGGCAAGATCACCCCGAAGGGGGAGACTCAGCTCTCCCCCGAGGAGAAGCTGCTGCGCGCCATCTTCGGCGAGAAGGCATCGGACGTGCGCGATACCTCGCTGCGCGTGAAGCCGGGTGACGAGGGTGTCGTGGTCGGTGTGCAGATCTTCACCCGCCGCGGCGACGAGAAGGATGAGCGTGCCAAGTCGATCGAGGAGACCGAGGTCGAGCAGCTCTACCGCGACAAGGAGGAGGAGCGCCGCATTCTCGAGGCCAACGTGGTCGATCGTCTGCAGCGCCTGCTCAATGGTCAGAAGGCCGCCAAGGCCAAGGGGCTCAAGAAGGGAGAGGCGATCTCCGAGGATTACCTTGCCGAGCTCAAGCTGCGCGACATCTCCGGGATCTCCGTGCAGGACGACGCCGCCAACAGCCAGATGGCCGGCATTCTCGAGAGCATGGACAAGGAGCGCGCCAGGCTCGAGTCCCGCTTCGAGGAGAAGGTGGGCAAGGTGCGCGAGGGATCCGAGCTGCAGCCCGGCGTGATCAAGGTGGTCAAGGTCTTCTTGGCCGTGAAGCGCAAGCTGCAACCCGGCGACAAGATGGCCGGACGCCACGGTAACAAGGGCGTCATCTCCATCATCGTGCCGGAAGAGGATATGCCGTTCACCGAGGACGGAACGCCGGTGGATATCATCCTGAACCCGCTGGGCGTGCCGTCGCGTATGAATATCGGCCAGATTCTCGAGATCCATATGGGCCTTGCCGCCAGAGCGCTCGGTAGCAAGATCGAACAGATGATGGCGACCGGGCCGAAGCAGGATGAGGTCAAGAAGTTGCTGACGGAGGTCTACAAGGAGGACGCGGAAGCGTGCAAGGCCGTTCGCGACATGAAACAGCGTGAGCTGGATGAATTGGTGAACAACCTGAAGGGCGGCGTGCCGATGGCGACGCCGGTTTTCGACGGTGCCAAGGAGGAGCAGGTCCGTTCCATGCTGAAACTGGCCGGTCTGCCGGAGTCCGGTCAGGTCACGCTTTACGATGGCCGCACGGGCGAGCCCTTTGACCATCCGGTCACCATTGGCTACATGTATATGTTGAAGCTTCATCATCTGGTGGACGAGAAGATTCATGCCCGCTCCACCGGTCCCTACTCGCTCGTCACCCAGCAGCCGCTGGGTGGTAAGGCGCAGTTCGGTGGCCAGCGTTTCGGTGAGATGGAGGTCTGGGCACTGGAGGCCTATGGCGCCGCTTTTACCCTGCAGGAGATGTTGACCGTCAAATCGGACGACGTGAATGGGCGTACCAAGATGTACGAGTCGATCGTACGTGGTGACATGTCGTTCGAGGCAGGTATCCCCGAGTCGTTCAACGTGATGACCAAGGAGCTCAATGCTCTGGGCATCGATATCGACCTTGTCAAAAAACCCCGCGAAGAAGAGCAGGAGGGTTAAGTTATGCAAGAACTTCTGAATATGTTCCGCAAGCCCAGCAGTATCGAGGACTTCGATGGTCTTCGGGTCGGTCTGGCGAGCCCCGAGAAGGTCCGCTCCTGGTCTTTTGGCGAGGTCAAGAAGCCGGAGACGATCAACTACCGGACCTTCAAGCCGGAGCGTGATGGCCTTTTCTGCGCCAAGATCTT
>DATFLK010000086.1:0-40623 GCA_035267815.1 Mariprofundaceae bacterium | reverse complement strand
TTGAAACGGACCGCCATCTATCCCGGTACATTCGATCCCATCACCCTGGGCCATGTCGATGTGGTCCAGCGCGGCCTGAAGCTGTTCGAGCGCATCGTCATCGGTGTGGCTGAGAATCCCGGAAAGGGCCCGATGTTCGATCTGGAGCGGCGTCTGGCAATGGTGCGCGAGACCTTTGCGAACGAACCGGGTGTTGAGGCGGTCGCCTTCAACGGGCTGCTGGTCGATCTGGCCCACGAGCAGAGTGCGCAGGCGATCCTGCGCGGTCTGCGCGCGGCCAGTGATTTCGAATACGAGTTCCAGATGGCGACGATGAACCGGCGCCTGGACGAGCGCATCGAAACGGTCTTCGTCATGGCCCGCGAGGACTACACCTTCGTCTCCTCCCGCTTCATCCGAGAGATCGCCTCCATGGGCGGCGATGTCTCCGAACTGGTCCCGGAGGCCGTTCTGCCTCACCTCAAACGGGCGAATCAGGGAAAATAATCAAGCCACCCATAAGCGCCTTCTCGGCTCTTAACGGCGTATCCCGGCCCAGCGTTTTCATACAGTCTGGGCCGGTTTCTGCCAATTAGTGCACTAGGCTAACAATCAGAGAATATCGAGCACGGACTCGGGTGGGCGGCCGATGGCGGCCTTGTCGCCGTGGACGACGATGGGGCGCTCGATCACTTTGGGGTATTGCACCATCAGCGCGATGATCTTGCTGCGGCTGAGCTCCTTGCCCTTGAAATGGGCCTTGTATTCATCCTCGCCTTTGCGCATCAGCTCCTCCGGCTCCATGCCGAGCAGGGTCAGGATGCGGTCCAGCTCCGCCTCCGAAGGCGGCGTCTTCAGATACTCGACAATCTCCGGTTCGATACCCTGCTCCTGAAGCAGGGAGAGCGTGTTGCGCGATTTCGAGCAGCGCGGGTTGTGGTAGATGGTGATGGACATGGGTTTCTCCTTGTTTAGATCAATTCGAGGGCGGCGTACTTGAGCATCAGCCGCTTGGTGCCGGCGCGGCGGAACTGCACCGAGACGCGCGTGGCGTCGCCCGCCCCGTCGAGGCTCAGGACGACCCCCTCGCCGAATGTAGGGTGGCGAACCGAGGCACCCAGCGTCAGGCCGTTGGCATCCGGCTGCGATACCGTTTCCGTCGTCATCTCCGGCTGGTCGTGTTCCAGCACATCCTTGGGAAGCTCGGCGATAAAGCGGCTGGGCAGTGGGTAGTTGATATCCCCGAAGACGCGGCGCATACGCGCGGAGGTCAAAAGCAGGTGGTTCATGGCTCGGGTGACGCCGACATAGAGCAGGCGCCGCTCCTCGGCGATGCCGGCTTCGCCCTCGTCCATTGCCCGCTGATGCGGAAGCAGCCCTTCCTCGACGCCGGCCAGGATCACGGTATCGAACTCCAGTCCCTTGGCCCGGTGCAGGCTCATCAGTGAGACGGCGGCATCCTCGGGATGCTCCTCGCCGCTCTGCAACAGCGCCGCACGGTCCATGAAATCGATTGGCAGGAGTCCTTCGCCCATCGAGGTCTCGATGAAATCCTGAAGTGCACGGATGTTCTCCATGCGCGATTCCGCCTCCAGCTCGCCGAGCGCCTTGAGGCTCTCCGTGTAGCCGCAGGCCTGCAGCAGGTCGCCCAGCCCCAAATCCGGTTTCTCTAGGGCGCTGGCGCGATGCTCAGTGATCAGCTTCGCCAGTGGCGCCAGCTTGGCGGCCGGCCCTGTGCCGCCGCTCTCGGCGATGCCATCCAGCCACTCCGGCGCCCGAAGTCCCGACTCGGCCAGCATGCGGGAGATCGTCTCCGCTCCCTTGGCGCCGATACCCCGCTTCGGTTTGTTGCAGATGCGAAGCAGTTGCAGGCTGTCCGCACAGCGGTGCAGCAGCGCCCAGTAGGCCAGCGCATCCTTGATCTCCATGCGCTCGAAGAAGCGCATACCTCCGACGACGCGATAGGGGATACCCTCCTCACGCAGCAGCTGCTCGATCGGCAGCGACTGGCGGTTGGAGCGGTAGAGCACCGCCATCTCCGTCCACGGGATGCCGAGCGCATGGCGCTGCTTCAGGCAGGCGGCGATCCTGCGCGCCTCGTCGTACTCGTCGTTGCAGATGCGCCAGACCGGCGTCTTTCCGCCCTCGCGGGTCGCCCTCAGCCTTTTTTCGTGGCGGTGCGGATTGTCGCGGATGACGGCGTTGGCCAGCTCCAGGATGGCGGCGCTAGAGCGGTAGTTCTCCTCCAGCCGGTGCACGCCGGCATCGGGCCAGGTGCGCTCGAAATCGAGGATGTGGCGCACATCGGCGCCGCGCCAGCCGTAGATACTCTGGTCGTCGTCGCCGACCACGGTGAGGTTGTGATGCTCCCGGCAGAGCAGCATCAGCCACTCGTGCTGGGCCGGATTGGTATCCTGGTACTCGTCCACCAGCACATGGTCGAAGCCGGCGCGGATCATCGCCGCCGCCCCGTCGTGGTGGCGCAGAAGCTCCACCGTGTTGAGGATCAGATCGGAGAAATCCATGCGCTCCAGCCGCCTCAGCTCATCCTGGTAGGCGGCATAGAGCTCGCGCATGTCGATGTTGCTCCACATCTGTACCGGAGCCTGTTCCGGTGTCAGGCCGGCATGCTTGCAGTGTTCGATCCAGTGCAGCAGGTAGGAGGGGTGGAGCGTCTCCTTGTCGATGTTGCGCCCCTTGAGCAGTCGTTTGACCAGTGTCTTCTGGTCGTCGGCATCGATCACCTGGAAGCTCTTCGGATAACCGAGATGCTCGGCATAGCGGCGCAGGAAACGCAGCGAGATGGCGTGGAAGGTACCGGAGACGACACCGCCGCCGTCATCGCCGATCAGGTCGGAGAGGCGCGCCTTCAGCTCGGCGGCGGCCTTGTTGGTGAAGGTGACGGCGAGGATACGGTGCGGTGCGACGCCGCGAGTGCCGATCAGGTGGCCGATGCGGTGGACGATGGTGCGTGTCTTGCCGGAGCCGGCGCCCGCGAGGATGAGCTGCGGTCCTTCGCCTGCCTCCACCGCGTGCTGCTGTGCGGGGTTGAGGCCGGACATCAGCCGTCGGCCTGTTTGCCGTGCTTGACGATCAGCTTGTGATAGGTGGAGAAGACGGCGTTGCGCGACAGGATGCCGAGCACCTTGCGCGGATTGTTCCGGGAGACGACCGGCATCTGCTCGAACGCTTCGCGGTCGAGAATCCGGATCGCCTCCAGCAGGCTGCCGTCCTCGGCAATCGTCCGCACCTTGCGGTTGACTACCTCGATGGCCAGCGCGACGTGATCCATGGCGGGATCGAGCATCCAGGGCTGCAGGTCGGTGAAGGTGATGATGCCGATCATCAGCCCCTCGTCATCCACCACCTGCACGCATCCCTTGCCGGAGGAGACGTAGACGCGCTTGACCTCCTCCAGCCGGGTATGGGCGGAGACGCTGGGCATCGGCCGCCACGGGATATCCTTGACCCGTATCGAGCGCATCCACGACTGCTCCAGCCCCCAGCTCGTTTCGATACCGCGCTCCTCCAGCACCTCGGTGAAGACCGATTCGGAGCCGAAGGCCCGTTTCACCAGCGTGGCGATGATGCTGGCGGCCATCATCGGCAGCATGATGTGGTAGTCGGCGGAGAGTTCGAAGACCATCAGGATGATGGTGATCGGCGCCTGCAGCGCGGCCGCGGTCAGCGCACCGCAGGCCACTAGGGCGTAGGCGCCGTAGCTTTCGGTGAAGGCCGGCGATATGTCGTGCACCACACCGCCGCAGAGTGCACCGGCCGCCGCGCCCAGGAAGAGCGAGGGCCCAAGCAGGCCGCCGGGAAAGTCGGCCGAGAAGCTGATGACCGCCGCCACCAGCTTGCCGAACAGGACGATGGCCAAGAAGGCGGTGAGCGGCAGCGTTGTCCCCAGCAGTACCGGTTTGACCTGTTCCAGCAGGATCGAGCCCAGCGTGCCGTAGCCGATCGACATAATGTAGGGCACGCAGAGCCCCATCAGGCCGAGGATCAGGCCGGCCACGGCCGGGCGGAAACGCGAATCCGGGATCAGGCGCATGAAGAAGATGCGCGTCGGCGCCATGCTGCGTACGAAGATGGCGGCGATCAGACCGCAGAAGATGCCGATGATGGCGTAGGCGACGATCTCCCAGGCGCTGACCAGGTGGTATTCGGGGATCAGGAAGGCGGGGAAGTTGCCCAGCACGGAGCGGGTGATCACGGTGGCGATCACCGACGAGATGACGATCGGACTGAAGGTCGCCATGGCGTAATCGGCGAGGATCACCTCCAGCGCGAAGAGTACGCCGGCAATGGGGGTGTTGAACGAGGCGGCAATGGCGGAGGCGACGCCGCAGCCGACCATGGTTCGCATCTGCTGCTCCGTCAGCCCCAGCCAGTTGCCGAGACTGGAGGCGATCACCGCACCCAGCGCCACGGTCGGGCCTTCGCGCCCGAGGCTGGCGCCGCTGCCGATGCTGATGGCGCCGCCGATAGTCTCCGTGCCCATCTGCTTCGGATTGATGCGGGCATTGTGTTGGACCATGTCGGCCAGCACGCCGGCCACGCCGCGCAGCTCGCCGCCCGGCAGCAGTTTCTTGTTGATCGAGCCGATCAGCAGTCCGCCCAGTGTCGGTGCCAGGATGTACATGTACCAGGGAAGGGTCTCGATGGTCTTGTCCCAGGCGAAATCGCCGGTCCAGAAATGGGCCACCCATTCGATGCTGAAGCGCAGCAGTAGCGCGGCGTAACCCGCCAGCACCCCGATCAGGACGGCGAGCAGGCTGAAATAGATCATCTCCTGGCGCTTGAGCCGCTCCATGCCGGTTGAGGCGAGTTGTTTGAGTGACACAGTCAGGATCGGCTCCTTGCTTACATAATCGTCGCCCGCTGGATAAGACAGGGGAAGCCTAACGCGTTTGCGCCTCGGCGGCTAAGGCCAAAATGGTAGGATGGCCCGCAAAATCTGTCGAGTTTCCGCACGGTTTGCGCGAATATGCTCGACAGGGGCGATGTTGTCCGTCCGATCCGCTACCATTTCGGCATGTTAAGTGTCCTGCTCGGCATGGCGGCCATCATTGCCATCGGCGTCTGCTGGCGCCTGATCCTGAAGGAGAAGGCGGCCGATGCCATTCGCGCCCATCTGGCCCAGGCGGTCTACCAGATCTTCCTGCCGGCGCTGGTGCTGCACGTGCTGTGGCAGACGCCTGTGGATCTCAACTCCGTGCGCCTGCCGCTGGTGTCGGCCATCGCTGTATTGATCTCGCTGCTGCTGGCCGCGCTCGTCTACGGCAGCGGCTGGTTGATCCGGGCGTGCATGGGCGCCCACTATCACGCCAATCGTGCCATCGGCGCCCTGCTGCTCGCCTCCGCCTTCGGCAATTTCACCTATCTGGGGCTGCCGGTGCTGACACAGGCCTTCGGCCCGTGGGCGCAGATGGTGGCGATCCATTTCGACCTGCTGGCCAGCACGCCGCTGCTTTTTACGGTGGGCGTCCTGGTGGCCCAGTACTATGGCCAGTCGGCAGGAGAGGCGCGGGCCTTTCTGGGTTTACTCCGCGTACCGGCCGTCTGGGCCGCCGTCGCCGGTCTGCTGCTGAGCGCCCTGCACCTGCCGCAGCCGGCATGGCTGGACGAATCGCTGGCCACGCTCGGTTCGGCGGTGGTGCCGCTGATGCTGCTCTCTGTCGGGATGGCGCTGCGCTGGCAGCGCGGTTGGGGTGGGCGCCTGCCGGTGCTCGTACCGGTGTTGCTGATCCAGCTGGTGGTGATGCCGCTGGTGGCTTGGGCCGCCTCTGTCGGCGTCGGTATGCCGCAGAGGCTGCTGCCGCCCTCCGTGATCGAGGGAGCGATGCCGACCATGGTGCTGGGGCTGGTGATCTGCGACCGCTTCAGGCTCGATACGTCGCTCTATGCCGAGGCGGTGACGCTCTCCACCATCGTCTCCATGCTGACGTTGCCGTTGTGGCTCAGGATTGTCGTCTGAGGAATCTCTGATCTGGCAAGTGGATTCATCATTTACTTGGCAGCCTGCTAGCGGGGGATGCAGCCTTCATCAGGCCACGGCCCAGGCGAGGAAGGCGTAGCGGCCGAGTTTGCCGAGTGTGACTAGGATCAGGAACCAGGTGAGAGGACTGCGCAGCAATCCCGCCACCAGACAGAGCGGATCGCCCACCACCGGCAACCAGGCGAAGAGCAGGGCCGGCTGGCCGTATCGTTCGAACCCATGCTCCGCCCGTGCTACATCCCGCTCGCCGATTCTCAACCAGCGCCGATGCACCGCCTCGTTGCCCAGACGCCCCATGGCATAGGTGATCAGGCTGCCGAGCACGTTGCCGACGGTGGCGATCAGCACCAGTGGCAGCGGATGGCTGCCCTCGTGCAGCCGATAGAGCAGCAATACCTCGGAACCGCCGGGAAAGAGCGTCGAGGAGATCAGCGCGGAGAAGAAGAGGGTCCAGTCCATGGGTGGAGGAGTCTACACCATGTGGGCCGATGGCAGGTCACCGGCTCGATTCCGTCGCTATCACTCGCTATAATGAATAGGCTATGTTGGGGGAGATTTCGCTGTTTCGTTACGATTCACCGCTGGGGCCGATCGGTCTGGCGCTGCAGGGCGACCTTTGCCACCGTCTCTACCTGAAGGCGGTGGATGCACCGGCCTGTTCGCCGGACCATCCCGTTGCTGTCTGGTTGCGTGCCTATTTCAGCGGCCATGCCCTGCCGAAGGTGCCGGCCGCGCCGCCGCGCACCCCCTTTCAGGCGCGGCTCCGGGAGGTGCTGCTGGCGGTTCCGGTCGGCCAGGTGCGCACCTATGGCGAGCTGGCCGAGGAACTGGGTAGCGGCGCGCGTGCCGTCGGCCAGGCGCTGGGCGCCAATCCGGTCCCGATCCTCGTGCCGTGCCACCGGGTGCTCGCAGCCCGCGACCTAGGCGGTTTCGGCGCCGGTATGGCATGGAAGAAGCGGCTTTTGGCCTACGAAGGGGTGATCCTTCAGCAGACCCTGCGGCGGTCCGACCGGCGGAGATAGGCCTTGCAGCCTGCGGGACAAGCCGTATCTTCCCGCCCCATGCATTCCGTGACGATTATCGGGGCCGGACTGGCCGGTTCGGAGGCTGCCTGGCAGCTGGCCCGGCGCGGTATCGCCGTGCGCCTGTGCGAGATGCGCCCGGTCGTATCGACCCCTGCCCATCACACCGACCGCTGTGCCGAGCTGGTCTGCTCCAACTCCTTCCGTGCCGATGCGCTGGAGAACGCCGTCGGTCTGCTGCACGAGGAGATGCGGCGCATGGATTCGCTGATCATGCGTGCGGCCGATGCGGCGCGACTGCCCGCCGGTGGTGCCTTGGCGGTGGACCGCGAACTCTTCTCGGAGACGGTAACCGCGGCGATTGCGGACGAGCCACTGATCGAACTGGCTCGTGGCGAGGTTGGTGATATTCCGGACGACGGCCCGGTGCTGATCGCCACCGGACCGCTGACTTCCGATGCGCTCTATGCGCGTATCGGCGAGTTGACCGGCGAGGCGGGCTTAAGTTTTTTCGACGCCATCGCGCCGGTGGTCGATGCCGAGAGCATCGATATGGATATCGCCTACTGGAAATCTCGCTACGACAAGAATGTCACCGAGGGCAGCGACGGGGACTATCTCAACTGCCCGATGACGCGCGAACAGTACGAGACCTTCATTGAT
Source organism: Mariprofundaceae bacterium (assembly GCA_035267815.1). Lineage (GTDB taxonomy): Bacteria > Pseudomonadota > Zetaproteobacteria > Mariprofundales > Mariprofundaceae > DATFLK01. The sequence continues at coordinate 32,958 of DATFLK010000086.1, read as the reverse complement.
ACGCTTCTGGATGCGGAAACAGTCGAGTTCAAGGGATTCGAGGACGTCCCCTTCTTCGAGGGGTGTATGCCGATCGAGGTGATGGCCGGGCGGGGGCGCGAGACGCCGCGCTTCGGGCCGATGAAGCCGGTTGGGCTGGAGCACCCGAAAACCGGCGAGCGCTTCCATGCCGTCGTGCAGCTCAGGCAGGATAATCGCGCCAGGAGCCTTCTCAACATGGTCGGTTTCCAGACCAAGATGAAGTACGGCGAACAGAAGCGGGTCTTCCGCATGATCCCCGGTCTCGAGAACGCCGAGTTCTTCCGCCTGGGATCGCTGCACCGCAATACCTTCATCAAGTCACCGGCACTGCTGGATGGCTGTCTGCGGCTGAAACGCGATCCGCGCATCCTCTTCGCCGGCCAGATCACCGGTGTCGAGGGGTATGTCGAGTCCTCCGCCATGGGGCTGATGGCCGGCCTCTTCCTCGCCGACATGGCGGCCGGACGCACGCCCGAGGCGCCGCCGGAGAGTACCGCACACGGTGCGCTTCTGGCGCATATCTCGGGCACGCGCATCGAGGATTTCCAGCCGATGAATATCAATTTCGGCCTGCTGCCCACAGCCCCAAAAAAGGAGGGGAAGCGCCGGCTCTCCAAACAGGAGCGGCGACGGATGGTATCCGAGAAGGCGCTTGTTGATCTCCAAGGTTGGTTCGACCGCTACCAATCACAGTAACTATTGTGTTCCCTCGTTGTTTCTTTTGCGCAAAAGAAAGAACCAAAGAATCGTGTCCGGGGACCAGCCTGCCCTGACGGGTTCCCGCTCATACACATCTAGAACAGGCTCCGACTTCGCTGCTCTTTTTGGATATACAGGAACGGCAGCCTGCTAACGGGGGGATGTGCGAGCACCTTTAATAATGCGGAGGGGGTTCCTCTTCCGACTGCTTTCGGATCTGTGGAGAATCGGTAGTGGTGAGTTGCGAGCGGATACTCCTGATCTCCACCTGCAGCTTCTCGATCTCGTGTTGCTGGCGGATCACCACTTCGTTCAGATCCTGAATCATGCGGTCCTGAAAGGAGAGCTTTACCTCCAGGTCGATCAATTGCTCATCCATGTACACGCTCCTTTATTCAGGCCCATTCGGGCGTCGCGTTCACCAGGGGAAGCTGCTCCCGTAGCGACTGCACATGCTCCTCCCAGTAGGACTCGGTATTAAACCACGGGAAGGCGGTGTGAAATATGGGGTCCTGCCAGCGCCGCGCCAGCCAGGCGGCGTAGTGCATCATGCGGAGCGTGCGGAGCGCCTCCACCAGCCGCAGCTCGCGCCGGTCGAACTCGAAGAAGCCGCTATAGCCGCCCAGCAGGTGCTCGAGCTGCGAGCGTATCTCGCCGGTGTCGCCGGAGAGGAACATCCAGAGATCCTGCACGGCCGGGCCCATGCGGGCATCGTCGAAATCGAGGATATAGGGCGAGCCGAGATCCCCCTGCGGGCCGGCCTGCCAGAGGATGTTGCCGGGGTGGGCATCGCCCTGCAGGCGGATGAGCCTCGGGTCGGTCTCCTCGAAGGCCGTATCGACTGCATCGAGAAGCGTCTCGGCCAGCTCCGTATAGGGTCGCTCCAGTTGCGGCGGGATGAAGTCGTGCTCCAGCAGGTATTCGTAGGAGTCGTCGCCGAACTGCTCGACGCTGAGCGTCGGACGATGGATGAAATCGGCTTCGGTACCGAGGGCGTGGATACGACCGATGAAGCGACCGAGTTGTTCGAGCTGCTGCGGACTCTCCAGATTCGGCGCCCGCCCTGCGCGGAAGGGGTAGAGGGCGAAGCGGTAGGAGTCGAAGTGGTGCAGCGTGGTACCCCCGATGACCAGCGGCGGCACCACTGGGATGTCGAGCCCCGCGAGCCTCAGGGTGAAGTCGTGCTCCTCGAGGATCGCCGCGTCCGTCCAGCGTTCGGGGCGGTAGAACTTAGCGACCACGTAACGCTCGCTGCTCTCCTCCAGTCCCACCTGATAGACGCGGTTTTCGTAGCTGTTCAGCGCCAGCTGGTAGCCGTTGCAGTGGTAGTCGAGGCTCTCCACCGCCTGCAGCACCTGCTCCGGTCCGAGAGCGTAGAAGGCGTGCGTATGGTCGGGCGCGCTCATTCGCTCTTGCGCCGCAGGCCGAGCAGGTACTCGACGTTGCCCTTGGGGCCGTGGATCGGGGATTCGGTGACGCCGACGATCTCGGCACCCGGCAGCTTTGCGGCCATGGCGAGAATCTTGTCGATGGCTTCCTGGCGCGCCGCCTCGTCCTTCACCACCCCTTTGACGAGAAGTTTCGGGCCGACCTCGAACTGCGGCTTGATCAGCGCCACGCACCAGCCGCTCGACCTCAGGAAGGACCATGAGGGGGGCAGCACCTTCTCCAGCGAGATGAAGGAGGTGTCCATCACCAGCACATCGACTGGCTCCGGGATCAGCTCGGGGGTCAACAGCTTCACGTGCGTCTTCTCCAGGTTGATAATGCGCGGGTCGTTCTGAAGTTTGTAGTGGAGCTGGCCGCGGCCGACATCGACGGCATAGACCTTCGCTGCACCGTTCTGCAGCAGGCAGTCGGTGAAGCCGCCGGTGGAGGCGCCGACATCGAGGCAGATGGCATCCGTGGCGTCGAAATGGAAATAATCGAAGGCGCCCTTGAGCTTCAGGCCGCCGCGCGAGACGTACGGAAGCGTTTCGCGCACCTCGATATCCGCACTGTTGAGGATGCGGGTGCCGGCCTTGTCGCATTTCTGACCGTCGACGTAGACGAGCCCGGCCATGATCAGCCGTTGCGCCCTGCTGCCGCTCTCGGCCAGGCCGCGCTCGGTCAGCAGGTGGTCGAGACGGACTTTTTTGGGTTTGCCGGAACCGCTCATTCGGTTCGGATTAGGCGATGGGCGCGCCGATCCTTGGCAGGATGCCAGTAAATCAGGCTCTCCCTAACATACGCAGGCGTTCGGTGATGGCCTCGGCATCGAGGGAGAGGTCGCGCAGTACCTGGCCCTGCGTGCCGTGCGGCGGGTAGGTGTCCGGAATGCCCATGTGGGCGAAGGGACCGTGCCAGCCGTTTGCAGCGGCGCATGCCGCGATTGCTTCGCCGACGCCGCCCTGTACGCTCCCCTCCTCGACGACCATCAGCGGCTTGCCGGGCTCCAGGTGCGCACGCAGCGTCTCCTCGTCCAGCGGCTTGATGAAACGGAGGTTGACCAGCGTGAAGTGTTTGCCCTCCTCGCGGCGCAGCGTCTCGACGGCGGCCAACGCATCGCGCACGCGGCTGCCGACGGCGACGACGAGCCCGTCCGCCCCCGATTCCAGTACCTCCGCCCTGCCCGGCTGGAGCGGTTTCGGCGTCTCCGGCGCGATGCCGTAGCCGGTGCCGCGCGGATAACGGATGGCGCATGGGGTGTCCAGTTCGATGGCAGTGGCCAGCATATCGCGCAGCTCGGCCTCGTCCTTCGGCGCCATCAGCGTGATATGGGGCAGACAGCGCAAAAAGGCGATGTCGAAGCTGCCGGCATGGGTGGCGCCGTCGGCGCCGACGATGCCGGCCCGGTCCATGCAGAAGATGACCGGCAGGCCCTGGATACAGACATCGTGCACAATCTGGTCGAAGGCGCGTTGCATGAAGGTGGAGTAGATCGCCACCACCGGCCGGAACCCCTCGACGGCGAGGCCGGCGGCGAAGGTCACAGCATGCTGCTCGGCGATGCCGACATCGATACAGCGTTCCGGATGGCGTTTGGCGAAACGCGAGAGGCCCGTCCCCTCCGGCATGGCCGCGGTGACGGCGACGATGCGGGGATCGGTATCGGCCATGTCGGCCAGCGTGTCGGCAAATACCTGGGTATAGGTCGGCGGCTGGCCCTCGAGCTTGACCGGTTCCCCGGTCTCCGCGTCGTAAGGTCCCAGCCCGTGCCAGGTGACCGGATCCTCCTCGGCCGGGGCGAAGCCGAACCCCTTCTTGGTGACCGTATGCAGGATCACCGGCCCGTCCAGCGATTTGCAGTTCTCCAGTGTCGGCAGCAGGTGATCGAACTGGTGGCCGTCGATCGGACCGATATAGCGGAAGCCCATCTCTTCGAACAGCGTGCCCGGCGTGATCATCCCCTTGACGTGTTCCTCCAGCCGTTTGGCTGCTTCGTGCGCCAGCGGCATCTTCTCCAGCACCTTGCGTGTGGCGTCGCGCATGCTGGTATAGGTCTTGCCGGTGATCAGTCGGGCCAGATAGGCGGACATCGACCCGACGTTGGGCGCGATCGACATCTCGTTGTCGTTGAGGATGACCAGCAGCCGGTGGCCTCCGGCACCGGCGTTGTTGAGCCCCTCGAAGGCCATGCCGCCGGTCAGGGCGCCGTCGCCGATGACGGCAATGACATGGTTGTCCTCCTTTTTGAGGTCGCGGCCGAAGGCCATGCCGTAGGCGGCCGAGATCGAGGTGCAGGCGTGGCCGGCCCCGAAGGGATCGTGCTCGGACTCCTCGCGCTTGGTGAAACCGGAGAGGCCGCCATGCTGACGCATGGTCGGCATGCGGGTCAGTCGGCCGGTCAGCATCTTGTGCGGATAGGCCTGGTGGCCGACATCCCAGACCAGGCGGTCGCGCGGGGAGTCGAAGAGGCGGTGCAACGCGATGCTCAGTTCGATGACGCCGAGACCGGCGCCGACATGGCCGCCGATCGGGGCGAGGATCCGGATCATGTACTGCCGCATTTCGGCAGCCAGTTGCGACAGCTGTTCCTCGTCCAGCCGCTTGACGTCCTCGGGGCCGCGAATGGTTGAGAGAAGGGGGTATTTTTCGAGTTTCACTGGTCGCGCTCGCGGATATAGCGAGCCATCTGGCGCAGCGGATCGCCCTGTTTGCCCAGTGGTTCGAGGGCGGCGACGGCCATCTCCAGCATCTCGTCGGCCAGCTCGCCGGCTGCCTCCGGACCAAGTACCGAGACGTAGGTGGCCTTCTGCTGGGCTGCATCCTGGCCCGCCTGTTTGCCCAGCGCCTCGGTCGTGGCCGTGGCGTCGAGGATGTCGTCGGCGACCTGGAAGAGCAGGCCGACCGCCTTGCCGTAGCGCGAGCAGGCATCGACCTGCGTGGCATCGGCACCGGCCAGCAGGGCGCCCGCCTCGCAGCAGTAGCGCAGCAGCGTGCCGGTCTTGTGCAGGTGGATGCGCTCCACCTCCAGTACGCTGTCGACCGTACCGGATTCGGCCTGCATATCGAGCACCTGGCCGCCTACCATCCCCTGGGCGCCGGCGGCGACGGCCAGGCGTCGGGTCAGATCCACGGCCAGTTCGGGGGTGACGGCCATCTCGCCAAGAAGCTCGAAGGCCAGGGTCTGCAGCGCGTCGCCGGCCAGAATGGCGGTGGCCTCGTCGAAACGCCTGTGACAGGTCGGTTGGCCGCGACGCAGATCGTCATCGTCCATGCAGGGGAGGTCGTCGTGAATCAGCGAGTAGGTGTGCATGCACTCAATACTGAGCGCGGCGGGGGTGATCTCCGAGGTGCCGCCGCAGGCGGCGTGGCACTCCAGCATCATCGCCGGACGGACGCGTTTGCCGCCGGCCATCAGACTATAGCGCATCGCTTCCCAGAGCGGGGCCGGGATGACGGTTTCGCGGTCGTTCAACATCCGTTCGAGCGCGCCGTTGATGCGCGCCGCGTGCTGTTTGAGTCGGGTGGCGGGCATCGCTATTGCGGGTCTTGTTCTTCGCCGAGCACCTGCAGGCGCTGTTCGGCGCCGTCGAGCAGCGATTCGCAACGGCGGGAGAGCTTCACCCCCTCCTCGAAGGCCGCTACGCTCTCCTCCAGCGGAAGCTGGCCGGATTCGAGCTTCTCGACCAGCTCGGTGAGGCGCGCAAGGGCTTCCTCGAAGCTCAGTTTGTCGATGTTGCTGTCGGTTGCCGTCGGTTTTTTGTCGCTCAAGCCTGCCTCCTGCGAGGGATACGGGTCGATCCTTCCCGTGGCCGGCCATTGTAGGTTGAACGCCCGGGGAATCAATGCGGGCTTCGTCGCTTGCCGCCTTCATGCCGCCTCTCTAGCGTTGCCGCATGATGACCCCTTCCTCCAGTGTATACATCCCGTTCTTGTTGTGCTTCCTCTTTCTCGGACTTCTGGGCGGAAGCCGTCCGGCCATGGCGATCGTCAATGTTGAGGATATGATGATCAACGAGCCTGAACCGGGCGTTAGCGGTCAGGTGGATGCCTCGGTCAACGGCACCTCGGGCAATAGCAACACCGTGCAGGCCTCGGGGGGTGCCCGGGTGCAGTGGCAGCACGGCGCCTATACCGACATCGGCATGGTCAATTACGCCTACGGCAAGAGTCAGGGCAGAAGCAACGTTAATCAGGGTTTTGCGCACCTTCGCCATCGTCTGCACCTCTCACGGCAATGGGGGGTGGAGGTGTTTCTGCAGGCCCAGAAGAACGATTTCACCCGGCTGCTCTTTCGCGGTCTGGCCGGCGGCGGCTTGCGTTGGCGTATCGGAGGCAAATCGCAGCGGGTGGCGGTCTATACCGGGGCCGGCGCGATGTATGCGGTGGAGCGCTATAAGGCACAGGCCGGCACCAACGATGCGCGCTCCACCAATACCATCCGCGGCAACTTCTATCTGGTGCTCAAGTACCGGCTGAATGATCATGTCCGCTTTCTCAGCACTACCTACTACCAGCCCCGCTTTTCCTATCCCGCCGATTTTCGTATGCTGGAGGATGCGGCGATGAACGTGAACCTGATCAAGTCGCTCGATTTCCGGACAACGTTGCAGGTGCAGCACAACAACCGGCCGCCGCAGGGGATCAAGCGGACCAACCTGATCTACGCCTCCGGCATCGAGTATCATTTCTAGGAATGAAAACAGATACTTCCGTGGGTTCGGTGACTTGACGATGCGGGTGATCCGGCACGAAAGACAGCCCTACCCCGACGCCGTGGCCGAGCAGGAGGCGGAGGTGACGCGTATCCTTGAAGGTGCCTCCGCACCCTGCGTCATTCTCACCGAGCATCCGCCGCTCTTCACCATCGGCACCTCCGGCAGTGAACAGGATGTATTGCTCCGCGATATCGGCGGCGTACATATCGACCTCTTCGAGACGGGGCGTGGCGGCGAGACCACCTACCATGGCCCCGGCCAGCTGGTCTGCTACATGCTCGCGGACCTGAACCGCGAACGCGATCTGCACCGCCATGTCCGGCGTCTGGAGGAGATGGTGATCCGCACGCTGGCCGATTTCGACATCGTGGCCGGGCGCAGCGAGCAGGGCATTGGCGTCTGGGTGGAGGAGAAGAAGATCGCCGCCGTTGGCGTGCGCTGCCGCAAGTGGATCAGTTACCACGGCATTGCACTGAACATCGAGCCGAATCTCGATCATTTCGGTGGCATCGTCGCCTGTGGCATGCGAGATGCTCCGGTCACGTCGATGCGGGCGCTGGGGGTCGATGTGTCGCGCCCCGACGTCGAGGCGGTGCTGTTGCGGCATGCGCGCTCCCTGTTCGATTCCGGAGCGGGACACGAAGGAAGTGATGATTGATATCCTGTCAATAGGTCTAATATGCAGATGCATGGCGAAGATGTAGGCTTGGCCCATGGCAATTGAGAAACCGATCCGGGGACTAGCCCGAAGCGGCGCCCTTCCCTTCTCCCCGCAGGGGTGGCCCTTCATGCTGCCGCTTGCGGTGGTTGCGCTCGTCTGCCTGGTGCTGGGCTGGCTTTGTGTTGCCGGGGTGTTGATCTTGCTGCTTGCCTTCGTGGTCAACTTCTTTCACGACCCCGAACGCGATGTGCCGCAGGATCCGGACGCCTTTGTCTCTCCGGCCGACGGCAAGGTGGTACGTGCCGAGCAGGGCGAGGCCGGCACGCGCGTCGATATCTTCATGAACGTCTTCAACGTGCATGTGAACCGTGCCCCGATGGCCGGTCGCATCACGGAGATGCGTTACTTCCCGGGCAAGTTCATCAACGCCAGCCTCGACAAGGCGAGCGAGGAGAACGAGCGTAACCGTTTCGAGATGGAGCTGGATGCGGGCGGACGCATCGCCTTCACGCAGATTGCCGGCCTGGTGGCACGCCGTATCGTCGCCTACGTCGGTCTCGGCGATGCCGTGAAGACCGGGCAGCGCGTTGGCATGATCCGCTTCGGTTCCCGGGTCGATTGCGAGATGCCGGCCGGTTTCGTGCTGAAGGTGGCCGTCGGACAGAAGGTCAAGGCGGGCGAGACGGTGCTGGCCGTGCGGGAGGAGAGCAATGGGTAAAGCAGCGCAGGTTCGCGAACGCGGCATCTACGTGCTGCCGAGCATCTTTACCACTGCCGGGCTCTTCGCCGGTTTCTATGCCCTGATCGCCGCGGTGCAGGGGCGCTACGAGTTGGCTGCCTGGGCCATTATCGTGGCGGCGGTGTTCGATATCCTCGATGGGCGAGTCGCCCGGCTGCTGCAGGCCGAGTCTGCCTTCGGTGCCGAGTACGATTCACTTTGCGACATGCTCTCCTTCGGTATCGCGCCGGCGGTACTGGTCTATCTCTGGGCCTTGGTGCCACTGCACAAGCCGGGCTGGCTGGCCGCCTTCCTGGTTGCCGCTTGCGCCGCACTCAGGCTGGCACGCTTCAATGTGCAGGTCGGCACCCAGGACAAGCGCTACTTCCAGGGGCTGCCGACTCCGGCGGTCGCCATGTTCATCAGCACCGCGGTGCTGTTCCACGAGAATGCCGGCCTGCTGCCGTTACCGTGGCTCTGGTTCGTCATCTCGGTGACGCTGGCCTGGCTGATGGTCAGCCGCGTGCGCTTCTTCGCCGGCAAGGATGTCGATCTGCGCAAGCGCCGCCCCTTCATTCTACTGGTCGGTTTTCTGGGGATCATCGTCTTTGTCATGGCCAACCCGCACATGAACCTTTTCGTGCTGACGATGGCCTACTGCCTGCACGGACCGATGCTCAGTGCCTGGCAGCGCTACCGCTCATCGCAGCTGCGCGAAGCGCGCCGGCGCCGCAAGCATGCCGCCAAGTATCCGCAGGATGCGGAATGGGCGGATCACGAGGAGAGGGAGCCGGACTCAGCCGCCGGCGAGTAGCAGCATCTCCCGCACGCATTTGGCTGCCAGTACCGATGAGCAGCCGGAGGCATCGAGCTGCGGCGCCAGTTCCACCGCATCACCCCCGACCATTCGGCACCCCTGCAGCGCCTGCACGGTGCGTTGAAACTCCCACCAGCCGATGCCGCCGGGCTCCGGCGTCCCCGTGCCGGGGAAGCAGGCCGGATCGAAGACATCCAGATCGACCGTCAGGTAGAGCGGACGACTGCCGATCCAGTCGCGCAGCGCCTGCAGATCCTCCTCCCGGAAGGTGGTCAACGTGTCGTACTGGCGCATCAGCGCATACTCCACGGCGGTGCCGGATCGAATGCCGATCTGGCGCAGCCGGTCGAAACCGATCCGTTCACAGACGCGGCGCATGACGGTGGCGTGCGAGAGCCGGACACCGAGGAAGTCGTCGCGCTGGTCGGCATGCGCATCGAGCTGGATGACAACGAGATCGGGGTGCTGCTCCAGCACCGCCTCGATGGCGGCCAGCGAGACTAGGTGTTCGCCGCCGAGAAGGAATGGCAGGGCGCCGTCGTGCAGGCACTGCGCCACCGCATCGCCGATGCAGGCCAGCGCCGCGCCGGTGTCGCCGAACGGCAGCTCCAGATCGCCGGCATCGCCGATCTTCAACGACTCGATATCGCGATCGAGCACCGGTGAGTAGGTCTCGATGCCGTGCGAGGCCTCGCGAAGGGCGGCGGGGCCGAAACGGGCGCCCGGCCGAAACGAGACGGTGCCGTCGAATGGGGCGCCGATCAGGCGGATGCGATGTGGTGCATCGGCGGCGACAGCGTTCAGGAATCGCATGGCGAATCTCCTCGATCAGAATCATGCAAAGATACGCTGCTGTGGCAGGCAGGCAAGCTTGCGCCTGACGATTGCCTGGGTCATAAAAGCGGTTAGTCTGCATCGCCCTTGCGGGGGCGCATGCCTGTGCTTCAATAGGCGGAGTGCATGGATGCACGCGCGTTTCGCGTATCAGAAGATGGGATGCGGGCATGGCGGAAATGCCGTTTTCGCGATGCCCGATTCAACGGACCGGGGAAGGGTATGAGCAGTGTACTGATTATCGGCGCCGGTGGCGTCGGCCGGGTGGTGGCCCACAAATGCGCGCAGGTGTCGGAGGTCTTTTCGGAGATTACGCTGGCCTCGCGCACGAAACCGAAATGCGATGTGATCGCCGAGGAGATCCGGGGCAAGACTGGCCGCACGATCCGTACCGCACAGGTCGATGCCGACCATGTGCCGGCGCTGGTGGCGCTGATCCGCGAGGTGGCGCCCGCGATCGTCATCAACGTGGCGCTCCCCTACCAGGACCTGACCATCATGGAGGCCTGTCTGGAGACCGGGGTGGATTATCTCGACACCGCTAACTACGAGCCGCCCGACGAGGCGAAATTCGAGTACAAGTGGCAGTGGGCCTACCGCGAGCGCTTCGAGCAGGCCGGACTCACTGCACTGCTCGGCTCCGGCTTCGATCCGGGTGTGACCAACGTCTTCTGCGCCCATGCGCTGAAGCACCACTTCGACCGGGTCGATACGATCGACATCCTCGACTGCAACGCCGGCGATCACGGCTATCCGTTTGCCACCAACTTCAATCCGGAGATCAATATCCGCGAGGTGACGAGCAACGGCCGTTACTACGAGAACGGCGAGTGGATCGAGACGCCGCCGATGGCGATCTCGCAGGTCTTCGATTTCCCGGAGATCGGCCCCAAGAAGATGTACCTGCTCTATCACGAGGAGATGGAGTCGCTGGCCGTCCATATCCCCGGCGTGAAGCGCATGCGCTTCTGGATGACCTTCGGCGACGCCTATCTGAAGCACCTGGAGGTGTTCCGCAATATCGGGCTTGATTCGATCGAGCCGATCGTATTCGAGGGGCGCGAGATCGTGCCGATTCAGTTTCTGAAGGCACTGCTGCCAGATCCGGCATCGCTCGGACCCAGAACCCGCGGCAAGACCAATATCGGCTGCATCATCACCGGCAGCAAGGACGATAAACCGGTATCGCGCTACATCTACAACATCTGCGACCACGAGGCCTGCTACCGCGAGACCTATGCGCAGGCGGTTAGCTACACCACCGGCGTGCCGGCGATGATCGGTGCCATGATGGTGTTGACCGGCGCGTGGAAACGGCCCGGCGTTTGGAACATGGAGCAATTCGATCCCGACCCCTTCATGGCAGCGCTGAACGCCCACGGCCTGCCGTGGGTCGATGAGCCTTTCACCGGCAGCCTTTCGGTCTGATGGCATCCGATCCCCGGCAGGTACCGAGCCCCTGCTACGTGCTGGAGGAGTCGAGGCTCAGGGGCAACCTCGAGCTGATCGACAGGGTACAGCGGCAGGCCGGCTGCAAAGTCATCCTGGCCCTGAAGGGCTTTGCCATGTGGTCCGTCTTTCCACTGATCCGGGACTACCTTTCCGGTTGCACGGCTAGTTCGCTCTACGAGTTGCAGCTTTCATACGAGGAGTTCAAGGGAGAGAGCCATATCTACTCGGCCGCCTACCGCGAGGACGAGTTCGATGCGATCACCTTGATGGCCGGCCACATCGTCTTCAATTCGGTGGCGCAGTGGCAGCGCTTCGGTCCGAAGGCAATGAGGGCGGGATGCTCCTGCGGCATCCGCGTGAACCCTAGTATCTCAGAGGTAGCCACCGATCTCTACAACCCATGTGCCGCGGGCTCGCGCCTCGGCGTGCGGCCGGGGCATCTGGAGGGGACTGATTTGACCGGCATCGAGGGGTTACACGCGCATGCGCTGTGCGAGAATCTGGCACAATCCTCCGTGAACCTGATCGATGCCTTCGAGGCGCGTTTCGGAAGATACATCCCGCATCTGAAATGGGTCAACTTCGGCGGCGGACATCTGATGACGCGCGAGGGCTACGATGTCGATCTCCTGATCAACCGTATCAAGGCCTTTCGCGAACGCTGGGGGGTCGAGGTCTATCTGGAGCCGGGCGGGGCGGTGGCCTGGCGCACCGGTGAGCTCGTCGCCAGTGTACTCGATATCGTGCCGACCGACGGGTTGCCGGTGGCGATTCTCGATATCTCGGCCACGGCGCACATGCCGGACGTGTTGGAGATGCCCTACCGTCCCGATATTACCGGTGCGGGCCGGCCAGGAGAGAGGGTACACAGCTACCGGCTCGGCGGCACCTCCTGCCTTGCCGGCGATGTCATTGGCGACTACGCTTTCGATGAGCCACTGCAGATCGGCAGCCGGCTGCTCTTTGAGGACATGATGCACTATACGATGGTCAAGACGACGATGTTTAACGGCGTACGACATCCCGACATCGCCATCCTGCGCGAGTCGGGCGAGCTCGACGTCGTCCGCCGCTTCACCTACGAGGATTTCCGCAACCGTCTCTCCTGAACGACGGGGTTATTGCAGCAGCAGCTCCACCCGTCCTTTGGCATCTGTTGCACGGTCGATCTCCGGTTTGCAGGCGAAGAGACGCCCGGGATCGACGCCCTGGGCGGTAATGGTGTTGACGACCCGCGTCGAACGCTGTCGGGCAAGATCGAGCAGCTTTTCTTCGTTCGGAAGCCTCTGTTTTTTGTTGTCGGTGGTGAATTCGGCGGTGGCGGTGATGCCGCAGACCTGCAGTCGGATCCCCGGTTTGGCTTTGAGCAGCGCGGCGATCTTGTCGCTGTAGGCCGTCGCCGTCTTATCCAGTTTGTCCGATCCCGGTGTAAAGGGCATCGGTGACAGGGCCGGTTGCGCCATGGCCATTCCCTTAATGGCGTTATACACCGGAATAATCGCGCCGTAGGGGTAGAGGAACTGTGCCGCATAGTACAGGGATGCCTGCTGCAGGGCCTTCATCAGCGCCTGGTTGACGGCATCGTCGATACCGACCTTCAGCTCGTCCATTTTTCCGCTCAGCGGCACCTTGAGATCGATATCGCCGTTGTCATCCTGGACCACGGCGAGCGCCATGCTGATCGGCATGCCGTCGGCGCTCGGTGCATTCTTTCCGACCGTCACCTGCAGATTACGGATATGTAGGCTGTTTTGGGAATCCAGCGCGCCGCGCGCCATCCGTGCCTGACTGTCGAGATCCAGCTTTCCGGTTTGAATGGAGACATCCATCATCCTTTCGGCATAGCTGGAGAGACGGGGCAAGTGCAGATCCTTGACGGTGGTATGGAGGTCCAGGGCGAAACGGGCCGTGCCCGGTGTCAGTGAACCATCCGTGGTCAGGGTGGTCTGCCGGTTGAAGACGAGTGTGGCGGCAAGCTTGCCTTTTTTCGGCTTCCCCTTCCCTGAGGTATCGAACACAAGCGGCGCGAGGGAGAAGCGGCGGATATCGACACTGCTTTTGAAAGTCGGTTTGATCGATTCGTCACGGAAGCTCAGCCGGTTGTTGCCGCTCATGGCCAGCGTGCCGATGCGTAGCGTAAACGGGGCTGCCCGGCTTTTTCCACGGGACTTGGTCGGTGACAGCTTCGGTATCGCAATGGCGCCGTCTTTGCGGCGCAGCAGGTCGCCGTTCAGACCGCTCAATGTCAGCGACTGCATCGCAGCGTGGTGCGTATCGGCCTGTAATGCATCTGCGCGGATGTTTTTTATGCGACCCAGCGAGACGGCGGCATCCGCCGGCAGGGTGATGTTGGCAAGCGTCACCTGCTGCGCCTCCAGCAACGGCTTGCTGGCCAATTGCCGCAGTTGCACTCCTCCCAGTTCGATGTCGTCGATGCTGCCGAGATGCGTTCCGTCGCTGTCCGGCAGGGCGATCTTGTCCACGCCGACATGGACGACGCTCAAATCGCCGTCGGCGGTCAGTTCGATCCCCTTCGCGGCGATGCGTTTGACGCCGCCACCCTGTAGCGGCGCCGGGGGCGCCAGCATGATGGTATCGATATCGGCCTTCTCCAGCTTGATGCTTTTGCCGGGATCGCCATACAGATTGGTTAGCGCGATGCTGCGGATGCTTTTCGGCAGAAGACCGGCCGAATCGTCGGTCGCAAGCCCGCTCAACCGCAATGTCGCCAAGGCGATCTCCTTTGGGGAGAGGGAAAGCATCTGCAAATGCAGGTTGTCGAGCGAAAGGTGGATGGTGCGAGCCGCTTCCCCTTTCGACGTCATCAAATTGATGGTCAGCGTGATATGGCTGAGGTTGGTCTCGGGCAGTGAGAGGCTCAAGGTCGGCGGTTCATCCTCCGAAGATTCCGTGGCGGTGGGCATGGTGATGTGCCCGATCATCAGCGTTCCGTCCGGCTTTTCGGACAGCGTCAGATGTAGCTGGTCGGCCTCCAGCTCGGTGACCCGTAGCCGCTGACGCCACAGGGGCCACCAGTCGAGCCTCAGCCTGACATGGTCAAGCTTTAGCCCTGAGGCGGTTTCGAGCCGGCGCAGTTCGAAGGTACCTTTGAAGGGGTTGAAGTCGATATCCTCGATCGAGACATGCTTTGCTCCCTGCCGTTCGAGCATGGTCATGGCGCCGTAGCGCATCAGTTCCGGTAGCACGGTGATGAAGAGGGCTGCGGCGAGGATGACGGCGGCGAGCCACGCCAGCCGGCGACGATGGTTGCGCAGGAAAACGGTGTTCACGCACGCCTCCGTTGCGGTTCGGTCATCGGTCCGGCTTTTTTCGGGCCATGTCGCTGCACTGTTTCACCTCGATTGTCCGCTTAATCAACATAGTCGAGGGAGGGGAGATTCGCCAGCGCTCCGGCGCCGTTTTCGGCTATAATAGAGATGCGGGGGCGATGCGCCTCCGACCACCAAGATGGGGGTTCAACATGCAGGTATCACCGCAGATCACCTTTCGCCATATGGAACCGTCCGACGCCTTGGAGGCAGCGGTGTACGACAAGATGTCGAAGCTCGAACAGTTCTACGACCAGATCACCACCTGTCGGGTGACGATTGAGGCGCCGCATCGGCGCCACCATCACGGCAAGCTCTACAGCGTCCATATCGAGATCACGCTGCCGCAGGGTGAGGTCGTAGTCAGCCGCGACCCGCAGGATCATGCCCGCGAGGATGCCTACGTGGCGTTGCGCGATGCCTTCAGTGCCGCCTACCGCCAGCTGGAGGATTACCAGCGGCGCCAGCGCGGCGACGTCAAACGCCATACAGTCGACGAGGTCGCCTCGACCTGACCGCCCCGTAGCGGCTCTTTCTGTCCCGGTCGGCTGGCCGAATGGCCGGTAAACGGGCATGCTTTCCGGCCGGGACAGGGAGGTACCATGGTGGACGAAACAGGAATCTCGCAGGAGAGTCTGGCTGCCGCATTGCAGAAGGGTGAACTGGCCTTCTATTACCAGCCCAAGGTATCGCTGGTCACCGGCCGCATGAGCGGTGGCGAGGCGCTGCTACGCTGGATTCGGTCGGATGGCCGCGTGATCATGCCGAACGCCTTTCTGCCGATGGCCGAGGAGAGTGGCTTCATCACGACGATCAGCCGGACGATGTTTCCGAAGCTGGTCGAGGACATGTTCATCATCAACGGCATCGATGCCGGTCTTGTCACCTCCTTCAACCTTTCAGCCTGCGATTTCGCCGACCAGCGGATGGTTGATCTGATCGATGAGGCGATCCGGTTCGAACAGCTCAACGCGGCCAACCTGCAGGTGGAGTTGACTGAGGCATCGGTGATCAACGAGGACAACCTGATGCTGCGCCGCAGTCTGAAGGCGTTGACGGGAATGGGCGTGAAACTGGCGATGGATGACTACGGTACCGGCTACTCCTCTATCGACAGCCTCAGCAAGTGGCCCTTCAGCACCGTCAAGATCGATCAGGGGCTGATCCGCCGCATGGTCGAATCCGAACGCAGCACCACCATCGTGCAGGCCAGTATCCGTATGGCCCACCAGCTCAAGATGGATATCGTCGCTGAGGGGGTCGAAACCTCCGAGTCCTACGATTTCCTGCTGCACTCCGGCTGCACCGAGGCGCAGGGCTTCTGGATCGGCCGGCCGATGCCGCTCGACGAATACCTCGCCTTCATCCGCCGCGACCAGCGCTGGTCCGGCCTGCCGACCGGGTTGATTCACATGGCCATTCTCGACCATGTGCAGTGGCGTCAGGCGTTGATTGCGCAGGTCACGCAGATCGCTTTCAACGGCAACAGCGATGCCGCCATCTGCGCTTCGCGGGCCGAGCTCGATTCGCATCGCTGCAAGCTGGGACAGTGGTACTATGGTGCCGGCCGCGAGTTCGCCGACAACGAGCTCTATCGGGCGCTGGAGAGGCCGCACGAAAGGTTGCACCGGCTCGGGGCCAAACTGCTTGAGGCTGCACAGGCGGGGGCGGCGCGTGCCGACCTAGTCGAGAAGATGCGGCTTCTGACGCACGAGTCGGCCATGCTGCTGGAGCTGTTGCAGGAGCTGGAGAACGAGGCGCTGCTGAAGGGCGGTGACGTGCTGTATCAGGTGACCTGAAACGCGGTTTCGCCATCGTCCTCCGGGTAATATATGCTCGGGGGTGTCGCATGACGCGACCAAGGGGATGCCATGAGCGATCACAACAATACCCACAGCATGGCGCTGTTCTGCGATTTCGAGAACGTGGCGCTCGGCGTGCGCGATGCCAAATACGCCGCTTTCGATATCGAGAAGGTGCTGGAGCGGTTGCTCCTGAAGGGGAACATCGTCGTCAAGAAGGCCTACTGCGATTGGGGTCGCTACAAGGAGTTCAAGGCGCCGATGCACGAGGCCGCTTTCGAACTGATCGATATCCCGCATGTGCGCCAGACTGGCAAGAACTCGGCCGATATCCGTATGGTCGTCGATGCACTCGACCTCTGTTACACCAAGGCACATGTCGACACCTTCGTGATCATTTCGGGCGATTCCGATTTCTCGCCGCTGGTTTCCAAGCTCAGGGAGAACGACAAGGTGGTAATCGGCGTCGGCGTCAAAAATTCCACCTCCGACTTGCTCACCTCCAACTGCGACGAGTTCATCTACTATGACGACCTGGTGCGCGAGTCCGAGAACAAGGGGAAGAGCAAACGGCGTCGCGCCAAGGCCAAACCGAAGAAGGGCGCCAAGGAGAACGGCGGCGATGCCGCCGAGGATGCCGAGGCGCTGAAGCAGGAGGGGATCGAGTTGGTGCTGGCGACGGTTGAGGATCTCTTCAAAGAGCGCGGCGAAGAGGACAAGGTGTGGGGCTCGATGGTCAAACAGACCCTGAAACGCCGCAAGCCCGGATTCTCGGAGGGTTATCACGGCTTCCGCAGCTTCGGCCAGTTGCTGGAGGAGGCGCAGACGCGCGGGCTGCTGGTACTGGAGCTGGACGAGAAGTCCGGCGGCTACATCATCAAGTCATTCTCGCACGAGGATTGATCGCCCCACCGCATCCGTTTTTGTGCTATATATCTGGTAGAGCACGTTTGTTGTGGAGCGGCGGTCTGTAAATTCGGACCGACAAGTACCGAACGGGAGCCCGAGCTATTCCGGTGGTGTGCGTCCCATGTTCTGGGATACCTGATATCGGGATGCGGCGCCCACCTTCACGCAAGGGTTCGGTTTTTGCAGACCACCGCGCAATGGCAGCGAACCACGATATCCTCGAAGGCCTGCCGGACCTCCCTCCCCGGCAGGCCTTTTTATGCATTGAAGCGGGCGATTACCTCCATGGCGACACGCCGACTGTGGTCGTGGATTTTCCAGTGGTCCGGCATCCAGCCGACGAGGAAGCGGTAGAAATCGGCCTGGGCCACCGGGAAGAGTGCACGCCACTCCGTCTCCACTGTCTCGCACATCGAGCCCTTGTCCCATTCTGTCAGCGCTCTTCGCAGCTCGGCGAAGTAGAGATCGAGCAGTTCGGGTTCCCATCGGGTCTGCTCGGACGCGTCGAGGCAGCTGCCCAGAAAGTAGGCGACATCCTTCATGCCACAACCACCGCCGACATACTGGAAATCGACCGCCGCGACACGCTCGCCATCCTCCGAAAAGCAGAAGTTCGCCACCTTGGCGTCGCCGTGGATAATCGTCCGGTGGTGACAGGCGTTCAGCGCTGTGTCGATGGACGCGGCCGTTTGTCGGATCGAGGTATCCTCGATCACCTCCCACTCATCCGGGCGCGTCGCCAGGTGCCAGTAGCTGCCGACGGGCCATAATCCCGTCGGGGATTCGCCGAGGAAGGTGGCGTGAAGATTCGCGAGCCAGGCAAGACAGCGCGTCGCCCTGTCGCGGTCGAGACGGGTTTTGCGGATCGGGAAGCCGGCAGCATCGAGATCCTCCAGCACGATCAGGTGTTCCTCGCCGATCGTCTCGGCGCTGTGGCAGTACGGTACACGGCAGGCATCACCGCAGCGTCTGCTCCAGTCGCGGTACCAGGCCATCTCGACCTCGTAGGAGTGCACCTTGCGCCGGTGCGAGCGGTCGTTGTGCCAGCCGCGCGGGTGGTTCACATCGGAGGGGAAGTGGACATGCTTGAGGATGGTGCTCGGCACGGTTGTCCCCGTCAGCGAAAAGCGGACGATCTCGCCGTAACCGCTCCAGAGCGACTGGATCACCTCGCCGCGCACCGCCTCCGATGCGCCGGTCGCCCGACGGACGACGCTGCTCAGCGTGTCAGCATTCACGGATAGTCCGGATCACCTCCTCCGCCGTGGTGCGGTGGAGATGGCAGTGCGGCAGCCGCACTACCGGCGAATGGGGGCAGAGGCTCTGGCAGTCGATGACCTTGGCCGCGATGCCGCGCTCGTTCAGCACCGCAAGCAGGTCGCGGCCGCCGTAATCGCGGCAGCGGGGGCCGTGGCAGATGCCGGGTCGGATTGTATCGCGGGTGGACATGGCGCGGAATTCTAACGCTGCGAGCCCTTTTCCTCCATGGCGACCAGTCGTGTGTGAAAGGGGCCGTCGCCCATCAAATCGAGGCTACGGGCCAGCCGCTCCCGGTCGGCGGGTCGGGCCACCTCCTCAAGCGCACCGAGCACCCGCCCGGCCTGTGGCTCCGTCACCGTGCCGGTGATCGGATGGCCGAGCCCCATGATGTATTTGGCCCGCTGCAGGTCGGCGAAGCGGTGTGGGTCGTCCTGCATGGCATGGAAGAGCATTGTGGCCGCCGCCTGCGCCCGGTCCAGCTCCGCCCAGTCCGCCCTTTTTCCGGCCTCGAGCAGGTGCAGGTATTGGTGCAGGGCGATGGCCATCAGCCCCGAGGTGATGCCGGCCCGTTCTCCTCCCTCGCGCAGGGCGCGGGCCAGATGCGGATCCCACCCCTGTACGATCTTCAGATGGCTCAGGTCGGGGTGCAACAGGAAGCGTGCGGTGCTGGTCTCGTAGTCGGCCTCGGTGATCTTGATGGCGGCGATATGATCGCCGCCGGGCAGCGCCACCAGGCGCGCTGCCGCCTCCGGCGTCAGTGGCAGGCCGCTGACATCGGGGATGGTGTAGAGGCCGATGGCGAGGCCGCGTGCCGCTGCCTCGGCGACCAGCGGTGCCAGTTGCCCGACCACGGCATCGTCGCCGGCGTTGCGCGACAGGTCGGTACCGGGTCGAAGGAAGACCAGCGGGTAGCCCGATTCGGCCAGCAGATCGAGCAGGCGGGCGTTATCGGCGCTGCCGTCCTCCGGGCGCAGCAGTGCCATGCGCAGCATCGTGCCGGTTGCGGCCCGGGCGGCGCAGCGCAGCCATGCCTCCAGCTCCTCGACGGTGCGCAGATGCCCCTGACCGGTCGAGGAGGCGATCAGCACCGCTTCCGTGCCCAGTGCTGCCATCCGTTCCAGCATGGCAACAGTGCGCGCTTCGTCGAGCCGCCGGCGTGGCAGGGAACCGCAGGTTGGATCGAGGCAGGCCACCGTGGCCCGCGGGTAGCGGGCGATCGGATCATGTCTCAGTTCCGCGCTGGTGATGGCCTTGCCGGGGATAGGCGCCTCCTGCCCGAGGTGAAATGCTATAATGAATATATACCTATTCTAGTCATGGAGGGGACGACATGCAGGGGCTTGAGCAGGCATTCGAGGCGCTGGGAATCTCCGGCGGCGATCGCAACGATCTTCCATCATCGACAAAGGCCTTTCCCGACGGCGGCCAGTTTCGCATCGAGATCTCGGGCGTCGAGCGGGTCACCGCGCTGGAGACAATGATCACGGAGGCTGAGCGGCGTGGGGTGCCGATCCACCGCATCATTGCCACAGTCGGCGGTGCCACCTATCTGACGCAGTCGGAGTTGCGCGATTTCGCGGCACTGGCGCGGGAGCAGCGCATTGAGGTGGTGATGACGCCGGGGCCCCGACGCGGCTGGGACGGCGGTCGCCAGATTGCCACCACCGAAGGGCTGGTCTCCGGCATGCGGCTGCGCGGTATGGATAGCGTGCGACACTGGCTGAAGGATATCGAGCGCTGCATGGAGGCCGGTTTTCGTGGCTTTCTGGTGGCCGACGAGGGGGTGCTCTGGCTGGTCGACCAGCTGCGACAGAAAGGGGTGATCCCGACCGACTTGATCTTCAAGCTCTCGGTCTTTGCCGGCCAGGCCAACCCGGCCGGTGCCCGCGTCGCCCAGATGCTGGGCGCCAATACCTTCAATCCGTTGGCCGATCTGACCCTACCGATGCTTTCGGCCATCCGAGCCAGCATCGATATCCCGATGGATATCTATCTATGTCTGGTGAATGCCATGGGGGGCTTCGTCCGTTTCTACGAGGCGGCGGAGATCGCCCGTATCGCCGCACCCTGCTACTTCAAGATCGAACCGGGCACCTCGGAGGCGGAGATTTATGCTCCCTGGAATACGGACGGCTACTACGAGGCTCTGATCCGTGATCGGGTGCGCGATGCCGAGATCGCGCTGGAGCTGATTGCGCGGGAGAATCCGGCCCTGAAATGTTCGCCGGTCGGAAGCAGCGATCTGGTCGTGCCCCGCTAGCACCATCCGCGGGTTTTTACCGCCTCCTCAATCCGCATCAGGGCGTTGATCCAGGCGCCAAGCCGGGCGGATGTGACGCCATGCCTCGCGGCCGTGCGCAGCGCCGCCCGGTAGGCGTCGATCTGCCGCGCATGGCGCAGCTGGTCGATCTTCTCGATGTCCCAGTAGTCGTCCGAGAGTCCTTGGGTACGCTCCATCTGGCAGAGATGCACACTGCCCGAGTTGACCAATACGTCGGGTACCACGGTGATGCCCCTCTCGGTCAGGATGGCGTCGGCCTCGACCGTGGTCGGCGCATTGGCCGCTTCCACCAGCATGCGAGCCCCCACCTTCGCGGCGTTTTCGGCGGTGATCACGCCCTGCAACGCGGCCGGGACTAGTACGTCGCAATCGCTCTCCAGCAGCTGGGCATTGCTGATCGGCTGCGTGCCGGGCAGATCGACGACGCTGCCCGTCTGCGCCGCATGCGCCTGCAGCGCCGGGATGTCGATTCCTTTCCTGTTGGAGACGCCGCCACGGATATCGCTGACGGCAACCACCCGACAGCCCGCTTCGTGGAATATCGCCGCGGCTACCGAACCGACCTGTCCGAATCCCTGTATCGCCACCGTCGCTCCCTCGATCTCCAGGCCGGTGTCGGTTGCAGCCTCGCGGAAGACATCGAAGACGCCGCGGCCGGTCGCCTCGTAGCCGCCCAGCGTGCCGCCGATGATGGGCGGTTTGTCGTTGATCGCAGCCGGGCTGTGGCGACCGGTGATCTGTTCGTATTCATCGAGCATCCACGCCATGCTCTGCAGGTCAGTGCCGATATCGGCGCCGGGCACGTCGTAATCGGGGCCGGCTGGGCGCAGATAACGGATGTAGGCGCGGCAGAGCCGCTCGAACTCCCACCGGCTCAGTTCAGCGGGATCGGCGGTGATACCTCCCTTGCCGCCGCCGGCAGGGATCAGACCGGCGGCATGCTTGATCGACATGATCAGCGCCAGCGCTTTACATTCGTCGAGGTCGAGATCGGGGGAGATGCGAGTACCGTCGCGAGAGGGGCCGAGTGCATCGTTGTAACGCACCCTGTAGGCATCGAAGACCCGGAAGCTGCCGTCGTCCATTCTCATGGGAATGCGGAAGGCGACGACGCGGGCCGGTGCCGCCATCAGCGCCGAGACGTTCGGGTCGATGCCGCCGATCTCGGCGGCCTGATGCATCAGGCGCGTGCTCTGTTCCAGGAAATCATACATCGGTCGCTCCCCTTTCCCCGCATGAAGCGGCGACCACTGGACAATGGCCCTACCTTATCTATGTAGTTGACGGGAGCGGTGAGTTCAACCGGACGGGAGCCATCCGGTAAGTGGGCCGGTCAGCGGCGGCGGCTGATCTTCTCCTTGTGGATGATGCGCCATCCCAGGAAGACCAACACGCCGAGTCCCGAGATGCCTGAGATGCTCCATATAAGGTCTGACATCGACGATACACTCCAAAATCGTAATTTGTGACGAACCTCCGGAGGCATCCAAGTTGCCAGGCCGTAGAGGCGATCCCCGGAAAACGAACGCACCGGAGGCGAGAACCTTAGACCGAAATCGCCCCTTTTGCCAACCCGGAGCGGGCAAGGCTTCGGCGGTAGGTCATGATCCTGCCGCGGAAGGGTTGGCGGTTGGCGAGCTGCATCTCCGTTCGCTCCTCCGAAAAGGTATAGCCGAGCGTTTCCATCCGGCGGCTGAATTTGCCGGTATGCCCCCGTCCGGGATCGACGATGACCACCTCGGCCTCGGCCCGCGCGTGACGGTTGATGAAGGCGGAGAGGAGATCGAAATGACCACGCTCGTAGAGGATGTCGCTTCCGATGATCAGGTCGAACCGTTCCGGCTCTTTCTCAGTCTCGGCCCAGTTGCCGCTGATGGTGTCGATGTGGGTCAGGTGGTTCAGCATCATGTTGGCGCGCAGAAAGGTCGGCACCATTGGATGGTAGTCGCTGGTGGTGATGTCGGCACCGCGCCGGTGCAGGACGATACTCGCCAGAGCCAGGCCGCAGCCAACCTCCAGGATCCGTCGCCCCTCGATGGCGTAGCTGTCCATGTGGCGTGCCAGCATCTGCGCGGCTGGCCAGACGACACCGAACAACGACCAGTTGGCCGAGGTGATGCCGACCTTTTCGGCCGTGCCGTCCGGATCGTAATACTGCTGCTTGTCGCGCAATGAACGGATGCGGTAGATGTGGTCGCCGATTCGGTAGTGTTCGAATTTGAGCCGGTATCCCTGCATAGTCTGCCCTCGGTATTGCCATCGCTGGATGGTGTATCAGTGCAGGCCCATCGGGCGGATAAGGACCGTGGATGCGCTGAGGTAGCACGTAACCCATCCCAGCATACGCTGCCGTCAGCGGGCTGGCAAATATGACCGGCGGGCTTCGTTCGCATTTTGCCGGCGCAGGCTCTAGTCTTGCGACGCGGGGCGCCGCCCCAATCCACACCGAGGGCCGAAAGAGATGAAACGCATCCCCGCCGCATCCGATACCGCCAACAACGCCTACCGCATGGTGACCGGCCTGCAACAACGCTTCGTGCAGGGGCTGGAACGTTTGGCGGCAGCGCGCGGCAGCGACCAGTCCTTCAGGCCGGTCGAATGGTTCCGTGACGAGGGGCGCCACGGCGGCGGCGTGCGCTTCGAGGCCTCCGAAGGGGGACTCTACGGCCGCGGTTCGGTCAATGTCTCGCAGGTGCACTACGACGACATGCCGGACAAACGTCTCGGTTCGGCCAACGCCATCTCGACGATCATCCATCCGGTACATCCGCTGGCACCGTCAGTCCACATCCATGTGAGCTGGACGGAGATGAAGGGGAACGGCGGCTACTGGCGCATCATGGCCGACCTGAATCCCTCGCACGAGAACGATGCCGACCGGGAGCGTTTTCTGGCCGCACTGCAGAAGGCTGCACCGAATCAGTTCGACGAGGCGAAGGCGCAGGGCGACCGCTACTTCGATATCCCGCTGTTGGGGCGCACCCGCGGTGTCGCCCACTTTTACCTGGAGCACTACCACAGCGGCGATGCCGAGGCCGACTTCGCATTGGCCCGGACGGTTGGCGAGACGGCCATCGATACTTATCTGGCGATCCTCGACGGGGTGCTGCGCGATGCGCCGGCTCCGACCGAGGAGCAGCAGCTTGCCGCCCAGCTTGCCTATCATACCCTCTACCTTTTCCAGGTGCTGACGCTCGATCGTGGTACGACGACCGGTCTGATGGTTCACGACCAGAACGATCTCGGCATCATGGGATCGCTGCCGGCCCGGGTGGATCGGGACCTGCTCGCATCCTGGGCCGAACGCATGCCCGCCCCGCAGGACGAACTGCTGAAGGGGATTATCGAAGCGCTGCCGGAAGAAAATCCGGCAGCGGTGGACGCGGCCACCAAGCAGCGGCTGGCGGCGGCGGTGCGGTCACACTACCGGACGCATCCCGAGGCGATGGAGATGCAGGCCTCGGGTAACGTCACCCCGCCGACCGTCCGGAACCACAGCTAGACTGAATTTTCCTTACCGGCTCTGTCGGGCCAGCCGCTCCAGACAGTCGAGCGCGGCCAGCCGGTAGCATTCGGCCAGCGTCGGATAGTTGAAGACGTTGGCGACCAGGTCGTGCACCGTGCCGTTGTAGTTCATCACCAGCTGGCCGATGTGGATCAGTTCGCTGGCGTGCTCCCCGACGATATGGACGCCGAGCAGCCGTCCGCTATTCGCATCGACGTTGATCTTTAGCATGCCGTTGGTATCGCCGATAATCTGGCCGCGTGCCGATTCGCGGAAATAACCGCGCCCGGCCACATAGTCGGCGCCTGATTGCTGCAGTGCCTTCTCGGTTTGGCCGACCCACGAGATCTCCGGGATGGTGTAGATCGCCATCGGCATGTTCGAGGCCATCGCCTGTGTTTCGCCACCGAAGGCATGCAGTACCGCCGCCCGCCCCTGCTCCATGCCGGTCGAGGCGAGTGCCGGCCGACCGATCAGGTCGCCGACGGCGTAGATGTGCGGCACGCTGGTCTGGAAGCAGTCGTTGACCCGGATCCACCCCTGATCCAGCTCGATGCCGAGCCGGGCGGTGTTGAGCCCGGCGGCGTTGGGCTCGCGGCCGAGCGCGTAGAGCACCGCGTCGGCGCGCAGCTGCCGGCCGCTCTCCAGCAGTGTCAGTGTTCCTGTCTCCTCGCGGCGGACGGCCACGACCCGCTCCTGCATATGGAACTCGACCCCCATGCCGGTCAACGAATCGGAGAGTGCCGTGACGATGTCCGCGCTGAGATAGTCGAGCAGCTGTGCGTGGGAGTCGACCACCGTCACCGCCACGTCGAGCGCCGCGAAGATCGAGGCGAGTTCGCAGGCGATCACACCGCCGCCGACCACCGTTAGGCTCTGCGGCAGCTGATTCAGTTTAAGGATTGAGGTGGAGTCGAGCACCGTCTTCTTATCGAACGGGATATCCGAGGGGCGCCGCGGTCGAGAGCCGGTGGCCAGTACGATGATAGCGGCCGAGAGGCGGCGCGACTGGCCGGAGCTGTCGACCACCTCGAGCGTGTGGTCGTCGACGAAGGCGGCCTCGCCAGGGATCAGCGAGACGCCGGAGTCGAGCAGCCGCTTGACGATAACCGACTCCTGTCGGGCGATTACCGTCTCCTTGCGGCGGACGACGTCGGCCAGCAGGCCGTGGCTGGTGCGTGCCGGGTCGGCGAGGTGGCGCATGCCGTGCTCGCCGCTGCGCGAGACGAGATAGGCTGCCTCTCTGAGCGCCTTGCTGGGGATGGTGCCGGTCTGAAGGCCGGTACCGCCGATGTGCGGCTTGCGTTCGATGATGGCCGCCTTTTTGCCCATGCGCGCCGCCTGCCAGGCGGCGTGCTGGCCCGCAGGACCGGAGCCGACGATCAGGATGTCGTAATCCATGGATTCTCCCCGGCGGCCGTGCGTGCGCCGCTGTTTCGGAGTGAAATGGACGGAGGCGTAGAAGTCAAACGGAACCGCTCATTGTTGACCCCATAATACATAAGCTTGCTTATGATATGGTCGGCTATAAAATGCCGTCGCATGGCAAATGATCCCTACGCCCGCACCTTCGGCTTCCTGCTGCACGATGTCGCTCGGCTATTGCGACGCCGCATCGACCGGCGCGCCCAGGCGCTGGGTCTGACCCGGGCGCAGTGGTCGGTGCTCTTCCATCTGCACCGTAACGAGGGGGTAACGCAGGCCTGTCTGGCCCAGCTGATGGAGCTGCAGCCGATCACGCTGGCCAGGCTGCTCGACCGGCTGGAGACGGACGGCTGGGCGGAGCGGCACGCCCACCCCAGCGATCGGCGCGCCAAGTGTCTCTATCTGAATGAGAAGGCGCTGCCAGTGCTGGAGGAGATGCAGGCGATCTCGCGTCAGACCCGCGCCGAGGCGATCGCCGGGCTGGCGCCGGAGCAGTTCGAGGCGCTGCTTGACACCATGGAGCACATCAAGGGCAACCTGCTGGCGCTCGAGAATAACCACAAGGAGAGGGAAGAGGCATGATCGCACGACTGAAACAGATTCCCACCGCCAAGCTGCGCCATTTCCTGCTTTTCGTGGTGCCGGCTGCGGTGGTCATCGGCGGTCTCGGGTTCTATATCGTGAGCAGCCGTTACGTCAGTACCGACGACGCCTATATCAAGGCGGACAAGCTCTACGTGTCGGCCGAGGTCAGCGGTCGGGTCACCGGTCTGCCGGTGCAGGCTCATCAGCTGGTGCATCGGGGTGATCTGCTTTTCACGATCGACGATGCACCCTACCGGATGGCGCTGGATGCCGCCGAGGCGACGATGGCGCAGACCGAGAAGGATATCCGTGCGTTGAAAGCGAGCTATCGACAGAAGCAGACAGAGCTTAAGCAGGCTAGGACGGACGTGGCCTACTATCGCCGCAGTTACGCGCGCGCCAGCAAGATGTCGCGTTCCGGCTTCTCCTCCGACTCCGCCCTGGACGATGCGCGCCACCGTCTCGACAGCGCCCGGCTGCACGTACAGGTGGTGCAGCGCGATATCGACCGGCTGCTGGCCAAGCTTGGCAGCCCCGACAAGCCGGTCGAGAGCTATGCCGCCTACCGCAAGGCGAAGGCTGCACGCGACCGCGCCGCACTGGACCTGCAGCGCACCAGGGTTCGTGCCGATATGGACGGTGAGATCGGACCGCTCGACATCGAACCGGGTGACTATGTGGAGCCGGGTCGGACGCTCTTCGCCATCGTCTCGACCGATCACTATGTCGATGCGCACCTGAAGGAGACGGCCCTAACCCACGTGGAACCGGGCCAGCGGGCCGAGATTCGTATAGACACTTATCCCGGCCGGGTCTGGCCCGCCCGGGTGGCGAGCATCAGCCCTGCCACCGGTGCTGAATTCGCGCTGCTGCCGCCCGAGAATTCCTCCGGAAACTGGGTGAAGGTGGTGCAGCGCGTGACGGTGCGGCTCAGGTTCGACGATCCGTCGAAGATTCCGCCGCTGCGCAGCGGCCTGAGCGTGACTGCGCGCGTCTATATCCATGGCGACAGCCTGCTGCCGGCGGCCGTGGCCGGCGGTAAGCGGGAGAGCGGCCGGCAGTGATCGCACGGTCTGCCGTGGATCGTGGCGGTGAACCGCATCCCGGCCTGATCACCTTCTCGGTGATGTTGGCCACCGTGATGCAGGTGCTTGATACCACCATCGTCAATGTCTCCCTGCCCTACATGCAGGGCGGACTGAGTGCCACGCAGGATCAGATCGACTGGGTGCTGACCTCCTATATCGTTGCCACCGCCGTGGCCACGCCGCTGACCGGCTGGATGAGCGGCCGGCTCGGCCGCAAGCGCATCTTCATGTGGTCCGTGGCCATTTTCACTGTCACCTCGCTGATGTGCGGTGTGGCGCCGACGCTGACCGACATGGTGCTATTCCGCATCCTGCAGGGGCTGGCTGGGGCGGCGCTTGTACCGCTGTCGCAGGCAATCCTGCTCGACGCCTATCCGCGCGAGAAGCACGGCAGTGCCATGGCGCTGTGGGGTGTGGGCATCATGATCGGTCCGATCATGGGTCCGACGCTGGGCGGCTATCTGACCGAGTATGCCAACTGGCGCTGGGTCTTCTTCATCAACCTCCCCGTAGGGTTACTGGCCTGGACGATGATCGGCGCCTTCGTGCCGGAGACGGACCGACGGCGTGACATTCCCTTCGATATGACCGGTTTCGCCTTTCTGAGTCTCGGCATCAGCTGCCTGCAGCTGATGCTCGACCGCGGCCAGCGGCTCGACTGGTTCTCCTCGCACGAGATTGTCATCGAGGCGGCGCTCTCGGTGCTCGGCTTCTATGTCTTCGTCGTGCATGTCGCCACCACGCGCCACCCCTTCCTGAATCTCAGATTGCTGGCCGACCGCAACTACGCCACCTCGCTGATATTCATCTTCATCGTCGGGTTGATCCTCTTCGCCTCGCTGGCGCTAATGCCGCCCTTCATGGAGACGCTGCTCGACTACCCGGTGCTCTCCACTGGTCTGTTGCTGGCACCGCGCGGTATGGGCACGATGATGTCGATGCTGGTGGTCGGGCGGCTGATGACGCTGATCGACCCGCGCTGGATCATCCTGACCGGTTTCATGCTGACGGCCGATTCGTTGTGGCAGATGAGCGGCTTCAGCCTAAATGTCGGTGCGTGGGAGATCGTGCAGACCGGCGTCGTACAGGGGCTCGGGCTGGGCGCCATCTTCGTTCCCCTGAGCGCCATCGCCTATGCTACGCTGGCGCCGGAGCATCGCAACGAGGCAGCCTCAGTCTTCAGCCTGATGCGGAATATCGGCAGCAGTGTTGGCATCTCGATCATGGTGGCGCAGCTGTCGCGCAGCATGCAGATCAACCACGCCGTGATCGGCGAACATATCAACCGCTTCAACCCCTACTTTTGGCGCCAGGATCTGCCGCAGCTGGTCGATCCCCTGAGCCACAAGGGGCTGGCCCTGCTCAACGCCGAGGTGGGACGGCAGGCGGGGCTGATCGCCTACACCAACGACTTCGTGGCGATGATGGTGCTGGCGCTGGTGGCCGCACCGATGGTGTTGGTCCTGAAGGGGACGCCGAAGCACGCAGCCGCGGCCTAGCGTCCCGAAGAGAGAAGGAGCGAACGTATGTCCGTGTCGATGGCCTATTTCGGGGTGGTGCTGATCTGGAGCACTACGCCACTCGCCATCTTCTGGAGCAGCCACGGTGCCGGAGCGGTTTTCGGCGTGACCAGCCGCATCCTGATCGGCGCCGCCCTGGCGATGGTCGCCACCGTTCTGCTCGGCCACGGCATGGTCTGGCACCGGCGTGCGCTGGCCGCCTATGTCGCCAGCGGTCTCGGTATCTTTCTGTCGATGCTAGCCACCTACTGGGGAGCGCAGTATATCCCCAGCGGCTGGATCTCTGTGCTGTTCGGCATGGCGCCGCTGATCACCGCCCTGATGGCGCGGCTCTGGCTGGAGGGGGAGCCGCTGACGCTACCCAGGCTGTTCGGCATGCTGATGGGGCTGACCGGTCTGGCGATCATTTTCGGCACCAGCCTGACTCTGCAGGGGGGCGCTGTGCTCGGGGTGGCCGGCGTGCTGTTCGGTGTCAGCGCCCACTCGGCCAGCGCTGTCTGGGTCAAGCGGATCGATGCCGGCGTGCCAGCGCTTGTCATCACCAGTGGCGGCCTGGCCGTGGCCGCGCCGCTGTTCCTGGCCGCCTGGTGGCTCACCGGCGGTGGCTGGCCGGCGCATCTGACCGCCCGGACGCTTGGGGCGATCGGTTACTTGGCCCTGTTCGGTTCGGTGTTCGGATTCGCCATGTACTACTACGTGCTACGCCATGTGCAGGCCACGCGTGTGGCACTGATTACGCTGATTACGCCGATGGCGGCGCTGGGGCTGGGGCATCTGCTCAACGGCGAGCCTTTGACGCCGCAGGTGATCACCGGTTCGGCGCTGATCCTCTCCGGGTTGGCGCTGTTCGAGCGGATCGGGTTGCGCGCCGAGGCCTGAGCTACTGCGTCTTTTTCGGAGGCAGGTACTTCGTTGCGCCGCAGGCGCCCAGAAGCCGTTTGGAAACGACACCGGGGGTGTCGCGGCTGAACTTCTGCTGCAGGAAGGGATCGTCGGAGGCGAGGTAGTTCTGCGCCTCCTGCTCCATGCAGCGGGCCAGATCGTTGGCGATCTTCTTCCATTTGGCGTCCGAGGCCGTCTTGGCCGCCCTGCTCTGGCCCTCTGGTGCCTTGGGGCGAACATCGCGGATGAAGGCACCGGCGGTGCGTTCCAGCGTGCCTTTGTCCATCAGCCTGTGCACGTATTCCGTGTTGGTGATGTCCGGCAGTCGGCTATTGAAGTAGAAAAGGGCAGTCAGGGCGACCAGCAGGATGAAGAGCCAGCCGCGCAGCGTCAGCGGGCCGGCGCGCTTGCTCAGAATGCTCAGTGACTGGGGTTTGGGGGCATCGTTCATGGGCTCAAGCATAATGGATATGCCGCCGCTGTCAGCCCCGAGGGATCAGAGCGGCTCCCACTCGGCGAACATCGCCGCCTGACCGCGGTCGTTGCCCGCCTCGTTCTTCAGGTTCCAGACCGTCGCCTTTCGGATCATGAAGCGCCGGCCGTCGGCCGAGATGCGAACGCCGGTATAGTCATCGATGAAGCCGTTTTCACTCACCTGCTGCAGAAGCCGCTGCCGCTCCGTCCGATTCATCGGTTCCGCCGACCGTCGTGAGGGGAGCTGAGTGAAATCATTCCAGCTCATCCCGAACAGTTTTAGCGCCGTCCGGTTGCCGTAGTTGAAGATCGGGTCGGCCTCGATGCCGTGCGAGACGACGGCGAAGGGGGCCTCGAAGAGTGCCCGGGCGGTATCTTTGTCGTCCAGTCCGGGATCGACGAGATCGTGTCCGGTCCGGCGGCGGTAGCTGTCGCAGAGCAGCCGCGCATGTGCGGCGAGGAAGTCGTTGGATTCGGCCGGCTCGTTCATGGACGACATGTTCATGCGCACCTCGCAGTTGTCAAAAGAGAGTCTGCTGTTCGGCCCGCCCGGGTACGCGGAAGAGGTCGCTTCTCAGGCTCCACTCCTCACCATTCATTCCCAGCCGCCTGTAGGCCTTGCGGATCCGGTCGGCGAGTAGCTGCGCCATCATGCCGTGCCCGCTCATGCGCGTGCCGAAGCCGGCCTCGTAGAGTTCGCCGCCGCGCATTTCGCGGAGCTGGCGCAGCACGGCGCCGGCGCGATCCGGGTAGTTCGCCTCCAGCCAGTCCGGGAAGATCGCTTTCAGTTCGTGCGGCAGCCGTAGCAGTGCATGGCCACCCCAGCGGGCGCCGTGCTCTTGGGCCGCCTGCAGCACGCCCTCCGGTTCGTGGTCGTTCAGATGCGGGATGACAGGGGCGATGAGCACGCCGACTGGGATGCCTGCCCGGGCAAGTTGTTGCATCGCTTTCAGTCGTCGGGCCGGGGAGGCGGCACGCGGCTCCATGCGCCGGGCCAGTTCAGGGTCGAGCGTCGGCACCGAGAAGGCGACCGAGACCAGCCGCTGCGCCGCCATCGGCGCGAGCAGGTCGAGATCGCGCACGATCAGCGACGATTTGGTGACGATCGAGACTGGATGGCGGAACTCGGCCAGCACCGACAGCAGCCGGCGGGTCAGTTTCAGCGCCTTTTCCACTGGTTGCCAGCCGTCGGTGTTGATGCCGAGCGCCACCGGCGCGGGCCGATATCCCGGCTTCGAGAGTTCGCGACGCAGCAGCGCCGGCGCTTCCGGCTTGTGGAAGATCATCGTTTCGAAATCGAGTCCGGGCGAGAGATCGAGATAGCTGTGCGTCGGGCGGGCGAAGCAGTAGGTGCAGCCGTGTTCGCAACCGCGATAGGGGTTGATCGAGCGGTCGAACGGCACGTCGGGCGAGTCGTTGTAGCTGATCACGCTCCGGGCCGTATCGACCAGTATCCGGGTCTGCGGCGTCGGCTCATCCTCCTGCCACCAGCCGTCGTCGAGCACTTCGGATTGTTGTTCGGCGAAGCGTCCGGACGGGTTGGCGATAGCACCGCGCCCCTTGATTGGCGTCTCTCTCATGATTCGATTGTCTGCCGTTTTCGGCGGCCTGAAAAGGGGGTGGCTGTCCCGATCAGGCCTGGGCCGGCTTGACACCGACCACCTGCACGACGGCAGCGTGGCCGGTGTGGTAGATCCCCTCGCACACCTCGCGTTCCAGCTCGCGGGCATGCACCAGATCCAGTCCCGCCAGCTCCCGCTGCAGGGCCTCGAGCGTCATCGTCCGCTCGGGGGTTTTCGGGCCGCCGGTGCCGAATTCGAGCTGTTTCGGCGTGTAGGCCTCGAGGATGAGGACACCGCCGGGCTTCAACCCCGCCACCACGGCGGCGTGCAGCGGTTGGCGCACGTCGGGTGGCAGGTGGCAAAAGATCGAGACGATCCCCTCCCAGCTCTCCGGCTCGATTGGGAAGCGGGCCAGATCGGCGACGATCGTGGTGAGGTCGACACGGTGCTGTTCGGCCAGTCTGGCTGCCTTGGCCAGCCCGACCGGGGAGCTGTCGACACCGACGACGTCGTAACCGAGCCTGGCCAGGAAGGTGCCATTGCGTCCCTCCCCTTCGGCCAGCGACAGCACGCGCCCCTGCGGAATCCGTTCGGCCATGGTGGCCAGAAAATCGTTCGGTTCGGTGCCGAAGGCGAAGGCCTCCTGGCTGTATCGTTCATCCCACATGCTAGGACCTCCTGGTCGATGATTGGCTCGACATCATCCTGTCCGGTACCACGCCACAATTCGGCAGGATAGCCGAATCGGACGGCCCTTGCCGCCGGCAGGCGAGCGGCAGGATGCTGCGAGTCGAATCACCGGCTTCTACTATAACATCACAGCGGCGGCGCATGCTCTTCGAGGTAGGTGTAGCCGCGCAGTCCCGCCTGGTAGAAGCGCAGGAAACGGTTGGCCTCGCGGGCGGAGAGCAGTCCTCGGCTGCGAGCACCCTGGATCTGGCGGCGCATGCGGTCGATCAGCACCTTCTCGTGGAACTGCACGTAATCGAGC
>DATFLK010000085.1:0-12335 GCA_035267815.1 Mariprofundaceae bacterium | reverse complement strand
ATGTGACCAGATCGCCCGGTGGATATGCAATGCGGCCGAGCTCAGCGCCATCAGGTTTCGAAGCGAGTAGAGAGCATGCTTGACCTCCTCCTTGACGAGATCGCTCCCTTCACCTCTCGGTGCAATAATAAAACGCAAGGTCCGGCTATTCGTCAGAGCGCCGTTACTGAACAGCGAGAAGTCGCCGCCGTACAGCAGGTGACCGAAAACCTCGCCCTGCAAAAGCGTATCGCGCTCGGCCGGACGCATGGGCATATCGGAAAAAAGAACCTCGTAGTGGAAATCGGCCTGCAGAAGATCGGCATCATCCGGCAACCGGGGCGGCGGGCTGAATACCCGCATCTGGTCCGGTTTCTGCCACAGGCCGAGGAAATAGAAGTGGTTCGAGGCGAGAGAGTCGTCCTGCAGCGAGATCACCACCGTATAGGTGCCCGCAGTCCCTGCGGCATCGAAGGCCACGATATCCTCACGAAGGGAGATATCCGAAGCTTCCATGCCGAGCATGGAGAGCATCGTCAGGCAGTGCCCCACGAAGGCCTCGCGACCGCATGTCTCCTTGGCATATCCCCATACGCGCCCCTGCAGGGGAAGTGCCGTCGGTTCCAGAATCAGATCGTGTAGAGACAGCGCATGCAGCAACAGCGATTTTTCCATCATTCAACCTCCGTTGTATCCGGCCCGAACGGGCCTTTAATTCACCCCTTAAAAGAAGGAAGCGGCCCGAAGGCCGCTTCTCTCCCCGGAACGGATGCCTTGGGGACCTTGCACAGGCCGCAGGGTCAATCTACCAGTGCAAGAAGGCATCCGCCCAACTCGTTGCCGCCTAGTGCACGGTGTCGTAGACCTGCTCACCATGCTGGGTGACATCCAGGCCCTCGCGCTCCTCGTCGGGGCTAACGCGCAGACCGACGATGACATCGATCACCTTCAGGATAATGAAGGTCATGACGGCGTCGTAGACGATAGTGGCCAGCACTGCTTCGGCCTGTACCACAAGCTGCCCGCCGATGGAGACGCCATCGGCAAGACCGGCGCCACCCAGACCCTTCGCGGCAAAGATACCGGTCAGCAACGCGCCGACGATGCCGCCCACGGCGTGGACACCGAAGGCGTCGAGAGAATCGTCATAACCCATCGCCTTCTTGATGAAGGCCACGGCCACGAAGCAGATGACACCGGCAGCCAGACCGATTACCAGAGCTCCGATCGGCCCCACGAACCCGGAGGCCGGGGTGATGGCCACGAGACCGGCCACCGCACCAGAACAGGCGCCCAGCAGACTCGGCTTCTTGAAGACGATCCATTCGGCGAACATCCAGCCCAGAACAGCCATGGCAGTCGCCACCTGGGTCACCAACATGGCCATGCCGGCCGTACCGTCCGCAGCAAGTTCGGAACCGGCGTTGAAGCCGAACCAGCCGACCCACAGCAGGGAAGCACCCACCAGGGTCAGGGTCAGGTTATGCGGCAGCATCGGCTCCTTCGGGTAACCCAGACGCTTGCCCAGCACCAAGGCCGCGACCAGACCGGCCACACCGGCATTGATATGCACCACGGTACCCCCGGCGAAATCCAGCGTACCGAGGCTTCCGAGCCAGCCGCCGCCCCATACCCAGTGGCAGATCGGAGAATAAACGGCCAGTACCCAAATACCGAGGAAGAGAAAGACAGCCGAGAACTTCATGCGTTCGACGAATGCACCGATCACCAGTACCGGGGTGATGATGGCAAAGGTCATCTGGAAGGTGGCAAACACCGTTTCCGGAATCGTGCCTGAAAGTGCATCCACACCCACACCGGCGAAGAAACCCTTGGCGAGATTGCCGACAAAGGCACCGTCACCGCTGAAGGCGAGCGAATATCCGGCCACGACCCACAACACACTGACCAAAGCCGTGACGGCGATGGACTGCATCAGAACCGACAACACATTCTTCTTACGCACCATGCCACCGTAGAACAGCGCCAGCCCCGGAATAGTCATTAACAGCACTAGGGCGGTCGCCGTGATCATCCAGGCGGTGTCGCCTGAATCGAGCTTGGCGGCCTCGCCCGCCACAGCCATGCCCGGCGCCAGCAGGGCGGCGGGCAACATCATCAATACTCCTGTCATCAATTTACGCATCGTTACTCTCCTTGTTCGAATTTCCTGAGGGGGACATCTTCAGACTGTTCATAAAGCACCCGAATTCTCTTCGCCGGTGCGAATACGGATCGCCCGCTCGACATCCATGACAAAGATCTTTCCGTCACCCACCTTGTCGGTACGCGCGGAGGTCGTGATGGCCTCGACCACGGCATCCGCTTGGTCGTCCTCCACCACGACGCTCAGTTCAACCTTGGGGATAAAATCGACCTGATATTCAGCCCCGCGATAGAGTTCCGTATGGCCCTTCTGGCGCCCGTGTCCGCGGACCTCCGTGACGGTCATGCCTGAGACCCCGATGGTTCCCAGGGCATCCTTGACCTCGTCCAGCTTGAATGGCTTTAAAATCGCCGTGATCATCTTCATCTGCTCTCTCCTTGTTCACACTCGTTTTTCCGGAATCCCGAGGGCGGCAGATGCGTTCCCATCGACCCGAACCGCCGCCCGACACTCAAACCGCACCTGCCGCTTCATCGAACGGAGGGGCTATGCCTGCACACGCAATCCAAATAGACTTCCTCATCGAGTATTCCTTCCTTCATCGTGTTGATGCTCTTTATAAGCATGGCGCATGCCATACTGATATAATCATTATATTTCATATAGTTAAATGGATTTTAAAGAGTCCTTTCCTGATCGTTATGATTAATATATATGCAAAAGTGATTAAATATTGGACATGGCATGACACCGAGTGTGGTTCCCCCGCCCGGCTTTTGCCGTTACTATCCGTTCAACACTTAACTGGCAGGACGGGATTGATATGGAAGTTCAATACAATCAGGCGGCTTGGGGCGTGGCATTCGCCGCCTTGATGTACGTCATCGGCAACGGCGTATGGGTAAACCACCTGGCGCGCAGCAAGCAGTGGAAGGGATGGCTCCTGTGGGTCATCACTGCCGCACTGGTACTGGTCGGCGGCGCAGCGATCGATACGCACCTGATGACGCATCCGACAACGATCTGGCAGCGCCTGAGCACTGTCGACCAAGACAACCACTGGATTATCGTGACCCTCTTCGCCATCTTATCCTCGCCCGGTGCCGCCAGCGTCATCTTCAAACAGAGCAACCGCTGGACGCGCCTAGCCCTGATCGTGCCGGCCATCATCGTCTTCATCCCCGCCGGCATGCTACTGGGCGGACCGAACAGCAACGACATCATTGCCGGACTGGGGCTGACCCTGGCCGTCTGTGCCATTGTCTTCGTGTGGCAACTGATGCTCGACAAGGCGCCCGAAGCGAAAAAAACGAAGGTGGCATGAAATACGCCCAGGAACGCGCAGCCACACTGGTTGAGGCGCTCCCCTATCTGCAACGCTTCGCAGAACAGACCATTGTTATCAAATATGGTGGTCACGCCATGGTCGAGGAGCGTCTCAAACAATCATTCGCCACCGACATTACCCTGCTGAAGCAGGTCGGCATCAATCCGGTCGTCGTCCACGGCGGCGGACCGCAGATCGGCGACGTTCTCAAAAAGGTCGGTAAGCAGGCCGAGTTCGTCCAGGGCATGCGGGTCACCGACCGGGAAACCATGGAAGTGGTGGAGATGGTGCTGGCCGGACTGGTCAACAAGGAGATCGTCGCCGGCATCAACCACGCGGGTGGCAAGGCCGTCGGCCTCTCTGGAAAGGATGGCGGACTAATCTGCGCCCGCAAACTGGAGATCCGGCAGGACGCCCCCGAGCTGGACGTGCCGGAGATCATCGACCTAGGCCATGTCGGCGAGGTAGACACGATCAATACCGGCATCCTCGAACTTCTGGAGCGGGACCGCTTCGTCCCGGTCATCGCCCCCGTCGGTTACAACAAGCGCGAGGGACAAAGCTACAACGTCAACGCGGATCTGGTGGCCGGAGCTATCGCACAGGCACTGGGGGCCGCCAAGCTGGTCCTGCTGACCGACGTGCCGGGCGTGATGGATGGCGAGAAGCGGGTGATCTCTCAGCTCTCGGCGCCCGATGCCTCTTCGCTGATCCGCGACGGCGTGATCGCCGGAGGCATGATTCCAAAGGTAAACTGTTGCCTAGATGCCGTCAGCCATGGTGTGGGACAGGCCCACATCATCGACGGACGGGTTCCGCATGCCATTCTACTCGAGATCCTGACCGACGAGGGAATCGGCACCGTCGTCACGCCGGAGTAATCCCTCTTAAGGCCTCAGGCCTCTGCCACACCCTCCAATTCGCTGCAGGCCGGACACAGCCCTGACCAGAGACGGCTGTAACCCTCGATTCGCCACCCCGACGGCAGGGCTGAGGGAACCGCCACATCATCGCGTTGAGGTAGATCTATCAACACACCACAACTACGGCAACATGCATGGTCGTGTGGTGCCGTATTGCTGTCGAACACGGCTCGGCCATCGACATAGAAACGGCGCAGCAGCCCGTTCTCCTCGAACTGAGAGAGGGTCATGTATACCGTATTGAGTGACATGGAGGGAAACCGCTCACGCAGATCCTCGTACAGTTCCTGGGGCACGGCATGCCTGGCCTCGGCCAGCAACCTGTCGGCGATGGCGAGCCGTTGCGGCGTTACCCGAAGTCCGTGTTGATGCAGCACAGTGCGCATATCCATCAGCTATAATCTCCCGGTGTCCGTACGGACACGCACCGCGAAAGCGGAATAGTTGTTGCAAAACATGTTTTATACTATATAGTAATCGTTACTGACTAGTCAATCGCTTTATCTGTTTGATACATGTTGGCAAAGGAGGATTCCATGCCGGTGACACGCGAACAGCTCATTATCGAGTTGAACAAGGATCTAGAGTGGGAGTACGCCGCCAGCATCCAGTATGTACAACACGCCTCGGTCATTACCGGCCACGAGTACGAGTCCATCCAGAAAGAGCTGATCATCCACTCTCAGGAGGAGCTGCAACACGCCATCATGCTATCCGAGCAGATCGATTTCCTAGGCGGTATCCCGAGCGTCGATGTCGAAACAATCGACACCTCATCCGAAGGCCGGGTGATGATTGAACAGGACCTGCGGGGCGAGGACAACGCCATCGAGCGTTACAAGGAACGCATCTACCAGGCCGAACAGCTGCGCGAATACGGCCTGAGGCGTGTCATCGAGGATATCCTTATCCAAGAAGAGGAACACAAGCGCGATCTTCTGACCGTGCTTGAATCTCAAAAATAACAAAAGGAGTGAAATAATGAGTGTATTGGTCACAAAACAGGCACCGGACTTCACGGCCACAGCGGTCATGCCGGACAACAGCTTCAAGGAGGATTTCAGGCTGTCGGACTACAAGGGCAAGTATGTCGTGCTCTTCTTCTATCCGCTTGATTTCACCTTCGTCTGTCCCTCCGAGATTATCGCCTTCGATCACCGTCTGAAGGAGTTCAAGGATCGCGGCGTTCAGGTCATTGGCGTCAGCGTCGATTCCCACTTCACCCACTTGGCATGGAAGAACACCGCTGTCGACAACGGCGGCATCGGTAACGTCCAGTATCCGCTGGTCGCCGACCTCTCCAAGAACATTGCCGAGGACTACGACGTCCTGTTCGGCGGCGAAGTAGCCCTGCGCGGTTCCTTCCTGATCGACAAGGAAGGCGTGGTGCGTCATCAGGTGGTCAACGACCTGCCGCTGGGCCGCAACATCGACGAGATGCTGCGCATGGTCGACGCCCTGCAGTTCCACGAGAAGAACGGTGAGGTCTGCCCCGCCGGCTGGACCGAGGGCAAGAAGGGCATGAAGGACACGCCGGAAGGTGTGGCCGAGTACCTTGCCTCCGAGGCTGATTCGCTGTAAGCAACGCGTTCGCCTTCAGCCTGCAACAAAGGGCCGCCGCATGCCGGCGGCCCTTTTTTTGATGCTGGCGACAAGCGCTTCGCCCTATGTATATACTAGCCTGTGCACGATGACTCCAAGGAGGACAGCCGTGACCCATTCCTGCCAAGACATGGCGCACCGGGCCTGAACGGGAAGCAGCGTATCGATCCGTCCGCACTACCGCCGCATATCCGGGCCATGCTGGAGCCCAACTTCTATCCGCATGCCACCCATGACATCGAACTGCTCCAGACGCACATCTCGTGGGTCATCCTGACGGGACCCTACGCCTACAAACTGAAAAAACCGGTCAATTTCGGATTTCTCGACTTCACCACGATTGAACAGCGCCGCCACTACTGCGAAGAGGAACTCCGCCTGAACCGGCGCACCTCACCGGAGCTCTACCTGAAGGTCATCCCGGTCGGTGAGACCGCGGGAGACTTCCACCTCGGCACGAACGGGCACATCACGGACTACTGTCTGAAGATGGTCCAGTTCTCGCAGGGGGATCTGCTCAGCGCCCGGCTCGAGGCAGACCGTTTCGATCCGGCATGGATGGATATGCTGGCCCACGATATCGCGGCCTTTCACAAAGCTGCCGAAACCGGCCCAGAGATTCGGGCGTTCGGCGATCGCCACTATATCCGCGAACATATCGAGGCCAATCTCGAGGTGGCCGAACAGCACCCGGATACGCCACAAATCGATACGATCCGCGCCCATACCGAAGCGCTGTTCGACGGCCACTCCGCACACTTCGCCGAACGGCAGCGACGGGGACATATCCGTGCCTGCCACGGAGACCTGCATCTGAGGAACATCGCCCTCTACGACGAACGCCCCCACCTCTTCGACTGTATCGAATTCAGCGACGAGCTGCGCATGATCGACACCATCAGCGATGTCGCATTCCTGGTCATGGACTGCGACGCCCGCTTACGCCCCGACCTTGGCTTCCGTTTTCTGTCGCGTTATCTCGAAGCGACCGGCGACTATGAGGGGCTGATGCTGCTACCGTTCTACCTCTCCTACCGGGCCAGCGTACGCGGCAAGGTGGCCTACCTGCTTGCCGATGCGCAGGATACGGACGAGGCACTGCGACGGGAACAGCTGAGCGAGGCGAGGCGCTACTTCGTCCTAGCGGGCGAGTACAGCCGCGACAGGAACCCCACCCTGTTCGTCGTCGGTGGCCTCTCGGGCAGCGGGAAAAGCCATCTGGCCCTGCAGGGCTGCGGTATCGAGCGCGCCATCACCATCCGATCCGATGCCACCCGCAAACGGCTGGCCGAATCGAGGCCCGACCTCTCCTTGTACGGGGATGAACTGGATGCTATGACTTATGCTGCAATGTTCGATGCTGCACGGCAGGTGATACATGCCGGATTCTCCGCCATCATGGATGCTACCTTCCTGCGCCGGGAGGATCGCGATACCGCCCGCGGCCTAGCAGGCTCCCTCGATGTGCCGCTGAAGATCCTGTGGCTTGAAATCCCTCCCGATCTGCTTCGCCGGCGCATCAGGACGCGTACGAAACAG
Organism: Mariprofundaceae bacterium; assembly: GCA_035267815.1. Classification (GTDB taxonomy): domain Bacteria; phylum Pseudomonadota; class Zetaproteobacteria; order Mariprofundales; family Mariprofundaceae; genus DATFLK01. The sequence continues at coordinate 4,858 of DATFLK010000085.1, read as the reverse complement.
GGCCGGGACGTATCCGATGCCGACCTGGAAGTACTGGAGATGCAACTTGCCGACTATCGGAGGCCCGATGAAGACGACATCCTTTTTCTCGAATCGAGCGCTGCCTGGCCCCGAACTGATTGGTAGCGCCGTGTACGATTTCGGAACGAAGCGGGAATCGACATGCCGGTAGAAACCGCGCCCTTTCCACTGCCACTGGAACAGGCACAAGACGAGGCTCTGAACGGGAAGAACGACCAGGCCCGCATCGTCGGCATCCGCTCACTTCGCTACCATATCGACGATGCAACGGACGACACCCAGCTCCGTATCAACACCTCCATCCTCGACCTCTACGGCAGCATCACACACGAATACCGGCGTGCCTTCGAATCGCGAATCGCTGCCGGCGAGACACCGGAAGAAGCCGCCGGGAGGATACGGAACCATCCTGTCATCACTGCGATCAGCGAGGCCCTGCGGCGCATTCTATCACGCCCCGCCCTGCAGGGCGGATGCTTCGACCATGAGCATGCGTGGCGGCTCGACTTCCTCGAACTCAACGGGTGCAATCTTGCATACGCCGTCCTGAAGGGCGCGAGCCTCTGCCATAGTAATCTGGCACAGAGCCGCCTAGAGCATACCGACCTCTCCGAGGCCGACCTCTCCGGTGTGGATTTTTCCGGCGCCAGGCTGGCCCACGCCGACCTTTCGGATGCGGAGCTTTCCGGTGCCAAACTGGCCTGGGCGGATCTCAGTCATGCCAGAATGAACAGGGCATTCATCAATCAGGCCGACCTGACGGGCGCGGTGCTGGATCACGCACTGCTGCACCACGCCTTTCTTTCGGAAACCGACATGACCAAGGCCAGCCTGACAGGAGCTGACCTGACAGGAGCCAATGTGTTCGCAGCGAAACTGTCACAGGTAAGGCTTCAGGAGGCCGACCTGACCGGCACGGGCATCACCTCGGAGCGCATCCGGGCACTGACACTATCCGTACAAGCCAGCCCGGAGACCCGTTGGGGCATGGAGAGCGATCGTGACGGCATTAATCCGCTCGCATCCACCTACTATGAGGAGCAGCCGCCGGGCGAAGAAGAGAGACTTAGCCCGGCTTAGTCACCGCAGATCATGCCGGCACCGACCGTATTGTTGGTGAAGCTGTCGATAATGATGAAGCTGCCGGTCACGTGGTTGTCGCCATAGGCGTCGTAGAACATCGGCTTCTGCAACTTGAAAGTCACCCGACCGATATCATTCATCGCCAACTCCTCCGCATCAGTCCGCTGTTCCAGCGTATGAATATCGGTGCGGTAGACGACCTCCGTCACCATCGCCTTGACAGTGTTGGTGGTATGCTTGATGAAGTATTTCTTCCGGGACGAAAGCGGTTCCTCCCCCATCCAGCAGAGTACGGCCTCGACCTCGCGAGCATCCTTCGGCTTCTGCCCCACATGCACCAGCATATCGCCGCGCGAGATGTCGATCTCGTCGGTCAACGTCAGGGTCGTGCTCATCGGTGCGAACGCCTCTTCCCGATCGCCGTCGAAGGTGACGATCTCTTTCACCCGGCTGGTATGGCCGGAGGGCAATACCATCACCTCGTCACCGGCCCGGACGGTGCCCGAAACGACACGCCCCATGAAACCACGGTAGTCGGGCCACTCCGGCGTCTGCGGTCGGTTGACCATCTGCACCGGAAAGCGAAACGGTGCTGCATCGATCTGGTCGTTCACCTCCAGTCCCTCCAGGGTCTCCAGAAGCGTCGCGCCCTCATACCAGGGCATGTTGTCACCACGCACCGTGACCATGTCCCCGTTCAGAGCTGAGACCGGAACTGTGATCAGATCGTTGATCCCCTGTCTGGCGCAGAACTCGGTCAGTTCGTCGCGAATTTTCTCGAAGGCATCCTGGTCGAAATCGACCAGATCCATCTTGTTCACCGCCACGATCAGGTGCGGCATGCCAAGCAGACCAAGGATATGGGTGTGGCGCTTGGTCTGCTCCAGCACTCCATTGCGGGCATCCACGAGGATGATGGCAGCATGCGCAGTCGAGGCGCCGGTCACCATATTGCGCGTGTACTGCTCGTGGCCGGGGCAATCGGCCATGATGAACTTACGCTTCGGTGTGGCAAAATAGCGGTAGGCGACGTCGATCGTGATCCCCTGCTCGCGCTCAGCCGCCAGCCCGTCAGTCAGCATGGCGAGATCGACCTCGGCGGCGGAAGCGACATGCGTCTCCCCCCGCTTTTTGCGCACGGCCAGAAGCTGATCCTCGAAGGCGCCCTTGGTGTCGACCAGCAAACGCCCGATCAGGGTCGACTTGCCGTCATCAACACTACCGACCGTCACCAGTCGTAGCAGTTCAATCTCGTTATTCAGATCCAGATTCAGCTCGGTCATATCCTCTTCCTCAAAAAACGATTCGCGTGCCTCGACAGCGCCCATCCACCATGAGTGACGGCGGATGTCCTTTTGGGCATCGTTAGAAATATCCTTCCTTCTTCTTGTCCTCCATGGAGTTGGAGCCGTGATCGATGATACGGGTCTCGCGCTCGCTGCGACGGGCCGCCGCCGCCTCGGCGATGATCTCGTCGATCGTCGTCGCATTCGAACGTACCGCACCGGTGCACGGCGAGCAGCCCAGCGTTCGAAAACGGCTCATGACCATCGTCGGCGTCTCGCCCTCATCCAGATGCCGGGTATCTTCGGCCGGGATCAACAGGTCACCACGCTCCACCATCGGCCGCTCCTCAGCATAATAGAGCGGTACAATGGGAATGTTCTCCTGCCGGATATAGAGCCATACATCCATCTCCGTCCAGTTGGAAAGCGGGAAGACACGCACCGACTCCCCCTCATGGATGCGACCGTTATAGATATCCCACAGCTCGGGACGCTGATTCTTCGGGTCCCACTGCCCGAACTCGTCACGGATGGAAAAGACTCGCTCCTTGGCACGGGAACGCTCCTCATCGCGCCGCGCACCGCCGAAGGCGGCGTCGTAACCACCTTCCTCCAGCGCCTGCAGTAGCGCCTCGGTCTTCAGCGCACCACAACAGCGCGCTACGCCGTACTGCTTCGGGTTCATCCCCTTCTCGATCGCCGGTTCGTTGCGGTGAACGATCAGTTCGGCACCGATCTCCCTGGTGAAGGTGTCGCGAAACTCGTACATCTCCTTGAACTTGTAACCGGTATCGATGTGCAGCAGCGGGAACGGCAGCGGCGCCGGATGGAAGGCCTTGCGGGCCAAATGCAGCATCACACTGGAATCCTTGCCGATAGAGTAGAGCATGACCGGGTTTCGGAACTCCGCCACCACCTCGCGCATGATGTGGATCGACTCCGCCTCCAGCGCTTCAAGCTGCGTCAGTTTGTGTTCAGACATCCGTTCCTCCGTTCCTTAAGGCTTCTCCGGTTTCCCGGAGAACCCGTACAGGCCATGGATGGCCTGCCAAAATCAATGACATCTGCCTTTGATTTTGCGTACTTAAAAAATTGCAGGGATGCATTTTCAGCTCCCTTCACGGTCACTTGCGAATCCTGACGAGATAGTTGCCATTGCCCTTCTCCTCGATACCGGAGACGGTAAAGCCCTGCTCCTCGGCCGAGCGCGGCACGTTCTGCAACGGCTCGCCCTCCTTGAGCAGCACATCGAGCTCCTCGCCTCCACCGATCTTGGCTAGCGCCAGTTTCACCTTCACAAAGGTCATCGGGCAGTGTTCCCCGGTAATATCGATAAAGTGCGACATAGCCTGTCCTCGCTCAAATAAAGATAATGTGGGCGTCTTCCGACTCGTTCAGGAAGGTGGCGACACCGGCCACATCCTCGACCTCGTCGACCAGGTCGTCGCGGTCGATGCCCAGCACATGCATCGCCATCTCGCAGGCCACCAGGCGCACGCCCAGCGCGCTGGCCGCCTCGATCAGCTCCGGCAGGGTGGCCACGTTGCACCCCTTCATCATTCCGGTCATCAGCTTCGGGCTCGCGCCCATGAAGTTGAGCCGACTCAGCGGAAGGTTGTTACGGCCTCCCATCAGGAAGTTGAAAATACGCGAGAGCAGATTCTTGCCAATCCAGGCGCGTCCCTGCTTCTTCTTCAGAACATTCAGCCCCCAAAAGGTGAAGAAGATCGTCACCTCGCGGTTGGTCGCCGCCGCGCCTGTCGCGATGGTAAAGGCCGCCACCACCTTGTCAAAATCGCCACTGAAACAGACGATCGAAACCTTCTTGTGTTCTTCGCTCATCATGACTCCTTATCCGTTGGCATCCGTGATCAAATCCCTTCACCCTGCTCGCACTCCCCGACCGTAGTGGTCAGCGAGGTGACATGCAGACCGCACTCAGCCAGCGATTCCTCGTTCTCCCACCACCAGCGCCCAGCCCTGGGATCCTCGCCGACGGCGATGGCACGGGTGCAGCACTCGCATCCGATGGAGACGTAGTGGGCATCGTGCAGCCGGTTATAGGGCACGTGGTAGGCACGGATGTAGTCCCAGACATCCTGCTCGCTCCAGTCGATCAGCGGATTGTACTTCATCAGTCCGAAGACCGGATCCTCCTCGACCGGCTGCATCTCCTGGCGATGGTCCGACTGCTGCCGGCGCCGCCCCGTCATCCAAGCCTCCAACCCCTGCAACGCCTTTTGCAGCGGATGCACCTTGCGAATTTCGCAGCAGAGCTTGCGCAGTTCGACCGAACGATAAAAGAGGTTGACGCCGTGCTCACGCACCATCGCCTCGACCTCCCGACAGTCGGGAAAGAGCACCTGGATCCGCATGCCGTAATGCGCCTCGATCTCGGCAATGGCATCGTAGGTCGCCTGCGGAAGCCGGCCCGTATCGAGCGTCATGACCGGAATCTCCAGCCGATG
>DATFLK010000084.1:0-2093 GCA_035267815.1 Mariprofundaceae bacterium | reverse complement strand
CTGAACAGCGGCTGCGACTGTATGCGCACCCTCCGCTACATGGTGGAGGCGATGAGCATGCGGGCCGGGCTCAACACCATTCAGACGAATCGCATGCTCGTGGCGGTGGACGAGCTCTTCGCCAATATTAGCAAACATGGTTATCATGGCCGCGAAGGCATGATCGAGATGCGCGCGGACCTGCAGGATCACCGGCTCCGTTTCGAGTTCCGGGACTACGCACCGCCCATTGCGGACAGACATGAACTGCGCGGACGCGAGGTCGACGACGTGCAGCCGGGTGGTATCGGGCTCCGCCTGATACAGGCCATCATGGATGAGATTCATCATTCGACCATGGACGACGGCAACCACTGGGTGCTGATCAAACACCTATCGGAAGGGGATGAATGTGACACTTGAAATGACGGAAACAGCCCTTGGCAATGCCGGCGTTCGACTGTCGGTAAGCGGCGACATCAACATTCATACGGCTATGCAGCTCAGAAAACAGCTCAAAACACTGCTGGATCCGAAACATGAAGAGGTCCGCGTCGACTTGAGCGGTGTCGATTTCATGGATTCGGCTGGCATCGCCACGCTGGTGGAGGGCCTGCAATGGAGCCAGGACTCCGGCGGCCGCTTCACACTCTCGGGCCTGACCGACAATGTGCGCGATATCTTCACGCTGGCCAAACTTGATACGGTGTTCGACATACGGGAAGACCACGCCTCCGATGCATAATCGCGACATGCGCGCATTCATCGCCGCACTGGAACAGAAGGGCCTGCTCAAACGCATTCGCACGGAGGTAGATCCGGCGCTCGAAGTCACCGAAATCTCCGACCGGGTATTGCAAGCCGGAGGTCCGGCGCTGCTGTTCGAACGAGTCAAAGGGCACGACATGCCGATGTTGACCAACCTGTTCGGTACTGCCGAACGCATTGCGCTCGGCATGGGACGCGAATCGGTCGACGAGTTGCGCCGAATCGGCGAGATGCTGGCCTGGTTGAGAGAGCCGCAACCGCCGCGCGGACTGAAGGACGCATGGGAGAAGTGGCCGGTACTGAAGAAGGTACTGCACATGGCACCCAAACAGGTCAAAAAGGCACCGTGGAAGGAGCTAACACTGCGCGGCGACGAGGTCGACCTGTCGCGCCTGCCGCTCCAGACCTGCTGGCCGGAAGATGTGGGACCCCTGATCACCTGGGGGCTGGTGGTCACCAAAGGCCCTCACAAGGAGCGGCACAATCTGGGCATCTATCGCCAGCAGGTGATCGGCAGAAACAAACTGATCATGCGCTGGCTGAAACATCGCGGCGGTGCGCTGGATCATCAGGAGGCACGACGCACTGGCCTGGACCGCTTCCCCGCCGCCGTGGTCATCGGAGCCGATCCGGCCACCATCCTGGCGGCGGTCACACCCATTCCTGACACGCTCTCCGAATACCAGTTCGCCGGCCTGCTGCGCGATGAAAAGACAGTCCTGACCGACGGGGTCCATGCACCGCTCTCCGTACCAGCCTCCAGCGAAATCGTGCTGGAGGGACACATCTCCTTCGACGAGTACGCCGAGGAGGGGCCGTTCGGCGACCATACCGGCTACTACAACGAGGTCGAGCGCTTCCCGGTATTCACGGTGGAGGCCATGAGCATGCGGCCCGATGCCATCTACCACTCCACCTATACCGGAAAGCCACCGGACGAACCGGCCGTGCTGGGGCTCGCCTTCAACGAGATCTTCATCCCGATCCTGCAGAAGCAGTTCCCAGAGATCATCGATTTCTACCTCCCCATGGAGGGCTGCTCCTACCGGGTGGCGGTGGTCTCCATCAAGAAGGCCTACGCAGGCCACGCCAAACGCGTGATGTTCGGCATCTGGAGCTACCTTCGCCAGTTTATGTACACCAAGTTCATCATCGTTGTGGATGAGGATATCGACTGCCGTTCGTGGCCGGAGGTCATCTGGGCGATCTCCACCCGCTGCGACCCCGCACGCGACTTTACGATGGCCGAACACACACCCATCGACTATCTCGACTTCGCCTCGCCGGTGGCCGGACTGGGTTCCAAAGTCGGCATTGACGCCACCAACAAATACCCGGGCGAAACC
>DATFLK010000083.1:0-4304 GCA_035267815.1 Mariprofundaceae bacterium | reverse complement strand
CGGACATCTGCAAGCTGCTGCAGATAGTGCGCAATGCCCGCCTTCAACTGCATGTCACTCTCCGTCCGTCTCCTCAAAGCGACCGCCACCCAACGCCTTGGCGACATACATGGCCTGATCGGCCCGCGCGATGAGATCCTTGACCCGCAGGTCCTCCTCGGGAGCCGAATAGGCGAGGCCGACGCTGATACTGACATGGCCGTCGCCGGCCTCGATGCTGTTGCATATCCCGATCAGCTGCTCGGCGATATGGCGCGCCTTGTCGGGCCAGCAGCCCGGCAGCAACAGGGCGAACTCGTCATCCTCCATGCGAATCAGCGGATCCTGCATGCGCACCAGCCGGTAGGTCTGGTGGGAGACAGCTGTCAAAATCTCATCCCCGGTCTCGCGTCCGGATGCGGCGTTGACCGCGGCCAGTCCGTCGACATCGATATAGAGGCAGGCCACACCCACATCCTTGCCGAACCACTGTGACAATGGCTGATTGCTGTGGGGTTGAAGAAAGCGGCGGTTGCGCACGCCGGTCAGCTTGTCGGTCATGGCCAGCCTGGCCAAACGCTCGCGCGAGACGACGTTTTCGAGACTCAACCCCACCACCTGCGCCAGATGCTGGAGGAAGTCGGTACCGTGCCCCGGCTGGAAGCGCTCGGGATCGATGCTGCCGAGCCCCAGTATGCCGAAGGGATGCGAGATATCGCCCAGCACCAGCAGCGCCATCGAACCCAGGTGATGGTCGGCGGGGCTCAGCCAGGAGAATCCCTTCTCGGGCGATAGCCGCATCAGCCAGACATGCCGGCCGGGCAACCCCATCTTGGCGATCTCATCCTCCTCGAGCCAGACCAGATCGCGCTCCGACACGGCCTCCATCCGGCAGGAACCGATGAAACTGGAGCGCTCGAACCAGAAGCGGACCATGTCGAGATCGAACCGCGCGCGCAGGTTGCGCAGCAGCGAGAAGCACATGTCCTCCGGATCGGTCGACTGCAGAACCGCCGTCTCCAGCTCGAACAGCCGTGAAAAGAGACGCTCGTTCTCACGCAGGCGCGTCATCACCTCGGTGACATAATGCCGTAGCTGGCGGTTCTCTTCGGCCAGCTGCGGCATGCGCCGGGCGGCATGATCCTCGATCGAGGGCGGGGAAGAGGGTGGTTCGCTCACGAGACATCTCCCTTGTGCAGCAGGGTGATCAGCGGCACGATCAGCTTCTGGTCGCGCTTCGGAATATGGTGCTCCAAAAACATCAATGTATCGGTATGTGGATGCGCGATCACGATGCAGACCCCCTCCCGCTTCATCTTCCGCAAGGCCGCCTTCCAGGCAAGCTCCATATCATGCATACCGCCGTCATCCAGAAACACCCGCCGTTCACCCCACGAAAGCCGGGCCTGCTTCGCCTCAATCGCAGCTACCGAATCCTTGCTGGTGCGCGAGTCGACAAAAAAGAGGTGTTTCTGTCTGCAGACGGACATCACCCAGTCCATCGGCTTCGGCATGGTCGTCAATAGCGAACCCATGTGATTGTTGATACCGGCCACATAGGGAACCTGCCTCAGCGCGCCCAAAAGCAGGTGCTGAACCTGCTTCCGGGACATGCCCGCCCGCAGGAATTCGGCGTTCATCCGGGCCTGATACTTCGGATTGGCCGGCTCCATCGGCATGTGCAGCATGACCGTCCGTCCCGATGCATGCGTCAGTTCGGCCGCCTGTCTGGCATAGGGTGTGTCGGGGATGACCGAAACGGCGACGGGGTAGGGCAGCGACAACACCCGATGGATAGCATGAAGATCATAGCCGGCATCATCCAAGATCAGGGCGATGCCGCGTGCGTGGCGGGCCACGGCATGCGGCGGCGACTCCATCACCCGCAGTGTCGAGGAGACCTGATCGTCCTCGTAGACCACCTTCGGCTGCGGCGCGACGGCATGCCGGGTGACCGGTACATGCCGATGAACATCCATGGCCAGCCAGGCCAAGGAGAGCAGCAGAAGCAGCAGGACCAGCAGGCTGGCGTAGAGCCAGTAGGGCCTAGCGCAGCGCGCCATCAGTCACATCCGCGACGACCGGCGCAAACCCCGGCCCGGATCAGTGCTTGGTGGCATTCAGGGCGTGCAGCCCTTCCAGCATGTCGAGCCCACGCTGCAGCACGGTATCGATCCCCAGACGCTTCTGCATCATCTCGCTCGGATGGCCATGCGCCTTCTTGGCCGGCTTCGCATTTTTGGCGCCGTTGCCGTTCTGCAGATGCCCCTTGAGATTGCGCTCGAACACCGCCGTATTGGGACCGTTCTGGCCGTTACTGGCCACCCGCATCGGCTTGGCCAGGATATCCGGCGTGATGCCCGTCGCCTGGATGGAGCGGCCCCTCGGGGTGTAATAGAGGGCGGTCGTCAGCTTAATGGCGGAGCCGTCCGGCAGCGGCACGACCGACTGCACCGATCCCTTACCGAACGAGCGCGTGCCCATCAGGATCGCCCGGTGGTCGTCCTGCAGGGCCCCGGATACGATCTCCGCCGCCGATGCCGTGCCGTTGTTGATCAGCACGACTATCGGCACGCCGTCCAGCAGATCACCCTTGTCGGCCTTGAACGAGAGGTTCTTACCGGTGCGCGACTTGGTACTGACGATGCCGCCCTTGTTCAGGAAGGTATCGGAGACGGAGACGGCCTCGTCCAGCAGGCCGCCGGGATTGTTGCGCAGATCAAGCACGGCGCCGTAGAGCGAACCGCCCGCCTGCTTTTTCAGGTCCATGATCTGTTTCCGAAGCAGCTTCGTCGTCCGCTCCTGGAACTGCGTGATGCGAAGATAGGCGTAGCCGGGGGCAAGGAAGTCGCTCTTGACCGACTTGGTCTTGACGATGGCCCGGACCAGCTTGAATTGCATCGGCTTGTCCACGCCGGCGCGGAAGATGGTCAGCGTGATCGAGGTACCAGGCTTGCCGCGCATCAGCTTGACCGCATCGGTCAGCGTCATCTCCTTGGCCAGCTGGTCGTTGATCTTGATGATGATGTCGCCCGCCTTGATACCGGCGCGATAGGCCGGCGTATCCTCGATCGGCGACACCACACGGATCCCGGAATCGGCGGAGGAGATCTCGATACCCAGGCCGCCGAACTCGCCCTTCGTATCGACCTGCATCTCGCCGTACTGCTCCTTGGTCATGTAGGTGGAGTGGGGATCGAGGCTGGTCAGCATTCCCGCCAGCGCACCGTCGATCAGCTTCTCATCGGTGACCGGCTCGACATAGGAGCGGCGCACCATCTCCATGACCTGCGAGAACTTCTGCAGCTGCTGATAATCGGTCGCCGCAACCGCCTGTTTCTCGTCGACCATGTTCCACGCCATCACGGCGGCGCCGAGCATGATCGTGACCCCTGATACTACCGCGATCCGGAAAAACCATGACTTCTTCATATACGCCTACTTCCTCGCTTTCGCTTCGAATCCTATCAGGTTCCGCAGCCTTATCTGTGACACCAGCGCACAGGATTGGTCGGGCGGCCCCTGTCCCGCATCTCGAAATAGAGCCGCACATGCTCGACCCAGCCGGTGCTGCCGACATCGGCCAGCACGTCGCCGGTATCCACCCAGTCGCCCAGATGCTTGTAGAGCACGTCGTTATGCGCATACACGCTCATCAGCCCCTGGCCATGATCGACGATCAGCATCAGGCCGTAACCGCCGAACCAGTCAGCATAACGAACCTGCCCGGGCGCAATCGCCTTAACCTGCCCGGCACCGCGTTTGGGCGCAAGCAGCACACCGGCCAGCCGGGGCCGCCCGCGCGCAGGCCTGGAATGGAAGTGCGCCATGATCCGCCCCTTGAGCGGCCACGGCAGTTTCCCCTTGAGCCGACGCACCGAAACCCAGTCGGTCGCCTTGTCCTCGGCCAGCAGGGTCGAGGCGCCAAGCCCCTTGAGCAGCCTCTTGAGCGCCGTTTCCTGCTCGGCCAGTTGCTTGTCGCGCTGTCGCTTCAGACGGGCGCTGTGGCGCACCCGGTTCCACAGGTGCTGTTTGGCACTGCGCTGCATCGCCAGATGGCGACGCTTCTTCTCCTTTTCGGCCTGCAACCGGCTCAGCCGTTGCCGCTCGCGGCGCGTCTGCTTCTCGACCTTCTGCAATTTGACCACACTGTCGTGGAAATTGCGGCGATCCTCCGCCTGGGTCGCCATCAGGCGGGCCGCCATGTACTGGTGGTGGGGGATAGCCGCCATCGAGACGCCTTGCAGGATATCGGCCAGCCCCGGCTGTCGGCCGTCGCGCTGATAGGCAGCGGCAGCCTCTTGCGCCATGCGGCGCTTGAGCCG
>DATFLK010000082.1:0-15661 GCA_035267815.1 Mariprofundaceae bacterium | reverse complement strand
CCGGGGGAAGCGCGCCGATGGTCCGCTTCTTGGCCTCCTCTTCCCCGATGAGGTCGCGCATGCCTTCAAGTGCATGCTGCAGTTTCCTCTGGACGCACGCATAGAGCGCATAACCGAAATCAGGATAGCGTTTCAGCCAGCTCTGTATCGTTTCGTTATTGATTTTTAGCAGATGCATGGACGCCGTGGCCGTGACTGTGGCCGCATGGCTGCGGCCTGTGATGATGGAGATTTCTCCGATCTCGTCACCCGCGCCGATATTGGCAAAGAGGATGCGCTGACCCGGGGCGCGCGGTGATGTCACCGTTGCCTCCGCCCTGCCTCCCAGAACGAGGTACATGAAGTGGGTATCGGATTGCCCCTCCTCAAATAGCGTCTCGCCGGCATCAAGTGAGATAAAGTGGGCGTTGTAGAGCACTGTCTCCCGTGCCGCCTGGGGCAGTTTTGAGAAAACTGCGTTGATCGCCATGGCGGATGCGGCCATGCGGCGTTCGGCCAGTTGTTCGAGAGCCCGTCTGAAGCGCGTATTGGTACGGAGGATATCGCGTACGGTCCCGGCGGGACACTGCAATAACAGCGACGGTTCGGTGGCGCGAACCTCGGCATTGGCTGGGGTGTCGTACAGGATGGAGGCTTCGCCGAAGACTTCACCCGGTGTGACAAAGCCGACATCGAAGATGTCGTGATGATGCCGTTTGCTGACCATCAGCAGGCCCCTGTATACTAGGAAAAGGGATGAGGGCTGTTGCCCCTCGCTGATCACCGCGACATCGGCGGCCATCTCCACAGATGTGGTGTTCGACCGAAGTCGATGCTGTTCGTCGCGGGAGAGCAGCGCCAGAATGGGAAATGTGTCACGGTCAACGGCGATATCGGGCTCTTTCAACCATTTTGCCATGCAGTCTATTATGAGCACACGATCTGTCGCCTGCAATGGATCGTCGCGGGTGCGGGAGAAGGGGTGAAGAGTGCCGGAATTACCTGAAGTCGAGGTGGTGCGCCGCGGGCTGGGTTCGCTGGTCGAGGCGAGGCGTGTGGTGCGGGTCGAGCACCTTTCGTCCGGTCTGCGTTACCCCTTTCCTGCGGACATGGCCGAGTATCTGCCGGGTCGGGTGTGTGAATATGTGAGGCGGCGAGCGAAATATCTGTTGTTTGGTTTCGGAGAGAGGGTCATGACATGGCATCTTGGCATGACCGGGCAATTTCACCTGTTGCCGGCCGATACAGCGCCGGTCCGGCACGAGCATGTCCGCATCGATTTCGAGGATGGCCAGAGCCTGCGCTACCGGGATGCCCGCCGGTTCGGCTATGTCGGGCTGTTTCCGGCGCGGACGTGGCAGCAGCACCAGTGGTTCTCCGGTTTGGGGCCGGAGCCACTGGAACTGGGATTCGATGTGGAATATCTGCGATCGAGGTGTGTTGGACGACATGCACCGATTAAGAATGTGTTGATGGATGCCCGCACAGTGGTCGGCGTGGGCAATATCTATGCCGCCGAATCGCTCTACCGGGCCGGTATCCATCCCGCGCGGGCCGCCGGACGAATCAGTCAGGCCCGTCTGGTGCTGCTGGTGGATGCGGTCCGGCGAGTGCTGCAGGAAGCGATCGAGGCGGGAGGCAGTTCGATTAGCGATTTCGTACGCGTGGATGGTCGCCCCGGCTATTTTGCCCACGCCTTTCATGTATATGGGCGTACCGGGGAGCGGTGCGGGAAGTGCGACGGCACGATCCGCCGTATCGTGCAGGCCGGTCGAAGCAGTTTCTACTGTCCGGGGTGTCAGCGATGACCTGATGGATCGTGCCCCCCGATTGCGAGTTTTTTACAGCTTCTCCAGCGTGTAAGATGCACCGCGTCCGATGGAGGAAGCGTGAAACACGAACTGGAAACATCCCTGCAGTTGGCCGTGGAGGCCTTTCTGGCCGAACATGGCGAGGAGGACGGTGCCCGTGTGTCACTGAGCCGCCCCAAAACAACCGAACATGGCGATTATGCCGCCAACGTGGCGATGCCGCTGGCCAGCCGGGTTGGTCTGAAACCGCATGCCGTGGCGGCGCGTCTTTTGGAACTGGTGGAGTGGCCACCCGAGGTCGAGAAAACCGAAATCGCCGGTCCCGGCTTCATCAATATCTATCTCCAGCATGCCATGGAGGCCACGGTTTTGGCGCACATCGTCTCGACAGCGGTCGGTTACGGCTGTGTCAGTGCTGAGGACGGGCCGAGTGCCTGTGTCGAGTTCGTTTCCGCCAATCCGACAGGTCCCATGCATGTCGGCCATGGCCGCGGTGCCGTGGTGGGGGATGCGATGGCGCGGGTGATGGCCGCCCGTGGCGTGCGAGTGCACAAGGAGTATTACATCAACGATGCTGGCAATCAGGTGGGGGTGTTGGCGGACTCCGTATGGTTGCGCATGCGTGAACTGCAGGGAGAGAAGGTCGATTTTCCGGCGTCAGCCTATCCCGGCGAGTATGTGGTGGAGGCCGCCAGGCAGATGCTCCAGAAGGTGCCCTTTTCGGAACTCTCGGAGATGGATGCCGAGCAGCGGCGCATGTTTCTGGGGCAGGAGGCGGTGAGGCTGATGATGGAGATCATCCGTGACGACCTTGGCGCACTCGGTATCCATTTCGACCGCTTCTTTTCGGAACGGACGCTCCATGCCTCGGGACGGATCGAGTCAATGATCGGTCATTTGGAGGAAAGGGGCATCGCCTACAGGGGTGTGTTACCTCCCCCCAAGGGGAAGGAGGTGGCGAACTACCGTCCGGTGGAGCAACTGCTATTCCGTACGACCGATTACGGCGATGATGTGGATCGCCCACTTATCAAACAGGACGGAACGCCGACCTATTTTGCGGCCGATATCGCTTACCATATGGAGAAGCATGAGCGCGACTTTGACCGGCTCGTGGATGTCTGGGGTGCCGATCATGGCGGTTATATCACGCGTGTGCAGGCCGCCATGCAGGCGTTGACCGGCAAGAAGCACCAGCCCGAGGTGGTGTTGGTGCAGATGGTCAACCTGACACGGGAGGGCAAGCCGGTGCGCATGTCCAAGCGGGCAGGGACTTTCGTCACGCTGCGCGAGGTGGTCGACGAGGTCGGTTCGGATGCGGTGCGCTTCAACTTTCTGACCCGGCGGGCCGAAAGTCAGCTTGATTTCGACCTAGAGACCGCCAAACAGAAGAGCGACGAGAATCCGGTCTATTATGTGCAGTATGGCCATGCACGTGTCTGTTCGATTCTGCAAAAAGCCGCCGAAGAGGGTGTTGAATTGGCCGATCCGGCCAGTGTCGAGGTGTCTAGGCTGATCGAGGCCGAAGAGCAGCTTCTGATCAAACAGCTTCTGGGCTATCCGGAGGTGCTTGAGCAGGCTGCCAGCCGTCTTGAGCCGTATCGCGTGGCGACCTATCTGACCTCGCTGGCTTCCGATCTGCATACCTATTATCACAAGTACCGTGTGGTCGGCGATGATGCCGAACTGACACAGGCAAGGCTGCTGTTGATGCGTGCCGTGGGGCAGGTGATCCGAAACGGGCTCGGGCTTTTGGGTGTGGCAGCGCCGGAGCGCATGTAGTGGCAAGAAAAGACTTCGCCGAGTCCGGTGGACGCAGGGCCGCGCGGAAAGCGCCGGCGGGTGGCCCGGGTCAGTTGCAGAGCATGTTACTGGTCATCGGTATTCTGTTGGTGGTGGCGGGCAGTTTTGCCGGCGGCTTCTGGCTTGGTAAGGGCAGCACGATCCAGCAGAAAGAGGGGATCAGCAAGGAGGCCAAGGACCAGTTGCTGGCTCAGATCAGGGATCAGCAGCAAGAGCTGACTGCATTGCGAAAGAAGCTTTCCGGCATGAAAGGGAACGATAAACCAGCCTCCAAGGATGCGGTCGGGGATCTGACTTTCTATAACTCTCTGCCGAAGCAGGCCGTCACGCCTGCTCCCATGAGCCGTTCGCCGACTGCTCCGCATCAGCAGTTTGCCCAGCAAGAGGCTTCCGGAACGTCCCCGAAAAATGGCGGAGAGCATCCATCCGATGCGACTGTCGCCGCACCTTCGGTTTCAGCACAGGGCGGCTTCCGTGTTCAGGTGGGTTCCTATCAGAATCGCAGCGATGCCGAGGGGTTGAAAGCCCGTTTCCGTCAACACGGTATTCTGAGCCGGGTCGAAGAGACCGATGTGCCGGAGCTTGGCGTATGGTATCGCGTCTATCTGGGACCATACGCGTCCAGTGCCCAGGCGGATGCGGCTATCAAGCTTGTGCAGCAACGCATGCATATCACCGGTCTTCTGTTGCGTGACAAATGATCGACTAGAGGACGCCCGGGTCTGGATCAGACGGGTCATGGACGATCCGAGCGCCGAACTTCAACCGCTGGCGGGGGATGCATCGTTCCGTCGCTATTTCCGGGTGCAGGGTAAGGCGGGAAACCGGGTCCTGATGGATGCACTGCCGCCGAAGGAGGACGTGCGCCCCTTCCTGCGGGTGAGGGAGTGGCTTGCCGAAGCGGGTGTCCGTGTTCCCTCCCTGATCGGCAGCGAGGTATTGCAGGGATTCCTTCTGCTGGAGGATTTCGGCGATATCACTTGGGCTGCGCATCTTTCCGATGGCGGTGATGTCGCTCCCCTGTTCGCCGATGCACTTCGTCAGCTCCATGCCCTTCAGTCGCATCCACCGGTGTTTGCGCTGTCTCTGTTCGATGTGGCGAGGATGCGAGCCGAGTGCAACCTCTATATCGATTGGTATCTTCCACATGTCGCGTTCCATACCCCGTCGGCCGAAGCCGGGGAGGCCTTCCATGCGGCTCTCGCCCCGCTGCTATGGGAGATTGCACGGTTGCCGCGTGTGCCCGTCCACCTGGACTACCACAGCCGCAACCTGATGCTTCCCGATGGCGGCATGCCTCTGGGCGTGATCGATTTCCAGGATGCCGTTATGGGGCCCGTGACCTATGATTTGGCCTCGTTGCTCTACGACTGCTATCAGGCCTATCCGGAGCTGGTCCGTCAGGAGTGGAGCAGGCATTTCTTCGAGGCGATGCCGCAGTCGCTTCAGGAAGGTTTTGCCAATGTTGAAACATGGCACCGCGCCGTGCGCCTGACCGCCCTGCAGCGCCATATCAAGGCCATCGGCATCTTCTCCCGTCTCGCCTTCCGGGACGGCAAGCGGCAGTTCCTGCGGGAGATTCCCCTGACCAGAAAGCATTTGAGAGAGGAGATAGACGATCTGGGTATGAAGGGCCTCACTCCTTTGCTGTCGATCGAGCCTGTCTGATGGCGGTGCGGGAGGTGTTGAGGATGGGCGATGTTCGCCTGTTGCAAAAAGCAGTGCCGGTCGGTGCCTTCGACACCGATGAACTTCATGCCCTGATTCGGGATATGCACGATACCATGCAAGCGCACGACGGTGCCGGATTGGCCGCCCCGCAGATCGGTGTCAGCCTGCGTCTGGTTATCTTCGGCTTTTCGTCCAGTTCGCGCTATCCCGATGCGGAGCCGGTGCCCAATACGGTGCTGATCAATCCCGAGATCGATCTGCCGGATCGGGAGATGGAGCATGGCTGGGAGGGTTGCCTCAGCCTGCCGGGGTTGCGTGGTCTCGTGCCGAGATACAGTCGTATCCGTTACCGCGGGTTCGATGCCGATGGGGAGGTAGTGGAGCGTGAGGTGACAGGCTTCCATGCCCGCGTGGTACAGCACGAGTGCGATCATCTGGATGGCGTGCTCTATCCGATGCGTATGGATGATATGAGTCGGTTCGGTTTCGAGGAGGTTCTGGAGCTTTAGCTCTGTTCCTTCTTCCGCTGCTGCTTCTCTCTGCTGCGCTTCAGGTTCAGACGCGGGGGGTCGTAGGTGAGGGTGAATCCATGCGACATCGTTGGCAGGGCCGTCAGGAAGTGCGGTACAAGCTCCGAAAGGTGGGCCGGTTTGTGACCATGTACCTTCTGGTATTGATGAATTGCCTGAAGCACGTGCATTGCTTTCCTGAATTCCGTGATATCGGCCTTGTAGCGGGCCCTGAGGTCGGGGTCCGTCTCCTTTTCCAGCATCGCCTGCAGCCAGGCCAGTCCGCCGTAGATGTCGCCATTTTCGGCCGCCAGTATGGTGGCGAGCTGCCCGACCCACCTAGGTGCGGTATGGGTGTCGACCGCACGCCACAGGTATGAGGCCGCTGTTTTGGGGTCGTTTAGATAGCGCCAGTGGTTGAAGCCTTCGAAGAAGGGGAGCATCCACTGTTTCGGGCGTGCCGCAATTCCGCGATCTAGGATACTGTTGACGAAGCGTGCGTTGTCCGGGCTGAGCCAAGAGAGGCTGGATTCACAGAGGAAGTAGGTGTCGATCAGTTTGGGGTGAAGTTTGCTCATGACATCGAAGTGATCGGCTAGTGTCGGGGCATAGCTCTCCGGCTTCGTGTTCGGGCTTCTACCCCCTAGGAAGACGGCCGCCTTGATATAGAGCATCTCGGCTCCCAGTTGGTGCATATAGGACCAAGCGACCTGCTGCATTCTGGCCGGCAGGGTGGGTGTCAATTCCGGTGTGGTGTCTCGGTGTCCGCTTTCCACCTGGATGAACAGCGCCACATAGGCAGCCATAACGGGAAGCAACAGCCACCGATACCATCTCATTGCAGATCCCGGCGGGCGTATATGCGGGATGCGAAGCCGGTTACGATGCCGATGTAGAGCAATACCAGTCCAAAATTCATCCAGACCTGCATGCCGTGGGTAACCGACAGGTTCGACACCACCATATCCTTAAAATCTAGACGGGAAAAGTCGGGGAACAGGGCGGTGAGTATCTGCAGGAGGTATCCGGCAGCCGAATGGGCGTCGACCGAATCACGTACGACGGGAAGGCCGGCGCAGATACCATAGTAGGCCACAGAGAGCAGCAGCACCGGGAATCCGCCCCGGACCATCCCCGAGAAGAGCATGATGACGGCGAGCAGCGCGGTCTGCATAACTGCGAGTCCGGCCCATGTCAGCAGGTAGTGCGCTAGCGAGAGGTGCTGGAAATAGAACGTGGCCAGCGAGTGCTTGATGACTAGGAGCGTCGCGTAGCCTGCCGTACCCAGAAGAAGCTGCAGACCGATCAGTAGCGCCAGAAGCCCCGTGAAGACCCCCAGTACGTACTCCGCCCGCGATAGGGGGCGGGAGAGAATGGTGTAGATCACCTTCCGTTCCTCGTCCCATGAGATGACCTGTACGGCATGGAAGAAGAGGAACATCAGCCCCCCGGCCCATATCACGGAGAAGAGGAAATCACTGCTGGCTCGGCCGATGTCGCGTCCGAAGAAGTCCATGAATAGGAAGCCGGAGACCTCGGCCGCTAGCGATAGAAGCACCAGCCCGACTAGGGCATGGCGGCGCAGGCCGTCTAGGAAGATGATGCGCCCCAGCGCGCTGACCCTGTGCCAGGCCGGCATCACATATCTCCCCGTATCAGGCGCATGAAGGCGGTCTCAAGGGGTTCGTTCTCATGCTGCCGGAGCTCGGGGATCGGTCCCTGGAACAGCACGTTCCCCCTGTTCAGGACCAGCACCTTCTCCGCGATGCGCTCGATGTCGTCCAGCAGATGCGAGCAGAAGAGTACGCTTTTCCCTGCCTGCCGAAGTTCGCGGATGAGGTTGACGATATCGACGCGGCCGAGCGGATCGAGGCCGCTCATCGGTTCATCTAGGATCAATAGTTCCGGGTCGTGGATCAGCGCCAGCGCAAAGCTGGCGCGCTGTTGCATCCCCTTGGAAAAGCCGCGCAACAGACGATTTCGCTCGGGCCAAAGGCCCAACCGGGTGAGCCACTTGTCGGCCGCCGTCGCGATCTCGTTGCGTGACATGCGGCATGTCTGTCCGGCGAAGCGTACCATCTCCATGCAGGAGACGTTCTGCGGGAAGTTGGCGATTTCCGGAAGGTAACCGATGCGATGGCGTATGTCGGGGGTCTGCGGCGGCTGTCCAAAGATGCGGATCGTGCCGCGGTCGGGGCGGATGAAATCGAGAAGTAGCCGGATGCAAGTGCTCTTGCCTGCCCCGTTGGGGCCGATCAGGCCGAGCGTTTCTCCCGGTTGCATCTCGAAATCGACGCCCTTGAGGGCCACATGGGCTGGCTGGCCCAGCTGTCTGGCGTAGGTCTTATGCACTTGCTCGAACCGAAGCACGGATCCCCCTCGTGGCGCTGTCATTGGCCGATTTAACCGGCTGCTTCGCTGCTGTGAAACATCACTCTATATTAGTCGCGGTGTCAAAAAAAAGCAGGGGAGCCGAGGCCCCCCTGCGCAAAAACCCGAAAGGGCTTTTTTACATGGCAGTATAGCCGGCGGTCGTGCAGTCGGCACCGCTTGTAGCGGCAACACTGGTGCCGGTGGTCAGTGCCGTACCAGCTGCGCTCACCTTGAAGTAGGTGCCAGACTGGTCGGTCTCCACGGCATAGAGCTTGTCACCGCTGTCATGCTTGGCGGTCACAGTGGCGTAGGAGCTGGTACCGTCCATGTTGGCGACCAGCTTCACGTTGTTGCTGAGCGCAACCGGTGCCTCCTGACCCGCTGTGGTCGTGGCTACAAAGCCGTCCGTGGTCAGCAGTGCGCCTGCCGTGGCACCTGCGGTGCCCGAAGCCGCCACCGAACCGCCATACTTCTGGTAGTCGGTGAACAGCGACTCCTCAGCCAGACGGGCCGTATGCAGGTCCGACTCGGCTGCCGAGTTGAACGCCTTGGTGCGGTATGCTGCGAACTGCGGGATCGCAATGGCGGCGAGAATGCCGATGATGGCCACGACGATCATCAGCTCGATAAGCGTGAAGCCTTCCTGTTTGTTGAATTCTTTCTTCATGTTCATGTTACCTCTCCTTTTCAACATGTTCGCTTGCGCGATATGGGTGATAATGTATCAGTGACAAGGAGGTGTATGTGGGGTGAGTCACAACGGGTATGATTGGCAAAGTGACAAAAAATGTCACCTTTCCGTGTCAGAAGACCATATTATTCCGTTCGCCCCGATACTGCAGGATCTTGACGATATAAGGTTGGGCGACCTCCGTCCGTATAGGCATTTGTCGATAGCGAGAAGTGTGTCATAATCCAATCAAGCGGTCTGACACCGACTTTATCCGGAGCGCGTGGGCCGGCATGGCTACTGCTTCAGCTTGGCTTCCAACGCCTTAACCTTCGCTTCGAGTTCCGTGATCTCTTCGCGTGTTTTGGCCAGCAAGGCCTCGGTGACGGCCATGCGCTCGTCGGTGACCACATCCATCTGTTCGAGCGTGCTTTCCAGCACGGTGCGTACCTGCGACTGCGCCTCGGTTTTGACATGGCCCAGCAGCTTCAGGCCACCGGCGACCTTCTCCGCCATGTCATCCAGTGTTGCGTTATCGATTGGCATCCTTACTCCTCTATCGCCTGATGAAGCTTTTTGGTGTTCACGGCTGCCTGAGAGCGCGTCATATGGCCGCGGAGGTATGCCTTGTTGCCAGATGGCAGCGTCAACTCCAGCCACCCCTGCGGCTTGGCAGGTTTCATCTCTGCATAGGCACCGCGCCGGTACCATGCGATTTTCTCCGCGCCTTTGATGCTATTTTGCAACAGCGGGATATAACCTGCAAACTGGAATCGCGCCTTGGACGAGATGGTCGGTTCCTTGTTCTGGATGGCCGTAATAATGGCCTTTTCGACCGACTTCTGATGCAGCACCCCTTTTCTGACGGATACCTTGATGGTCGTCAGGTGTTCGGTTGTACGGACGAGCTGAATGTCACCGTCAAGGGCATGGCCGCCGAACGAGACGGCATAGCCATCGGTAAGCGGTTCCAGCACGTCGACATGCATGTCGACCCGGTGCAGTCCCTGTTGCACCAGTGCCAGCGAGGTTCGCATGTCGCGCGGGACTCCGGTCTCCTGTCCCTTGATGAAGTAGTTGTAACCCTGCATCACGGCGCCGGGAATGGCGGCAACCGTGGCGACTGCAGCGCACGATGAGAGGCTACAGCAGACAAGTATGGTAGCGATCAGGCGCCCCATCGTTTCGCCTCACTGTTGTCGATTTCCAGATGGTCGATGACGCGGTCGACGACAAAGTCGATCAGATCCCCGATGCTCTTGGGTCGGTGGTAGAAGCCGGGCATGGCTGGAAGGAGGTGCACCCCCATGCGGGAGAGCTTGAGCATATGCTCGAGGTGGATACTGGAGAGCGGGGTTTCCCGCGGGACGATAATCAGTCTGCCCCGTTCCTTCAGCATCACGTCGGCGGCCCGTTCGAGAAGGTTGTCGGAGGCGCCGGTCGCGATCCTGGCCATGCTCCCCATCGAACAGGGGATGACCACCATGTGCCGTATGCCGGCCGAACCGGAGGCGGCGGGGGAGAACCAGTCGGTCAATGCGTAGCAGGCGATCAGCTCTTCAGGTATCTCCAGATGACCGGCGAGAAAGGCTGCCGATGCTTCGGGGCTGCCTGGCATCTCGAGACCCTGTTCCTGTTTGATGACGAGCCGCCCTGCTTCCGATAGCAGGATGTGCTGGCGTATGCCGAGTTGCCCCAGGCGCTGTATCAGGCGCAGACCGTAGGCTGCACCCGAGGCGCCGGTCATGGCGATAATCACCTCATGCGTACGGGGTTTCACGGTCTAACGCCCTCCTTGCATTATCACGGCTCCAGTTCTGCCATGCCAATGCGCATCAGCTCCCTAATGGGATTGGTGTACCTTTTCACACCTTAAACCTACATGCTAAAGCTGTCACCCAAGTATAGCCGGCGCGCATCCGGATGCTGGACGATCTCGTCCGGTGTGCCCTGTACCAGTAATTCGCCGGCATTCATCAGATAGGCCCGGTCGCAAGTGGAGAGGGTGTCGCGTACATTATGGTCGGTGATCAGGATGCCGATGCCGCGCGCGCGCAGGTCGGCGATAATCACCTGGATGTCCTCGACGGCAATGGGATCGACGCCGGCGAAGGGTTCGTCCAGCAGCAGGAAACGGGGGCGGGTGACCAGTGCGCGCGCGATCTCCGTACGTCGGCGCTGGCCGCCGGAAAGTGTATAGGCCTTCTGATGCTGAACCCCTTCAATACCCAGCTCGACCAGCAGGCTTTCCAACTGCTCCTCCACCTCGGCGGGTGAGAGGTCCAGGGTCTCAAAGATCGCCAGCAGGTTCTCGCGTACGGTTAGCCGGCGGAAGATGCTGGCCTCCTGGGGCAGGTAGCCGATGCCTTGGCGTGCCCGGCGGTGCATCGGAAGATGCGAGATGTCTTCTCCGTCCAGCGTGACCTCTCCGTGGTCGGGGTTGATTAGTCCGCATATCATGTAAAAGCTGGTCGTCTTTCCGGCCCCGTTGGGACCGAGCAGTCCGACGCACTCGCCGGAGTAGACATCGAGGCCGACATCGTGGACGACCTGCTTCTTGCGGAAGCTCTTGTTCAGTGCTTGGGCGGAGAGGTGGTGGACGGTGCTCACCGTTTCTTCTCCGGTTTTTTCGTATCCTTGGAGTCGAGGTGCATCTGTACCCTGCCCGTTTCCCCCTGGCGCACCACGGTCTCGTTGGTCTTGATGTGGTGAATGATGGTGGAGCCTTTGACCTTGCCGTCCGGATCCTCCATCTCGGCGTGACCGATCAGCGTCAGGATCTGTCGTCTGTTGTCGAGTCGTGCCTTGTCCGATTTGCCACGTTTGTTCTCCTGTTTCATGCGGACATGGCCGAATGCGTTGGCCTGGTCAATGCCGCCGTGCCCATCCTTGCTGTAGTAGGCCACGAGACGGTCGCAGAAGAGCTCGAAGGTGCCCCGGGTCAGGTGGACATGCCCCGTGAAGATGGCCTGACGTTTGGCATGCCGGATCTCCAGATGGTCGGATTCGATCTGCACGGGTTCGGCAGCCAGTGCTGCCAGGCTATGCCACAGACATGCGCAGACAAGGCCGGCGATGATGTGGTTGGCGAAACGCCTCATGATGATGCTCCCTCCCAGCGTTCCGGTTTCCGGTCTTCCACCCAGACGCCGTGATCGACCCGAATCTTTTGAGTCTGGCGGAAGGCGGTCAACCCCTTGCCCCGTATCCGTATCGATTCGCCGCGGATGCGGAAGGCGCCGGGGATGTAAAGCTGTTCTGTACGGTGATCGTAGTTCAGTACCTGGCATCTCAATATCCATTTACGGTAATCCACCTCGACATCACCCTTGAAGCGGATCGATTTGGTGACGGGATTGAACCACGCCTCCTTGCCCTTGACCGGGATGAGCTCGCCGGCATCGGTAAACAGGTCCAGCTTCGGCGAGATGAGGTGCATGTCGTGACGCCCCTGTTCGGCTTTTTGGGCCTGCAGGCGCCACAGCATACGGTTTCCCTTTCGCTCGACGATGAGTGGCCTGTCCACTTGTGCGCGATTCTGCTTTTTGGCAGTGGGCGGGGCAGGAGGCAGACCAGTCTCTCCGGAACGGGACATCAGTCCGATGGCGAGCAACAGGCTGCCGACGGCCACACCCAAGCTCCCCCACTTCACCCAGCGCCACAATTCAGTCAGACCACCCGCAGTCGGAAGGCGTGACCCCGTAGGGGGTCTCGATCACCTCGTTCCATGCCTGCTGGGCTAGAATAAGTCCCTCCGCCGCCTGCCGCACGGCGCCGCATCCACCGTCATAGTCTGATATCCAGTCGGCTTGGGTTAGTACCGAGGGGTGTGCATCCTTCGGCGCCATACCGAGCGTGCATCGGCGCATGGGCGGAAGGTCGAGCACATCGTCGCCCATATAGGCGCACGCATCCGCGTCCAGACCGGTTTGTTGCAGGAGTTCGTCGAGCCCCTCTGTCTTTTTCAGGCTGCCCTGGATTACATGCTCGATGCCGAGGTCGCGCGCCCTGCATGCCACCACCCCCGAACTGCGCCCTGTCAGCAGGGCGACCCGAATGCCGGCACGCTGTAGGAGCTTGATGCCGTGACCGTCGCGTACGTTGAAGCTCTTCGATTCGTCGCCGGCATTGTTCATGATAATGCCGCCGCTGGTGAGGACACCGTCCACATCGAGGATCAGCATGCGGATATTGCCCACCCTGTCGGAGGGGAAGCGGTCGTAACCTGCGAGCGTGTTCATGCCACCTTCGCCTGCAGCAGGTCGTGCATGTGCAGCATGCCCGTCAGCTGCTGTTCTGTGTCGACGACAAGAATGACGGTGATCTTGTGCTCTTCCATCAGATGCAGGGCCTCCGAAGCCAGATGTCCTTCCGGCACCGTATAGGGATGACGGTGCATGAATATCGATACGGGTTGTTCCATCTCCGCCTGTCCGGATTCGAGGATGCGGCGCAGGTCACCATCGGTCAGACATCCAATCAGGTTGCCACTCTCCAGCACGGCCGTGATGCCCAGCCGGCCGCGGCTCATGGTGACGATGGCCTCACGCAATGGGGTCTCCGGTGTCACAACGGGGAGCCTGCCATGGTGCATGACCTCTTCGACACGCATCAGGCGTCGGCCTAGGCTGCCTGCCGGATGGAAACGGGCAAAATCCTCGGGCGCGAACCCACGCTGCTCCAGCACGACCACGGCCAGGGCATCGCCCAGCGCCAGTGCGGTGGTGGTCGAGGCCGTCGGTGCCAGGTTCATCGGGCATGCCTCCTGATCCACCGGGACATGCAGGATGATATCGGCATAACGGCCCAGGCTCGAGGCCGGTTTGCCGGTGATGGCGATCAGGGGAATGCCCAGACGCTTGATCATCGGCAGCAGTCCCAGCACCTCCTCGGTTTCACCACTGTGAGAAAGGGCCAGCACTGCATCCTGCGTGGTGATCATGCCCAGATCTCCGTGCTGTGCCTCGGCGGCATGCACAAAGAAGGCGGGTGTGCCGGTCGAGGCAAAGGTGGCGGCGATTTTCTTGGCGATGATGCCGGATTTGCCCATGCCGACCACGACCAGCCTCCCCTCTGTCTTGAGGATGGCGTCGACGGCCTCGACAAAACGCTGATCCAGCATGGCCGATTGTGCCTGCAGTGCCTGCTGTTCGATGTCGAGCACGCGCCGGGCACGTTCCAGACATGTCCGATGCCGGGAATCCATGGAGTCGGTCATCGGTTTATCCCCAGGCCAGCAGGATGGGTGTCTGCTGCATGCGTTTGAGGTAGCGGGCTGTCATCATGCGGAACTCCGATTTTTCGGATGCGGGCACCGGTTTGGCGGGGACCCGTTTGACGGTCAGCGGATTGACCGGCCGGCCATGGATGCGGAACTCGAAGTGGAGATGCGGACCGGTGGCCAGACCGCTCATGCCGACATAGCCGATCACCTCGCCCTGATGGACATATACCCCGCGTCTGATGCCGTGGGCGTAACGGCTCAGGTGAGCATACGCCGTGCTGTGGGCCGCATTGGTATGCTGAATCCGGATAAAGCGTCCATAACCGCCGGCCCAGCCCTTGTAGATGACGCGTCCGTTGCCGACCGCGTGCACCGGTGTGCCGCGTGGTGCGGCGTAGTCCACGCCGTGGTGTGCACGCGTGTAACCCAGAATCGGATGTTTGCGCGCCAGTGAGAAGCGGGAGGAGATGCGTGTGAACTTGACCGGTGCCTTCAGGTAGGTTTTTCGCATGCTTTTGCCTTCAGGCGTGTAGTACTCCACCCGGCCGTCGGGGAACTGGAAGCGGATCGCCTGGAAGGTTCTGCCCTGATTGACGAATTCGGCGGCCATGATCGTGCTGCCGAGCGAATGCCCCTGCGCGTCGAAGCGTTCTTCCAGCAGCACGCGAAAGCGGTCGCCCTGACGCAGGTCGCGGGCGAAGTCGATGTCCCACGCAAAGATGTCGACGAGATTCATAGTGGTGCCGTCATCGAGGCCGACTGCCGCGGCATCGGAGAAGAGGTTGTCGTGGATCTCGCCCTGCAGCACGACCCGGCGTGTGGAGGCGGCTCTCGGCTCCAGCGTGGCATGCCAGTCGCCGTCATCCAGCGCGAGATGGAGCAGCCGGTTTGCATCGACCTGATAATAGACATCGGTCATGTCGTCGCGTTTTTTTCGGATGATCGAATGTCCGGCACGGACCTCATTCAGCGGGAAAACCGGCTTGGCGGCAGCCACGATGGCATTGATCTCGGCGTAGGGGAATCCCATCCGGCCCAGCACAGTGACAGCTGCATCCCCCGGTTTGAGTACCGCGCGCTTTTCTGTCTCGTGCACGGCGGGATGCATGGCCTCGGATTTGATCCACTCGTCGTGTTCCACGGGTGTATTGGCCGCCACCTTGTGGGCGCTTCCGAATATAAGCCATGATGTGATGACGCAAACGGCCAAGACCGCCAGGGTTCTGACGGCGGGGCTTTGCATCTTGATGTTCAACCTGCGGTTCCGGCGATCCTGCGGAGCCTCGGTAGGCGCAAAATCCTGCTGCACGGCACCTCCAGATGGTTTGAATAGCTTTGTTGCCATGCTCAGGCTATGGCGATGGCTTGTCAAAGCCCGGTCGCATGTATAGTCGACCTATAGTCCCAACTCTTCCCATATTGCATCGACGCGCTCGATGACATCGCGGGACATGGCGATGGGGCGGCCCCATTCACGAGTGGTTTCGCCCGGGTATTTGTTGGTGGCGTCAATGCCGACTTTGGAACCCAGTCCGGCCACCGGCGAGGCGAAGTCGAGATAGTCGATGGGTGTGTGTTCGGCCATCGTAAAGTCGCGTGCGGGGTCGCAGCGGGTGGAGAT
>DATFLK010000081.1:0-12640 GCA_035267815.1 Mariprofundaceae bacterium | reverse complement strand
GCTTCGATTTCGCTCCGGATGACGAGGGTGAATACAGCATCGAGATCGACCCGCGGGAGTGCAACCGCGATACCGTCGAGGTGTTGCGCCAGGTCGGCTTCAACCGCATGTCGCTCGGCGTACAGGATTTCGACCCGGCCGTGCAAAAAGCGGTCAATCGCATCCAGTCGAAAGAGGAGACCCTGACCGTACTGGAACAGGCCAGGGCGCAAGGTTTCCAGTCAATCAACATCGACCTGATGTACGGCCTGCCGCACCAGAGTGTCGACACCTTTGATCGCACGCTCGACACCATCATCGGCTTCTCACCGGACCGCATCGCACTGTTCAACTACGCCCACCTACCCCAGATGTTCATGCCACAGCGACGCATCGACGAGGGCGATCTGCCGACACCGGAGGAGAAACTGAACATCCTCAAACTCAGCATTGACCGGCTACTGCAAGCCGGCTATGTCTTCATCGGCATGGATCACTTCGCCAAGCCGGACGACGAACTGACGGTGGCACAGCGCGAGGGCAAGCTCTATCGTAACTTTCAGGGCTACAGCACTCAGGCCGACGCAGAGCTACTCGGACTGGGCATCACCTCGATCGGTTATGTCGACGGCACCTTCTTCCAGAACGAGAAGACGCTCGACGACTACTATGCGGCAATCGACGCCGGACGTTTCCCGGTGTTCCGAGGCTATCGCCTCTCGAATGAGGATCACCTTCGGCGTCATATCATTATGCGCCTGATGTGCGATTTCGCCCTCGACTTCAGTGACGTCGAGCGGCTGTTCGGTCTCGATTTTTCCGAACGCTTCGCCGTGGAGCTCGAAGAACTCGCCGACATGACCCGGGACGGCCTGCTGGAACTGAGAAACGATGGCCTAACCGTTCTGCCAGGCGGACGCCTTCTGATCCGCAACATTGCCATGATCTTCGATGCGTACCTGCGTGCCAAACAGCAGGAGACCAAGTTTTCAAAAGTCATTTGACGGAAGCGCATACCCTCCACCCCTGAAACTTCTAGCAAGGAGATGTCATGAAAAGCGCTTCCGATGCCACAGCTCCGACACACCTTAACCCCGCCCTTGTCCTATTGATGGCCGTCACCACCGGCCTGGCCGTGGCTAGCAACTACTACGCCCAACCACTGCTGCACACCATTGCCGGGCGACTATCGCTGTCATATACCCACGCCGGCATCATCGTCACCACGGCCCAGACAGGATATGCCCTCGGGCTGCTATTGCTGGTACCGCTGGGCGACATGGTCAGCCACCGGCGGCGTCTGATCGTCACCATGATGGTGCTCGCAGCTGCCGGGCTCATGATCAGCGCCAGCGCCTCCAACCTCACCATGCTGCTGACGGGTACAGCCATCACGGGCATCTTCTCTGTGGTAGCACAGGTTCTGGTACCGCTTTCAGCCACGTTGGCGACGCCGGAGAGACGCGGCAAGGTGGTAGGCACAGTGATGAGTGGTCTGCTGCTTGGCATTCTGCTGGCACGCACCATAGCCGGAGCACTGTCATCGCTGAGCGACTGGCACACGGTTTACTGGATCGCATCCGTGCTGATGCTGGCCAATGCCATCGCACTGTGGCGCATGCTTCCCGAACTCAGACAATCGGCAGATCTCTCGTATCGCGAGCTACTGATCTCGATCGGAAAGCTCTTCCTGCGGCACCCTCTCTATCGCAGCCGTATGGCGCTCGGCTTTCTGGTCTTCGCCATATTCAGCGTGCTCTGGACGTCAATGGCCTTTCTGCTCTCTTCGCCGGAATGGGGGCTCTCCGATGCGGAGATCGGTTTATTCGGACTGGCCGGGGCAGCCGGCGCCGTGGCAGCCCGCAAGGCCGGCGGCCTGGTAGACCAGGGGCATGCCCGGCGCATCACTTTGGGCGGCGCACTGCTGTTGATCACAGCCTGGATCGTGCTCGATCTGGGGCAACATGCACTGATCCCCCTGATTGCAGGCATCCTGACCCTCGACCTGGCTGTCCAGGCGGTGCATATCACTAACCTGAACGTGATATACGCCCTGGATGAGACCGCCCGGAGCCGACTGAACTCGGGATATATGTTCGTCTACTTTTTGGGCGGTGCGGTGGGTTCCCAAGCCTCGGCCTGGGCCTACGAGCATTTTGCATGGAACGGCGTGGTGACAGTGGGTATGGTGCTGGCGCTTGCGGCAAGCATGATCGCCTTGCTCCCCATTCATCCAACATCCCGATAACCTTCTGACGATATTCAATTGCCTGCCCCGGAAGGGCTCCATAGGATGCGGTCCTATGCAGCATCTCTTCCCGCTTCCGGGCATACCCTGTAAATGGAGACCTTTCAGACGGCTCCGCCGTACAATATCGCTATGCCTTCTGGCATGGTGCGTACTTCTGCCAACGATCGCCCTCGCGGATATCGTGGTGACACTGCCGCCACTCGCCGGACTGGTATCGATGCTCGATCCGAGTGTCAGAGTCCACTGCCTACTTCCCCCGGCCGGCGATCCGCACACATTCCAGCTTACCCCCAGACAGGCCGCCCAGCTGAAGAAAGCCGACCTGCTTATTCGCGCGTCCAGAGACGACGGAGGCTGGCCCGGTCTCGACACGGGCATCCCGATACTGGATCTGTGGCCGAAGACCAACCACGCCTGGCTTCAGCCTAAAGAGGTCCAAAAGGCACTGCCGCGTCTGGCGGCACGTCTGCAAGAGCTGGATCCGGAGCATCGCTCACAGATCGGCGCCGCACTCAACACCGCGATCAAGCTCTGCCACCGCATGGAGCTAGCTTGGCATCATGCACTGAAGCCGTTCAAAAGCGCCGGCGTTATCATGCAACACCCAGCATGGCGCGGGCTCTGCGAACACTTCGACATCCCCGTTCATGCCGTGCTTGAACCCCGTCATCACGGCGGGGAGGTTACACCGCGAAAACTGGAGCAGACCCTGCGCTTGATCCGTGCACACCCGGCCACCGCCCTGTGGGGCGACAACCGTCACAGCAATCGCGCCCTGATCTGGCTGATGCGACACGGCCACACCTCCAAACCGGTTATACTGGATGCACTGGGAACATGCGGCATGCGTTGGGAGGCGCTGATGGAGCACAACATCGCCCTGCTGGAAAAACCATGACCAGCCCCGTTCTGGAAGTATCGCACGTCTGTATCGACTCCCCCACGGGATTGATTCTCGACGACATCAACCTGACGGTCGAGGCCGGCCACTTCATGGGTATCATCGGTCCCAATGGTGCCGGGAAGAGCACCCTGCTATCCGTGATCGCCGGCATGACATCGGCGGATCGCGGTACCGTTTCAATGTCGGGCGAGGTGCTGCAACGCGGCAATCGACAAAGGCTCCTGAAAAACATCAACCTGCTAAGTCAGATGCACGATGACGGACCGAGATTACCCCTCACCGTCCGGCAGATCGTCGGCATGGGGCTGGCCGATTACGTCTCGCCACTATGGCGCCGTCCTGCAAAAGGCGGCGAGATCATGAAAGCACTGGAACTTCTCGATATGACGGATATAGCGGACCGAGATTTCCGCCTTCTTTCCGGCGGCCAGAAGCAGCGCGTCCGCATCGCACGGGCGCTGGTCTCCTCGCCCAGACTGCTGCTGCTCGACGAACCCTCCGCAGCCCTCGACACACAGGCACAGGACAGGCTCTACCACCTGCTTCGCCGCCTCTGCGACGAAAACGGTGTCGCCATCATCATGGTGGAGCACGATATCGCGGCCATCACATCCTATGTCGATTCGGTGGCCTGTCTGAACAAGCGCATCCATCACCACGCCATCCGCGGTGAACGAATCCCCGAGCATATCTGGCAAGCAATGTACGGTTCCCATACGCATATCGTGGCACACGATGCCAACTGCATCGGCTGTATACAGGGGAAGGCGCCTTGAGCGGCTTCTTTGCCAGCGAGGTCATGCGTTCCGCCCTGCTTCCCGCCATACTGATCGCCGTCACCGCTTCCAGCATCTCGGTTATGGTGCTAGCGCATCGCCTCTCTTTCCTGACTGTCGGGGTTTCGCATGCCACGCTGGCGGGGTTGGGTCTGGCCGTCACCTTTTCACTGCCGCTTCTGCCCACCGCCTCGGCCACGGCCGTTGCGGTCGCCCTGCTGCTTGCACCGATGCTCTGGAAACGCGGACTGAACGAGGATGCGGCAACTGGTGTGCTGTTCGCCGGTGCCATGGCGCTCGGTATCGTGTTGATCTCCCGGGCCAACCGGTATGAAGTGGATCTCTTCGGTCTTCTTTTCGGTAACATCCTGATCGTCTCCGATGCTGATCGGCACTGGCTAATACTTGCGGCCGGCATCATCATGCTCTGCTTCCTCTGGGGTGCCCGCGGCTGGTGGAGCATTGCCTTCGACGCACCGGCCGCAGCCGCCAGCGGCCTGCCGGTCACCTTCTACCGCATGCTACTCTACGCCGTGACCGGTCTGACCGTTGTCATGTGCGTCAAGCTGGCCGGCATTGTACTGACGACGGGCTTGCTCGTATTGCCGGCCGCCTGCGCTTGGTTCTGGGGCAAGGGTCTCGGCTGGCTGTGGCTGTTGAGCCTTCTCTTCTCGGTCACCGGCACACTGATCGGCCTGATGATCTCCTATGCCGAGGACTGGCCCTCCGGTGCCACCGTCGTGCTGACGCTCTGTATGATGTTCCTGATAAGCTGGGGAGGAGCTCAATTAGTGCAAAACAGAACTTCCCGGAACCACTCAACCTAGGGGAAGCGATCTAAACTAACCCTCTTTGTCATGATCCTTATGATGACTCCCCGATTGATGGGTGAAATAGGCGGCCAGCGATACCAGCAGGATACCACCACCCATGTAGAGGATGTTCAGCGGGTTATCGAAGGTGACGTGCAGGACGTTCTTGAAGAAAGCCACGACGAGAATCATCAGCACCACCTTCACCAGCCGGTTCTTCAGGTCGTCGAGACTGGAGATCATCAGGATGTTCTCCGCTCCCTCCTCCTGTTGGGCCACATCGATCTTGCTGATGAACAGCTCGTACATCCCCATGGCGAAAATGAGCATCACGGTACCGAGCAGGAAGTCGTCAATGGCCGAGATGATCTGGCTAACCGCCTCGGTATGGAAGTGCGGGTTATGCGCACCAAGGAAGGCTACGGAAATGGCATCCCAGCCGAGACTCAGCATGCCTCCGGTCGCCATGGCGAAAAGGATAATCATGCCGATCACCGATGCGATGACAGCCAGAATGACGATAAACCGACTGTTCCATAACAGCCATTCGAAGGCCCGTTCCATCATGGTATTACCCCTCTGCAGCAATGCCTGCGCATGACGAGGGAAAACTACCGGACGAACGAGATAAACGCCATCAGGCGCCGACCACCGCCTTCAACTCATCATCATCCACCACCTTGCTGTCCACCTTGCAGTAAGCTGCCTCTTCATCGGCGAAGATGGCTACCTCGGCTACACCGTTGACCGCCATGAAACGCTCTTGAAGCTCCTTGGAGCGCGCCTCGTCAACCGCACCAACATGGAAGATGCGGGTCGCGACGTAGCGCGGCTGGGCCATGGTCGCAGCCACCAGAAGCCAAACGGCCAGCAGTCCTGCGATCGCCCAGAACACGGTAGCGTAATTACCCAATGATGGGACATAGAGCAAACCACCAAGCACACCACCAACGAAGGCTCCGAAGAACTCGCAGGTGTTGTAGACCCCAATCGCCGTACCTTTGGCGCCCGCATGCGCATACTTGGAAACCAGTGAAGGCAAGCTTGCTTCCAACACGTTAAACCCGGTAAAGAAGATCAGAAGGGCGACGGCAATCCAGGCTAGGGAATGGTGCGACACGGCGAGCAACATCACCGCGATCACAAGCATGGCCACACCACTGGTGAAGATCTGTTTCATCTTGCGCTTGGCCTCGGCCACGATGATTAGAGGTACCATCAACACGAAGGAGACCAGCATCACCGGCAAATAAAGCATCCACTGATGCGGAGCCTTCAGCAGAATATGGCCGGGATCCACCAGTACCAACGGCAACACGACGAACAGTCCCGTCAGGGCAGCATGCAGGGCGAAGATGCCGAAATCGAGTCGCAACAGATTCGCGTCCTTGAGCACGCCCATCACACGATCCGGTGTCAGCTCGCTATCCCTGTGATGCACCAGACGCTTGGGTGTCGGCACGACGGCATACAGGAAAAGGATACTGAACAGCGCCAGGGCCGCCGTCAGCCAGAAGATGCCAGCTACGCCGATCCAGTGGCCCAGCATCGGACCAAGCACCATCGAGATGGCGAAAGAGATACCGATCGTCATCCCGATCATCGCCATCGCCTTGGTACGATTCTCCTCACTGGTCAGATCCGCGACCAGCGCGATAATCGCAGCGGCCACAGCACCGGAACCCTGCAGTACCCGGCCGACCAGCACGCCCTCAATGGTCGTGGATGTTGCGGCCACCACACTGCCGATGGCAAATAGCAGCATGCCGATGGCAATGACGGGCTTGCGCCCGAAACGATCGGATAGCATACCAAAGGGGATCTGCAACAGGGCCTGAGTCAAACCATAGGCCCCCAGTGCGATACCAACCAGTTCAGGATGCGCCTTCGCCCCCTCCAGGCCATGCGCGTAGACAGAGAAGACAGGCAGAATCAGGAACAGACCGAGCATTCGCAGGGCGAAAATTCCGGCCAGAGAAACCGCAGCCTTGCGCTCTTCTCCTCCCATGGTGTTCTTCGCTTTCTTCATCTGATACCCCCTCCTTGATCGTTAAAACAGCGATGGCAAAGGCCTCCCTCGTCTCGACCCAGATACCATCCCACAAAAAATCACAAACGATGAATCATGCTGCCATCAGCGGCAGCGTCAAGCGGATGTCTTTTATGGACATTGCCGCATACCGATCACGGCTCCCACTCACCCACTCCCTGACGGAGCAGCTCGGGCACATCCGAACAGAGATCGACCACCGTGGTCGGAACCGTACCGCCCCAACCGGCATCCAAAACCACCGCATTCAGTCCCTTTAACCGCTCGATAAACAGGTCCGGATCCGTCGCCGGATGTGCTTCGTCCGGGAACTGCAGTGTTGTTGCCAACATCGGTTCACCCAACTCGGCCAACAGCATCCGGCACACCGTGTGTTCGGGGATACGAATACCGATATCGCGGCGCTTGCCGAAGATACGCCGTGGCAACTGGTTGTTGGCACGCAGCACGAAGGTATAGGGACCGGGAAGACTGCGCCTGAGAATACGATGGGCCGGGTTGTCCATATGCACATAATGCGCCGCCTGTGACAGGCTCTCGCACACCAGCGACCAGAGGTGTTTCTCGTCGAGTCTGCGCAGGCGGCGTACGGACTGCTGCGCATCGCCACAATGAGGCAGACACATCAGCGCATAGGTGGACTCTGTCGGCACGACGGCTACCACCCCTTCGCGGATACAGGCGGCGGCGTGCCGTATCAGTCTTGCCTGTGGCCTCTCCGGATGAAGGCGCAACCGCTCAAACATTTCGCCTCCTACCGGAACAGCGGCAGGAGCTGCTTCAGCTTCTTCCTGATCTGCTCCTCCGGGCTCGTGCCGTTGGCGTCCGGCTTTTTCAGCTTCTTGATCATTCCCTTAAGCGCCTCGGCATTCTGGATCAGCGTGGCAGGGTCAACCTCGACCTGCACCTTCGGCTGTTCGATCGGACCGATCAGGCGCAGCGGAACGACAAGTCCCCTGCGCACCGCTTCGGTATCCCCCTGACCGATCAGGCTACCGATCAGCCTCGGCTTGAGGTGGTAATCCATAGTTTTCGAGGCCAGATTGATCTGACCATGCCCCGTCAGGCGGAATAGCGGCGAGGCCATAAACAGATCATCGTTGCTGACCCGGCCGTGATCGACCTCGAAGCTGGCGGAGAGTTCCGAGAAGTCGGTCGATTTTGGTCCCTGCTGCTGTCCGGGCGCAGTCAGTCTGCGCAACGTACCGGGGATATCGACCCCCTTGATCGTTCCGTTGCGCACCCGCACCTTACCGCTTCCGGAAAGGCTTGCGGTCGCTCGTTTCGGCAGCAGACCAATGCCATGCAGATTCGTATCCATCTGCATCACACCGCTGACCATGTCGGTCTTCGCCAACGCCAGCAGGACGGGTCTGACCTGTACATCCGAGATGTGGGCCGACTCGCTCCAGCGTGCCGGGTAGTACTTCACTAAGATGCTGCCCCGCTCCTCGACGCGCCCGCCCGAAAGGTCGAACTGCAACGGCTCAAGAGTAAACCGACCGTCGCGACCCTGCATGGTCGCACGCAGGTTCTGCAGTGTCAGACCATGCAGAAACAGTTTGTGCACCTGCATCTGGGCATTTACATGCCATGAGCGCAGAAAGCGGAGATCAGGCTCCTTGGCTACGGCATTGCCTCCGGAGGGGGCACCCCCTGCTGCGGCCAGTGCGGCTCCGCCATCCGTGGAGATCCTTTCGCCACCAACCGGATCCAGCGTAGCGGCCGATGCAGATGCAACCGGAGAGAGCGACGACCGAATCACATCAACCGTTGTCTGTC
This sequence comes from Mariprofundaceae bacterium, assembly GCA_035267815.1. GTDB lineage: Bacteria > Pseudomonadota > Zetaproteobacteria > Mariprofundales > Mariprofundaceae > DATFLK01. Next base: position 4,086 of record DATFLK010000081.1, on the reverse strand, counting down.
CGCCGTTTTCGGAAACAGCTTCAGGCCGGTTCTCCTTCGGTTGTGGCAACCACGGATCGACATGAAAAGCCTTGGAAAGAATGCGCAGACGGATATCGGGATCGCCGGTAAACCCGATCGCACCAGAGACCTGAACCACTTCGTCATCCATCTGCAATTGCAGATCGCGCAACTGCAGATGGCTGGCATCGCCGGTCGCCAGCAGACCCGCCCCGATTTTCTTCCACGGGTTTGGATTACCGGCGTACAGAGACTGTACGGTCGGAACCCAGGCCGCGACCGTTTCGCGACTTACAGGGTTCACCTTGGCACGCAACTGATAGTGCACATCTCCGCCAAGCCCTTTCACCTCGCCGCTGGCATCACCCATCGCCCGATCATCCAACTGCAATTTCATGCTCTGAATCTCGATCCGTCCGGCATCAGGCATCTCCGCCTTCCAGTCGATACCAACATCATGCCCAGCCGCAAGCTCGACCCCACCGGCACTAAGCCGAACACCGTCCGGTCTCTGCTCGAACCGCGCGTCGATACTGAGCGAGGCCGACCCGACAGCTTTCAGGGCCGGCATATACGGCCTGAACTTGCTGAGCGCCACCTTATCAGCCTGCAGCCGGAACTGTGCCGGAAGATGGGAGGCATCCAGCTTGGCAAGATCGCCGACCGGACCCATCTGACCATCCACACGGAACTTGTTGCCGTTGAGCATGCCGGATGCGCTGACCTGAATCGGCTGATTCATCTCCGCATGGTTGACGTCCAAGCGAAGTTCATTAAGCACAACCGAGGTATTCGAGACCGCATCCCGATAGACGAATTCGCCGCCCGACACACGCAATGTCTCGGCACTCAGGGCCACCAGTCCCCCGGCAGCAGGAGATGAGCCTTTCTCCTGCACCGCTCCTCCGGACCCGCCCACTGATGTCGCAGGATGCGCAGCCGAAGTACCCTGTTGTGGCAGCAGGTCGGTCCACGAGTCCTCACCATGCACGTTGCGTTCGAGCCGCACATGCGGCTCATCGAGCACAAAACGCTTGATCACGACACGTTTGCTTAAAAGTGGAAGAAGATCGACCTGTACATCAAGGTTCTTCGCGCTGACAAAATCCTCGGCCGAAAAGCCGGGGCGGTTCCTGACATGCAGATCCGTCAGCCGGACTCCCACCCATGGAAACAGCGACAGATGCATACTGCCAACGGTGATCTGGCGCCCGGTGACCATCTCCGCCTTGTCGATGACGGTCTGCTTATAGTCATTCACGTTGATAAAGAACGGTGCCACCAGAAGAATGACAACGATTGTCGCCAGCAGGAAGAGGCTGTATTTCACGATTCTGGCAGCCAGTTTTCTCATGTGTACTCTCCGATTCCTTCTGTCGAAGAAGGCCTGTTGATGGGTTGAAGCGGCGGGAACCGTTCAAGCAGCGCCTCGAACCGATCGACAATATGGCCGGCTCCTGCTTCACGCAGCCTGTCTGCGGATTGTGCGCCATACGAAACACCAATAGCCTGCGCACCGGCGGACAGGGCCATCTCTATATCGAAACAGGCATCGCCGACCACAGTCACCTGCCCGACATCCATGCCCATTTCATCCGCACACTCCGTGACCATATCCGGATGCGGCTTGGAGGGACACTCATCGGGGGTACGGGACACCATCACCCAAGAGTGCAGATCGTGTTCATCCATAACACGTGCCAGTCCCCGACGCGACTTGCCCGTCACGATTCCCATCCAGTAACCGCGTGCGGCCAACTCATCGAGCGTACGCCGCACACCGGGGAAAAGAGGTTGGGGGCTGCCGGGGCGGAGGTACAGACGGCGATAATGTTCAGTCACCTGAGCCTGTACAACGCTCTCTTCATCGGGAATCAACACCTCAACGGCCCGCTCCAGCGACAGCCCGACCACCTCCGAGACGGCGCCATCATCTGGAGCGGACAGCTGGCAGGCCGTCATCGCCTTCTGCATGGTGTTCACAATGTGGGCATGCGAATCGACCAGCGTACCGTCACAATCAAAAAGTATCAGATGCTGCTGCATATCAGTGACCGACATGACCCTTCTTCTCTGTATTTTCCTTTGGTGCCTTCCAAGATGATATACCACGCCTCACCTGCCACACCAACGCCTTGTCGACCGCCACCGTCTCCGGTTTGCCGACGCGTCGTACATAGGTCGACAGAAGGTCGTTACCCTGCTTCCCCACCACAAGGTCAAGAAGAGGCTTGCCATCCTGACCGAACAACCGGACCGAAACACCCTGCTGGCCGACTTGCAGTGCCTCGTCGTGATCCCGGTTCCGGCTGACCACGCGAATGACATGTGCATTGACCAAGTCGTCGATCAGGTGCTCCACAAACTTGTCGTTGGCAGCGACCGGCTTGTCTCGCATCAACATCCACTTGCCATCCTTTTTTTCGAGACGAACCGTTGCGCCGGAGGGGGGGCGGATTTCGACGCGATCAACCGCACTGTGAATCGCAGGCCATTCGGGCAGGCTAGCCTGCGGCGCGCCGGAAGGCTGTACTCCGCGCCAGACGGCCCACCCGGCCACAGCAACCAGCAACAGAATGATCGCGACTATCCGCAATCTCACGCGACTCTCCCTACACTCGCTCGCTTGATCCGGCGCCAGCGCCACATACCGATCAACACGACCAGAAACGGCAGGCCGAACATCCATATTCCCTTCCACACCTTCCGTACGGCAGACGACAGTTGCGGCAGCGGCCGGTCGGTAACACCCCGGGTGCGCAGGGAGATAAGCTCCTCGTCATGGGAGAGCCAGTCCAGACTATTGAGAATCAGCACCTTGTTATTACCGTCAACAAACTCGTTATCGAGCAGGGAGCCGGAACCCACCACGATCACGCGCTGATGATCAGCCTGAGTCATCCGCTTTGCCTTCACCACATCAGATGCCGCCGCGGGGGCTGCATCGAAGGCAGAGCGGGCCATCCCGTCCAGTTCCAGCGCTAGGTTCACCTGCCGCCGCGAGAGCCCTTCGAATCGTTTCTTCATGGAGACTAGCGGATCAACATCGTAATCTGGGCCATGCTGCACGACTGCACCCGGCGAGGAGCGAAGCAACACGGTGCCGTGCGTATCATCCGCCCAGGCAAGCGGCGAGGCAAATGGAACACTGACCGCCTTCAATCCGTGGCCCACCGGCGTATCACCATTGATATCGGTCACCCTGGGCAGGAAGGGATAATCGACGATGCTGCGAAACGTCAGCACGCCCTGCGACTGGTTCACCGTGACACGCGAAGCCGACGGGTCCATCACCAGACCCGGTTCAACGGAGATGCCAATATCACGCAGCCATGCATTCGCTTTCGCATCCACCGCTCGCACCCGGAATCCCAGATTCAGTTGCGGCTCAACATTGCCGGCCAGGATCAGCATACCACGTCCGGACATACGGAACTGATCCAGCGCGTAACGCATCACCTTGGAGGGGGGATTTTCAAATTGCGGTACGATCAACGCCCGTACGTCTTCCGGAATCGGCTTCTCGTCCGGATGCACGGGAACCAACTTGTATTCACTGGCCACCATCTTGCTGAACTGCTGCAGTGCATCCAGCGGTTTGGCACCGAAACCGGCCACCACACCAATCGTCTTGCGTCCCTTGCCGGTCAGCTGCTTGATCTTGCTGGTCAATGTATATTCAAAGCCCGTCTCGCTTTTAACCACTGGGATCACTGCCTTCTTGTCCAGATACTCCACGACCACAGCCAGGTAGCCCTGCTTGACCCGAGCCTGATCGTCCTCGACCACCTGCACCTGAACCCGGGGAATGTTCATAGCCTGCAGGGCAGCAGCCTGATTCGGATCTCCAGAAGGATCGATCACGTCGAAACCGACCTGGCCATGCCCAGCCTCATGGTAGGCCCGGAGCATATCCTCGAGAAAGCGGCGCAACCGGCCATAAGGCTGTGGCAGGCCGGAGGTCACATAGGCACGGATCTCGATCGGTTCATCCAGTTTGGCGAGCACGGCACGGGTGGAGGAAGAGAGCGTATAGATCTGCCCTTCGCTCAAATCCCATCGCACATGGGAGACATAGGCCGCACC
>DATFLK010000080.1:0-14409 GCA_035267815.1 Mariprofundaceae bacterium | reverse complement strand
TTAAACATCATTTAAAGCGACTAGAGGGAGGAGCAAAGTGGCATTTAGAGAATATAAGCTTGGAGCTATGTTTTTTGGTTTCGCATTGAGTTTCTCAATGATGATTACCATCTTTTTCCCGTCCATGTACATTACCGATCATGGTACGCCGAATGATTACGGCATGGACAAGACTTTGACGTATGGGCGCAACAGTGCGTTCACCTATTCGGATCCGCTCCTGAGGCAGACTCATGAGCCGGTGAAGGCGATCCTAAGAAAGGATCCGGCGAGCGGAAAGCCGCTTTCCTCTCCGATGACCGTCTATATCTATCGTCCGGGTGATCCGTTCCCGAGTACCATCGTTCACCCTCGTATCCTGACGGGTGATATCACCACGCTCAGTGTGCAGCGCGGCAAGATCGATCAGGCGGATGATAGCAAGGGCGCAGTCTTCACCATTGCCCATACGACCTACAAAGGGAAATCGCTTCCCTATATCAAAAATCTGACTGCCACCAAGGGCTGGCAGGCCGATCAGGTCTTCTCCGCTGTGCCGGATCAGGATCGTTCCTATGCTGCCCAGGGGCGTACACTGTTTGAGCGCGAGGGTTGCTGGTGGTGCCATACCCTGCTTCCGGAAGAGACGCAGGACTGGGAGACCTTCGGTCGTCCGCCGCTCGTTGGTGACCTGAATGGCCAGTCTCCGACCACCTTCGGCTCTGACCGTAAGGCGCCTGACCTTCTTCACGTCGGTAGCCGTAACAGCTCCCGTGAGTGGATGATCATGCATCTGTTCAATCCGCGTTTGGTGCAACCGCACTCCATTATGCCCCGTTTTGATTACCTGTGGGGTGACAAGGATGCGAACGGTAACAAGATCGATTACGCCAAGTGGCGCAAAGAGTACCTCCAGTACTACAACGGTAAGCGTATCTACCCGCCGAAGGTGCCGATGCCTGCCAAGCATAGCGAGGCGCGTCACATGATCGATTTCTTGCTGGATCTGAAGTAAAGGGAGGATTGAAATGGGAATTAGATTGGATCGGCCGTTATATACGGTCACGACACACGATCAAAACCTGGAAGCCCAGGAGATCTGGGAAGGTGAGAGCTTGGGTGGCATCAAGGAGAACAATCGCCCGGTACCCGCACCGATTGCGGTTCTGCTGGTGATTATCGTTATCACGGCCTTCATGCTAACCTTCCCGCTCTGGGGGCAGCGTCCGACTGCTGCGATCTATGCGGATTATGTTGATCTCATGCATTCGCAGGAGGTGCAGAAGATCCAGGAAAACAAGGATCTAACGCCAAGGCAGGCCGACGAGCAGTCCATGGCGCTGATCGAGAAGCGTCTTGAGGAGTTTTCTTCTCCTTATGACTTTCAGCGTAAGCAGCATACGATGGACATGAATCATCTGCGTTTTATCGCGCCCCAGATCGAGAAGCTTCGTCAAGAGGGTGTCGATCTTGAGCAGTATTCCATTATTGGCCCCGATGTGGTGAAGCAGAACTTCGAGGGCAATCAAGCTCCGGATGGAACGACGATTCGTAAGCAGCCGTGGTGGGATGTTGGTTACACGATTGACGTCTACTACGTGATCTACTTCTGTCTCGCCGTGTTCTTTATGGTGAAGGGGTTGCCGCCGATTTCTTGGCAGCCGGATCACACAAAAGCACACTGATTCCGAATCGATAAGGATAGGAGGAGTATATGATTGATTTTGATAACCCGACCGTAGCTGCTTTTGGCGTGATTCTGATTTCCTTGCTTGGGCCTGTGATGTATGCCTTCTGGATTGATAAATGGAAGAAGGATACGCCGGACCCGAGGCATCGGAAGTTCTAACCGACCAACAAACAAAGCTACTAATAAACGCGGCGCATTTGCGCCGCGTTTTTTTTGGTCTCAGTGAAAAGGATGACATGTGATATCTCTAATAATTAAGGGGGGGGGTGAAACATGATGAAGGCAGCTATCTGTCGGTCATGGGATTTAGCTGATGGCTATTGGTAACGATCCATCTGGAGAAGAGGTCAGTACTATAAGCGCAAAAAAAAGCGCGCCAAGAGAGGCGCGCTTTGAACTATTGGATCAGTGACTGGTCAGTTGGTTATTTGTTGCCGACGTGAGTATCGAGCTCTTCAATCCGCTTACGACCAGGTGTAGCTGCCGAGTACATCAGCAACACGCCGCATCCGAAGACGACAAACGCGAACAGAAACGTAAAAAGCTGGGCATCCATAATTGATTCATCCTCCCTTATATTGTCGGATTCAGCGATGTTAAACGAAGTGACGGATTGAATCAAACACATCGTGTGTCCGGGATTTGCCGCTTGTCTCACAGGATGCTCCATGTTGTAATACGTAGATGATGAACCTCAGGCGATCGTTGTCGGCCTTTTCTGTCTTGCTTATATCCCTCATTCTCGTCGATCCTTCGTGTGCATTTGCTTACGGTATTGATGACCTTGTCGGACCCCAGTGGCGAATCGGTATTTTTCTCTTTCTCGTCTTTGGCATGATCCTTTACGCCTTTGCTGTTGTGCTCTACATGCGCAAGGGGCGTGCAAAACTGAAGCGGGGCGAATACATCATGCTCGCCACCATCCTTCTCGGTGTCGGGCTTGGTCTTCTCGTTTCCATTATCCAGTTGCTCGATGGTTATTTGATATAAGGAGTCGATAGATATGAGTGGTATTGATGCATTTGTGAATGGTCTGGGCGAAGGCTGGACGATCTATATCTGGTTGATCTCCGGTGTGTTGATCGTGGTCGCCGCCATGATCGCCATGCGTTGGGCCTATAAGAACAAGCAGTTTGACGAAGATATCAAATACGTCGTCTTCGATGAGGGCGATAAGGATCGTATGGATCCCGAAGAGTACAAGAAGAGTCGCGAAGTCATGGCCGAGCAGATGCGTCTTCGCGAGGAGTTCCTGGAAAAAGAGCGTCAAGAGCGCGAACAGCGGCATCAAAAGAAGGGGTGATCTGTGGCACTTCGCCGTGGCGAGAAGGGCATGCTAGCTTTCATAGCGGCCATTATCCTTATCTATATGGGTGGCAAGCTCTATTACATAGAGTTTCATCCGATCAAGGATCGGGGCATCCCCTTCTATTCGACTGCAAGTCACGACGTGGCAAGAAGGGCAACTGACCTTATCCGCCGTGAAGGCTGCCGTGATTGCCATACCCTTTGGGCCACCCAGAATATGACTCAGTTTGTACCGTCCCCGCCGCTGGATGGGATCGGTTCATTGCGCAGCAAGAAGTGGCTTTACCAATATTTCAGCGCCAAGGACCCTCAGGCCATCCTGCCTTCGCGCCTGAAGCCGAAGTATCGTATGCCATCCTATGCAAATCTGCCTGAGAGCGAGCGACAGCTGCTCGCAACCTATATGGCGAGTTTGAAAGTGAAGGACTGGTACCTCGAGGAGGTTAAGAAGAAAGAGTATGAGAAACTCACTGGTCATCCTATGGTGGACTCCGGGACAGATACTTCGCGGTAGTGTGGCTTTTGCCATCGGCGCATCGGTGATTCATTTCGGGTTGCGCTTGATGGGTGCCCGCATCGAACTGTTTACCGGGATCTCCTATTTCAATCTGACATGGTTTGCGGGGGTCTTTCTTCTTCCCGCGCTCTCCGGCTTTCTCGTCTCGTCGGTGTACGGGCTGGGTGGCAAGATTCTCGCCTATTTTCCACCGGCTCCGGTGCTCGCCTTGGACTACTACACATCGCTTCATGACGGGCATTTCCCGTCAGGAAGTGATCTGATGCCGCTTGGATGGTGGGGCTTTTTTGTCATTCTGGCGATTGAGTCCTCGGCCATAGGTGGTGTGCTTGGTGAAGTGGTGAACAAGCGCATCTATGGCCGAAGCGAAAACGATTCGGAGGCAGAGTGATGACAGGCAAGCCCGGTTGGGACAGTAAACGCAATTTATCGGATGAGGCGCGGTCGAAGCGTAAGCGGTTGTTGACTGCGACGCTGGTGACCTGTGTGGCTGGTGCCTTTCTGGGCGGCGTGTTCCATACGCTGTTCCTGGCCCGCGGTCGTGTCGCCCAGATGCAGGCCCATTCCACCTACGATGCCAAGAAGCCTGATGAGGTGGCCAAGCACGTTCAGGCTGCCGGCGAATATCTGGATGCGATTACCCGGAAGCAGGGAGGTGTTTCGACCTATACGGTGGCTAGTGCGGAAGCGCTTCTCCGGGATGATCTCTGGAAACGGCTCGCCAAGAAGGTGACGGTTCCCGCCGGTAACTTCATCATGGGTACGGACCGCCCCGAGAGCGATATTCAGGACCGTCCGCGTCACAAGGTCTACGTGAAGGCCTTCAAAATCGACAAATATCCGATCACCAATGCGCAATATGCGCTCTTCGTGGCGGAGACCGGACACAAGGCGCCCTCTTCCTGGAAACAGGGTTCGATCCCGAAAGGGGAAGAACTTCGTCCGGTCACCAATGTTTTTTGGCAGGATGCCATGGATTTCTGCACCTGGTCCGACGGCGGTACACTTCCGACCGAGGCGCAGTGGGAGAAGGCCGCCCGGGGTACGGATGCTCGCAGGTGGCCCTGGGGTAACCGCATGACACCGAAACTGTTGAACACCTATAACAACTATGGCCGGCCTACATCTGTGTTTACCCACATGAAGGGGGCCAGTCCCTACGGGGCCATCGATATGGCGGGGAATGTCAGTGAGTGGGTCAAGAACGATTTCAAGCCCTATCAGGGCAGCAGTGCACCTTCCTCGATGTTCATTCCGAAAGGGGACCATGGCGCATACATAACATCCGAACATTACAAGGCGCTGCGTGGCGGGTCGTGGAAGAGCGACCCCTTTTCCACCACTACCTACCATAGGAACTATGCCATGGCTGGGGATTCGAGCGACTTCATCGGTTTCCGTTGTGCCTATCCGGTGAAGAAGACGGCACAAAAAGGCAAGGAGTAGAGAGATGCGTAGCTTGATGGACAACAGAGGATACGTAATATCGCTTATGGCATGTGCCGGCCTTCTTCTGGGCTGGCCCGGGAAGGCGATGGCAGTCGATGTGCTGGGCGAGTATAGCTACATGCATGTCTCTTTCTCCTCCGTCTGGCATATCTTCCTGTTCATTCTGGTGCTGGTCATGATGCCTTTCTTCCTGATGATCTATCATGTGTGGCGTCATGGCTCGAAGAAACAGGTAGATAGTGATTCATCCGACGAGAACGAGGGAGAAGAGTAAAATGCGGATTCGGTTGCTATCGTTTCTTTTGCCAATGCTGCTGGTGGTTGCGCTTCCGACGCCGTCTGAAGCAGCGGCCAAGCAGTCTGCACCTAGCAGCATGGAGCAGGATCTCGGTGCCATGCAGGATTTCAACAAGTTGCATGACGACGTCAGCGGCCTGCTGAAGGTGAAGAAAAAGAAACAGCACAAGATCCTCTTTTTCATGGGGATCGGATTGCTGGTCGGCCTGCTACTGACAGCTGGCTTCGGGCTGGCCATGGTCCTCGGTGGCAAGCAGGTGTTCCTCTGGCACATGCTCTTTGCGGGTGTGACCATCACTCTGGCGATCGCCCATGCCGTGACGTCGATGATATGGTTCTATCCCTTCTGATTCCCTTCGGAGCATAGACCATCTCTTCCCGATCCCCTTTGCCATCCGACGGTGAGGCCGGTCGGCCGTTGTCCGGTATGACCGTGGGACTGCCGTTACTGCTCTACACCGTTTCAGGCATCACGGCGCTTGCTTATGAAGTGCTCTGGATGCGGCTTGTCTCCACCCTGAGTGGCGCCAGCAGTTTCGGAATGGTGGCCACCCTGATTGCCTTCATGGCCGGCCTCGGACTGGGCAGTGGGGTGGGTGCACGGCTGCGTCTCTCTCCGCGTCAGGGATTGCAACTGTTCGGCGCGATCGAGATCTCCGTGGCTCTTTTTTCCCTTCTTCTTCCTTATATCGCCTCCTCACTGGAGCAAGGCTTCGAGGCGATGGCCGCCAGCATGGGCATCGAAGGATGGATGTCCTTTCATGTCATCACATGCGTGCTCCTTCTTCTCATTCCTGCCACGGCGCTGGGCATGACCTTTCCCGCCGTGTTGCGTGCCCTGAGCACGTCCGATATGGGTGTGGGACCTATTTACGGGCTGAATACGTTGGGTGGCGTGCTGGGCTCATTGACGCCGCTCCTTCTCTTGCCCTGGCTCGGTTGGGCCCCCGCCCTGCGTGCGGTGGCCAGCCTAGGAATGGTGATCGGGTTGACTGCGCTGATTCTTGCCGCATTGCAGGAGAGGAGTTCCACATCCGTAAGAAGGCACGCTCCGGCGATCCGTCCGGCATGGCTGGAGTTGGCAGCCTATGCGGGGATCGGAGCTGCCGCCCTGATGCTTGAGGTGGGCTGGACACGCCTCTACAGCTTGGTTTTTATGCGTACGGAATATGTGCTGGGCGTGATCTTGGCGGCCGTGTTGCTGGGCATTGCCCTGGGAAGCCTGTTGGCGCGTCGGTTCAATGCCGGTCTTCTGAATATATTACCGCTGGTGGGTTCCCTTGCGGCCCTGATGCCGTTGGTGTTGTTACCGAGTGTCTCCGCATGGATGGATTCGGCCGATTTCTCCAGCCTGGCGTCGTCGTTGGTGACGCAGGGTGCCATCATGTTCGTGTTAACGCTGCTGGCTACGCTTGCGCTGGGGGCATGGCTGCCCCTGATTACACGCAGACAGCGGGAGAAGGGCGCTGCGGCATGGCTGTACGCTTTTAACAGTACCGGGGCGGCGTTGGGCGCCGGCGTGGCCGGGTGGCTGGTTCTGCCGTGGCTGGGAAGCGCCGGTGTCGTCTGTGTCGCCGCTATGCTGTTGGGGCTGTGCGGCATCTACTGGTGTGAGGTGCCGCGTGCACGCGCCCTGCCTCTGTTGGCGATTCCGGTCGTCGTGTTTGTCTGGCAGACACCGCCCGTTTCCCAGCTGCTTCCCGGCGAGTATGCGCATACGCGCGAGCTGTTCCACGATGAAGACTCCGTATCGACGACCGACGTGGTTGCCCGTCCGAACGGGACCCGGATACTGCTGAACGATCTCCAGCGCGTTGATGCCTCGACCGATCCGACAGCGGTCGCGGTTCAAAGGAATCAGGGAAGGTTGCCGCTACTGTTGCATCCTGGTGCCAGATCGATTCTGTTCCTTGGTCTGGGGACAGGAATCACCGCCTCGCCGGCCAAGCAGATTCCGGGGGTGTCGGCCGTGGCCGTGGAGCTCTCTCCCGGCGCCATCAAGGCGGCAGGCAGGTGGTTTTCCCGTTTCAACGGCGATGCACCGACGTGGCTCGATATTCGGCATGATGATGCCCGCCGGTTCCTGATGGCCGATGATGCCCGCCATTTCGACGTGATCGTCGGCGATCTCTTCCATCCCGATCTTGCGGGCCGCGGCCTTCTTCTTTCGAGGCAGCAGTTTGCGCGGGTACGAGGGTGCCTGAATCCGTCAGGAATTTATGTCCAGTGGTTGGCACTGAACCAGTTTGATGTCCCCAGCCTGAAGATCATTCTGGCGACCTTCAGGACGGTGTTTCCGCATAACACGATGATGATGGATGGATTCCATCTCGCCATGGTCGGTTTCCGGCAGAGGATGCCAAAGGCCGATGCGATTGCGGCCTGGGCGGAGAGGCACGGGTCGACGCTGACCGGCGGCGAAGGGTGGCAGACCTGGCTGGGGCGCGATATGGGGCCGATCCCCGCTTTTGATTCGCCCCTTCAGGATGAGTGGTTGCCGACGGTCGAATTCCGTCTGGCCAGAGCGCGGGTGGAAGGCAGGCTTGATGTGGCCCACATTCTGAAATGGCTTCTGGACCAACGACCCAAACCGAAAGTGCTGTTACAGCGCTGGCGTGTCGGGGAGAAGGAGACTACCCGGGTGGTCTCCGCCGCGCTGGCGACCGATGCGATGATGCATGCATGGGAAGGGATGTTCTCCGACAGGAAGACCAACGTGATGCCTTTCATGCAGCTGGCCTATAGGGCCAATCCCGACGATCGTTGGGTCGGGTTTGCGGTTGCGGATGCCATGGCGGATCGCCTTCGGCAGCTCTCGCTTCCGCCTGTACAGGCGGAGCGGGGCTGGAAGAGGATTCTCTCCATTCGACCCGATCATGTCGGTGCCCTGCGAGCCCTCTGGCATCTGGCCAGGCAACGCGGCCAGAAGGTGCGCGCCGTCGAGCTGTTCACTAGACTTGAGCACTTGGTCCCCCTTGACCCTGAAGTGTTGGCGGCTCAACATGAAAGAAGATGACCATGTGTGGCAAGGCCATCGATCTTCGAATCCCTGTAGCTCTTCAGGGCGTATCCTCTCAGGCCGGAGTATGCAGGGTTGAAGCGAGGTTGTAGCGATGCAACGACAAGTCATTGATACGTTCCCCTCTTCGAGCGAGAAGAAATCGCGGGTAAAAAAGCCGCGTACCGCATACCTGCATCTGCTGCGCCGCCTGTCGCAGCTTGCCTTCCTGCTGCTTCTGATCCTTGCGCCGATTCTGGGTCTGTTCCGAATCGATGTGTTAACCGGCGCCTTCGTGATCGGCAGCTATCAGGTCTGGTTCTCGGACTTTTCCATCGTCATCGGTCTGTGGATCTTTATTGCCAGTGCGTTGGTGATTACCTACTCCTACTTCGGGGCCGTGTTTTGCGGCTGGCTCTGCCCGCAGGGGTTTCTCTCCGAACTGGGGAGTACGTTGATGCACCGCTTGCTGGGGCGGCGTGCAGACCTCGAGATCGACGGCAGCGGCGTTCGGGTGGCAAATCGCAAGCGGGGCGTGACCAGCTGGCTGAAGCTCGGTGTGGCGTTCGTGCTGGGAGCTATGCTTCTTGCGCTGATACCGCTGCTCTACTTCTATCCTCCGATGGCGGTATGGCATTTCGTGACGTTGAGTCCGGATGACGAGATGCCGCTATCGATGTACTGGATCTATTTCGTCTTTGTCGTCATTTTTCTAATCGATATCGCACTAATCCGGCATCTCATGTGCCGTTATTTCTGTGTCTACCGGGTCTGGCAACACTCCTTCAAGACGAAGGGAACGTTGACTATCGGGTATGACGAATCGCGCGCTGATGAGTGTGCAAAATGTAACTATTGCGTGTCGGCATGTGCGGTCGACCTCGACCCCCGCAACACGGAGGTCTACTCGGGCTGTACCGCGTGCGGCGAATGCGTTGTGGCCTGTGACACACTGCATGCCCGTAAGGATGGTGAGGACGGCCTGCTCCGTTTCGTGTTTCCCCGTGAAGATGCGAAAAGCACCTCACGTTTGGCGACGGCGGCAGGCCGGCTGCGTGGTACCATACCGGCCATGGTGGTGGGGGGCGCCATGTTTATCTTCGGTATTCTGAACTACGACGCCTATCATCTCAGTGTGGGCAACATCGGCAGCGCCCATGCCAATGTCGATACCTATGTCATCCATGTGGCCAACAAGCGCTACAGACCGGCCGACATGCATATCGAGGTGCAGGGACTTAAGGCGGACCAGTACCGGCTGCAGACGCAGCGCGTCCATTTTGACTCCGCCGGCATGAAGGATGTCTCTCTGCATTTGGAGCAGGGCACGCTCGGTCCCGGTCTGCACCGTTTCGTCGTACGTGTGTCGAGCAGGGATGGATGGCATGAACAATTTCCCGTCCGCTATTTTGCGGTGGAGGACCGAACATGACAGATCACAAACAGAGGCATGAAGACAACCCGGAGCACACCTCGGTGAAGAGCGAATGGGGGCAGGAGACGGAAGATCATTTCGGTTACGCCTCGGATGAGGAACGGCGGCAGAAGCGGGGGCTTGAGGACTGGGAGCTGGTCGATAAGATTCCGGAGTCCCAGAAGGGCATACCCAAATGGTTCATCGGTGTCATCGTTGCTGTGGCCTTTGTCGCAGTCAGCCTCAGTTTTCCTTTCTTCGGATTGCGAAAGGATATGATCTTTAACTGGAACGGCTGGAGTGCAGGGGTGATCGCGGCCGTGGTGTATCTGAGCGTCATGGGCGTGTTTGTGGCTTTTATGGTAAAATTGTATGGCTCCAAGCTTGGAGGGCGACTTGACAGCGATGATGAGAAAGAGTCTGAGGATCAGGAGCAGTGAGATGCTGCTGTGCTGCGCCCTGATTGCCGGGTGTGGTAGCGGTTCCCGCACGGATGATACGCAGGCCTCTGCTTCGGCATCCACGGCCGACATTCTCGTCCAGCACTGTTCCGCCTGCCATGCACCGCCATCACCCAAGTTGCACAGCAAGGATGAGTGGCCTCGTGTGGTGGCGCGGATGGAGCGACACCGTCTGGATGGAAGGCTTCCGGCTCTTTCGACGCAAGAACAGGATGAGGTCGTGGCATACCTCCAGGCGCATGCGAAATAGCCGGGGCTGGCTTCTCGTCGTGTGTCTGCTGGCTACCGTATGGCTCACGGCATGTGGCGACGATAAACACTTCTTTATCACGAAACATTGGGGCGAGTGGCAGATTAAGCTGGAGACTCGTCCGTTTCCGATACGGAAGGGGCACAATGAGTTTCTGCTGCACGTGGATGGTTCTCACCGCCGTTTGCCGCGGGGGATGATGATCTACTATCGCCTGAGCCCGGAGGATGAATGGATTCAGGCGATGCCGGATGGATTGAGTGATATTTTTCGACGTGCGCTGACCGTGCGGGGGGACCCTGCTGATGCCAAGCTGTATGTGCATATCAAGTATCACGAGAAAAAGACGGATCTGGTTTTTGACCTCTCCAAGCAGCCGAGGTCATAACACAAATGGAGGGCGCTGATATGGGGCGTCATGTGGTTTCAGCTTTGATGATGGTGGCAGCGGTCGCGCTACTCTCCCCGCCGGCACGGGGGGGAGATGTGGCGCATGGCGCAATCGTGGCAAAGGTTCGTTGCTCGACATGCCATTTTTTGCACCGCAAGGAGAGGAAGATTGGTCCCGGACTGCTGGATGTTTATGGACGTGCACCGAGTATCAGTGGTGTGCCGTTCAAGCGCTGGGATGCCCATGCTTTGAATATGTGGCTGAGTGGCCCCAGGAAGGTAAAGGCGAATACCATGATGATGCTGCCAGCATTGTCGCGCCGGGACAGAGAGGATGTGATTGCCTACCTGAGGCAGCAGACTCTGGATGTCAGCGCTGCTTCCGCTTCTCCAGTTTCTCCCTGATCTTTTTGCTCGGAATCCAGCGGCGCAATACCATCATCATACTTCCTCCCCTGTCCGGTGCACATGTCGGGCAGGTCAGGTAGGAGAGGTAAATCTCCTTCGGCATACTGCCGCTCTGCACAAGCTCGGTCTGCATCTGGCGAACAATAGGCTGAATGCTACCGATGTCGCCGTGATGCAATGCGACCCGGAGTCGAAAGGGATTCGGAAGGCGGTGTACCCTGCGTGCCGGGCACTCCTGATCGAGCAGAAGGCGAAGATGTCTGCCGCGGAAGGCGGCTGATTTGGTCAGTGTGAAACCGGGCCACTCCTCCTTGAGCTCCAGACGTTCGATATCTTCATTCTGCCGGTGGCGATACAGGTTGAATGCGAGCGGGAGATGCATGAACATCGGTGCGGGTTGCTCATGGACCAGCCTGCCGCCCAAGTTGATATCCTGTCCGTTCCAGTCGGGAAACGTTTCCGGGCACCCGCAGGGAAGAATCATGATTCCGAGCGTCGAATATCCCTGACGGTCAACAACACGTTGGCCAGATAGATCCAGAAGCCGAGTGCGAGTACAGTGGATGCGATAGAGATCAGCGGACCATAGAAGCGGTGTATCTCTGGCACCTCGGCCGGGTTGTGCGCCCACAGGATGCCCTCCCAGGCACCGAAGATCAGAAGAAGGATATAGAAACTTCCTACACCAATCGTGGTCCACCAGAAGGAGTGCTGTGCCATGCGGCGGGAATGAATCGGTACGCCGCCGATCACGGGAAGCAGGTAGTAGGTCACTGCCATGGCCAGCAGGGTAACACCACCGATGAGGTTAATATGAGCGTGTGCTAACGGATCGATCATGTGGCCGGGGCCACCGTAGGGGCTGCCTATGGAGTCGAGCCAGGCCCGTATCGGAGGGAGCACCTGAAGCAGGCCGTGGAGGGTTCCGATGAAGAACGCGACGGCCGAAGTAACCAGAAATTTGACAAGATAGCGATGCTCCGATTGCATGGGGGGAGACTAGCGGCGACCTTTCTGATTGCAAGATAGAAACTACGCCACGAGCAGGGTGTGTTGTCACAATATAGGGGGAGAGAGCGTGTTTTTATCACCTGTCGCCATTGGTTCCATCCTGACGTACATATTGATGCTCGTGGGCTGGCGGTTTCCTCGTCCCAGGATTTGGCATGTCGGGGTGATGGCCATCTGCATGGTGTACGACGTATGCGTACCCTTCTATCTCTATTTTGCCAGAAATTGGCCTCATATTCTGATTGATAAGGGCGAGATTCTCGATTTTCTGGTCTGGATGCATGTGGGGTTGGATATTCTTCTGTTCACGCTTTATTTCATGCAGATCCGCGAGGGCATCCGGCTGTGGAAGGGCGATATGGATGTGCGGACACTGCATCGGCAGCAGGCCAAGGTGATTCTCTGGGTACGCCTGCTGGTGGTTTTGAGTGGTGTATTGCTGGCACCCAGATAGGGGCTTGCATTCTCTCGGGAGACGAGCAAGGATGTGGCCTCTTGAAGATTGTGAGGAGGTGGAAATGGAATTTCTTTCAGAGTCCGTAGGCTTTCAGTCTGGAACCGTCTGGTCCTTTTATTTCTGGATTTTTGTGTTTTTCGTCTCTTGGGGCCTGATTATGCTTCGTGCAGGAATGAACAAGGGCAAGCAGAAGGACTAATCTAGCTTTTATTTCAGTTTTGTTTTGATGAATGTATAGGGGTAGGTCTGTTTTCCGGCCGCCCCCTTTAGATTAATTAATGCCGAGGGAGGGTAACTACATGCGATATTTGGCGTCATTGGTCAGTGTTGCGGTGTTTGCATCCGTAATGCTGATGAATACTGTTTCTGTCCAGGCGGGCGAGAGTTCCGATTTCGGGAACCTGGCCAACGGCCGGAAAATTTTTAAGCAGGGCAAAGGCGATGCAGTGCCTGCCTGTCAGTCCTGTCATGGTGCAAGCGGTTTGGGAAGCGACGATTTGGGCACCCCGCGTCTGGCCGATCAGGTATTCACCTACGAGCTGAAGCAGCTGGATGACTTTGCCGCAGACAAGCGCACCGACAATACGCTGGGAGCAATGAACGACATTGCCAAGGGTTTGACGCCGCAGGAGAGAAGAGACGTTGCGACTTACGTGCATACTCTGAAGAGCCCCTTCGCCGGCTCCGATCTTCGTGCGCTGAAGGGTAATGGCGTCGCGGTGGGTGACCGTGCCCGTGGCCAGATGATCGTCGAGTACGGCCTTGACGGTATTCCGGCGTGCAAGAGCTGCCATGGCTTCCATGGTCGCAGCGCCGGCCGGATCTTCCCGGCTCTATATGGCCAGCGTTACGTCTATCTCACCAACCAGCTCGGATACTGGCGCGACAAGAGCCGCCACAACGATCCGATGCAGATGATGGAGAAGGTGGCCGCGAAGCTCAGCGACAAGGATATCCATGATGTGGCCGCTTTCCTGACCGGTGCGGTTCCGTATACGAAGGGTAACCCGCATCCGATTCCGCGTGAGAACTTCTAAAGTAGTTTCACCATTACTTGGCGTATGAGAAAGGGGTCCTTCGGGGCCCCTTTCTTGTTTCTTTATCATGCGCCCATAAGCCGTTTGAGCCTGAATCGACGACCATGGCCAATGGCTGTCCCGGATCCCCTCCCGGAATCCGAAGGCACTCCTGTAATAATATATGGGGCTGTCCCAGATAACGGCATTTAGATTCCCCTAACCCATTGTTTCAACATGCTTAATTGAACTTTTGGATCAGGGTGGTTAAATCGCCATTCACACTCCTTCAAAAAGAGGTGGAAACTCTCCTTGGGAATGCCGTTGAACCGGCGCATATATCGCTTCGCCTGGTTCCAGAAATTCTCGATGCCATTGATGTGGTTCTGCTTGTTGGCAAACAGCTTACTATGGTTGATCCGGCAGTACTTGAAATCTGACACATCAAGTACATTGTAGCTGGAGAATGTATCCGTATAGACAATGCTGTCGGGCATGATCTTATCCTCCATAATCGGCATCAGAGTGGATGCCTTTGCATCCGGGATGATCTTCGTATAAACCTTGCCACCACGTTTCAGCAAGCCAAATACTGGCACTTTGCCAGCAGCTCCACGGCCTTGTTTCCCTTTCCGTCTCCCACCAAAATAGCTCTCATCAACCTCAATCTCTCCGCCGAGAAACTCGGCACTCTCCTGCTCAAGCCTCTCACTGATGAGAACCCGCAGACGATGGTAGTAATAAGCCGATGTTTTACGGTTCAC
>DATFLK010000079.1:0-10482 GCA_035267815.1 Mariprofundaceae bacterium | reverse complement strand
CGACATTGTTTGAAGGAGTGGTCGAATGCCTTCTTCCACGTGGCGAGGGTCTGGTGCGCCACGACAATCGATCATGCTTGGTCGCCAATGCCATTCCCGGCGATACCATTACCTATACGTTGAGCGACAAGCGCCGCGGCGTCTGGCGAGGGCGGCTTGAAGAGGTGCTTCATTCGGCTCCGGAACGTGTGAATGCGGCCTGCAGCGTGGCCGACAGGTGTGGCGGGTGCGCGTTTCAGTTCCTGAAGCCGGAAATACATGCGGACGTGAAATCCACCTGGATTCGCGATGCCTTCAATCCGTTTATCGAGCCGCGGACGACATGGCATGGCGTGGAGAGCATGGACTCGATACCGCGGCGTCGCGCCCGCTGGTGGCGGGGGATCGATGAACAGGGGGTATACCTCGGTTTCCGCGCTAGGGGCAGCCATGCCGTGATTCGTCAGCCGCAATGCATGGTGGTGCATCCCGAGATGAATCTCGTATGCAGAAGTATCGAGGCACTGCTTCCGGAACCGATACGGTCCGTACAGATCACCAGGCTTCCGGACGGCATGCATCTTGTACTCGAGGGTGAGCGCGATATCGCTCCGGACCTGTCGCCGGAGATGTATCGTGTCGTGGCAGAGCAGCTACCGGATACTCCCATTCAGTGGTGGTGGCGATCGCCGAACACCATTTCGCCCCTGGAATGGCCCGTCAAGAGAATGCACGACATCCTGCCCTGTGGGGAGGACTCGATTCGATTGATGATCGGACCGGATGATTTCATCCAGGGTTGCGAGGAAGGCAATGCCATCATGGTGCGACAGGTCCGGCAGTGGGCCGGCGATGCACGAAGGGTGGTGGATCTATTCTCGGGCGCCGGCAACCTGTCGCTACCGCTTGCATCCCGTCACCGCCATATCGCAGTCATCGGTGCCGATGTGGATCCGGTCAGTATACGACATGCCAACATGAATGCGGAAAGGCTGGGGGCTAATGCCCGCTACATGCAGTCAGATCTCTTCGGTAGTTTTGATGAAGAGACCTTCTCCGGTGCCGATCTGATTGTACTGGACCCGCCCCGAAAGGGCGCCAGGAAGGTGTGCAGCCGGATGACGTCACTGCTTCCGGCACGGATCATCATGATCAACTGCGACGTGGCGGCAGGCGCACGGGATGCCGGGATCCTGCAAAAGGCCGGCTATCGGTTACGTGCCTTGAGGGGCGTTGATCTCTTCCCGTACACCGGTCATGTCGAAACAATGAGTCTGTGGACAAGATGATGCGTGGATATCCGGGCATCTTTCTGGCTTTCATTCTCCTGTTACTTCCGGCGTGCAGGGCACAGACTCCGGCCTCGGGAGAGGTGCGTATTGGACTGGCGCAACGGCCGATGACGCTGGACCCCCGATATGCTACCGATGCCGCCTCCCACCGTGTACAGGATTTTTTGCACCGGGGATTGATTCGTCTGGATGAACATTTTCATCCCCGGGGCGATCTGGCCAGCCACTGGGAGCATCCCGACCCGCTGCACTGGTATTTCTTTCTCAGAAAGGGAGTGCGCTTCCATAACGGGCAACGCGTCGCCGCCAGCGATGTCGCGGCCACTCTGCAATCGATTCTCGATCCCGACATGGCGAGCCCGCTGCGTTCGGGATTTCTGGCAATCCGCCAGGTCAAGGCGCTCTCCCCGGACGAGGTGGCCATCGTGCTCGACAAGCCCGACAGCTCGTTACTGACCCGTCTGAGCATCGGCATCCTGCCGGCCAGTATGGCTGCGAAGAAACAGCAGGACAGACAGATCATCGGTTGCGGTCCCTTCAGGCTTTTGCACTGGAACAACAGTGGTTTAGTACTGCAACGGCTGCACTCGTCCGGTGATCCGCATCAGATATCCCGACTCCGCTTCATGCCCGTGAAGGATCCGGTTACACGCTGCCTCAAACTGACGCGCGGAGAAATCGATTTTACCGAAAATGACCTGCCACCTCATCTCCTGCCATATCTTCGGAAACAGAAACAGCTGACCATGAAGGTTCGTACCGGAACGACCTTTGCCTATATCGGTCTGAATCTTCGGGACAGGATACTGAAGGACGTTCGGGTACGGCATGCCCTGGCTCTGGCGACAGACCGTGCTGCACTCAAACGAGCGCTTTTTTCCGATCTTCCCAAGCTGGCCGAGACCGTGCTTCCACCGGGGCACTGGGCAGCCGCCAAACTTCCTCTGCAGCCCTACAATCCTTCGCGAGCAGAACAACTGCTTGATTCGGCAGGATTCCCGCGGGGCAAGGACGGTATCCGTTTCAGCATCAATTACCGGACCAGTACCAATCCGACTCGCCTCAGTCTGGCGACGGCCATCGCCGACCAGTGGCGCCGTATCGGCATTGATGTCCATATCGAATCCCTGGAGTGGGGTGGTTTCTATGCCCGGATCAAGCGAGGTGATTTCCAGGTTTTTTCGCTCTCGTGGGTTGGTATTGTCGATCCCGACATCTATCGCTGGATACTCGATTCGAAGATGTGGCCGCCGGCCGGTGCTAATCGCGGCCGCTATGCCAATGCAAAGGTGGACCGATGGCTGGATGAGGCGGAGCGTAGCGAGAATGAGGCGCAAAGGGCAGAGCTTTATCGTCTTATCCAGCAGCAGATGTACCGAGATCAGGTCTATATTCCGCTATGGTATGAACCGGTGATTGCGGTATCCGGTCCCAGGCTACATGGGTTCGTACCGCGACCGGATGGCAGCATGCTGGGGCTGCTGCAGGCGCATCTGAAATAAGATAGAGGAGAACTACTTACTGGGCAGGGTCAGGATCTCGGCCCCGTCAGGAGTGACCGCCAACGTATGCTCAAACTGGGCTGACAGGGATTTATCGCGTGTTACCACGGTCCAGCCATCTTTCAGGCACTTCACCGCAGCCTTACCGAGATTCACCATCGGCTCGATGGTAAATACCATGCCTTCCCGGATCTCCATGCCTGCACCGGGCTTGCCGAAATGCATCACCTGCGGGTCTTCGTGGAACTCCCGACCAATGCCGTGACCACAGTACTCCCGCACCACCGAACATCGCTGTGACTCGACGTAGGTCTGAATCGCATGACCGATATCGCCAAGTGTGGCGCCGGGCTGTACCACCTCAATTCCGATCTCTAGGGCCTTTCTCGATACTTCCGTCACCTTCCTGCCTTTGACCGAAGGAGTGCCGACATAGAAGGTTTTGCTGGTATCACCGTGGAAACCGCCCAGATAGCTGGTGACATCAACATTGATAATATCGCCTTCCTTGAGCTTCTTTGGTCCCGGGATGCCATGACAGACGACATGATTGACCGACGTACAGACCGATTTCGGAAAACCGTGGTAGTTCAGCGGCGAAGGGTAGGCATCATGCGCGATGGTGTATTCGTGCACCAGTTCGTTGATCTCGTCGGTGGTGATCCCCGGCCGGATGTGGGGCTCGATCATCACCAAGGTATCGGCAGCCAGTCGGCAGGCAGGCCGCATCTGCTCGATCTCCTCCGGCGATTTGATGTGCACCATACAGACTCCTTTCCGGTGGGCAATGATGTGACTATTACAACATGGATTGCAAGGCATGATAACATGGGTGTCTTATGGTTATCGTATTTCCCGATGCGTCGCTGGCCGACGATAGCGGCCTGCTTGCAGCAGGCGGTAATCTCGCACCCGAGACGCTTCTGTCTGCCTACCGGTCGGGCATCTTCCCATGGTATCAACGAACAGGGGAGTATCTCTGGTGGAGTCCGGATCCGCGCATGGTGCTTTTTCCGGATGAGTTCCACTGCTCCCGCCGACTGGCACGTCGCCTGCAACAGAAACGCTTCCGTATTAGCGAGAATCAGGCTTTTGCCGATGTCATGTGGGATTGTGCCAAAAGGGAGGAGGGGACATGGATCCTGCCCGAGATGGTCGATGCCTATTCACGCCTATTTGAGCTGGGACATGCGCAGTCGGTGGAGGTGTGGGAAGGGGATGAGTTGGTCGGCGGACTCTACGGTGTACAACTGGGACACGCCTTCTTCGCCGAATCGATGTTCAGCCGCCGCACCGACGCTTCCAAGGTGGCGCTGGCCCATCTTGCCGAAAAAGCACGCCACGAAGAGTGGCTTTTCATCGATTGTCAGTTCCACACCGATCATCTGGCCAGCCTCGGAGCACGAGAGATTCCGCGTGCCGATTTCCTGAGATTGTTGGAATCGGCCCTGAATCCCGCCTAGGTAGGGAGCTGGTATTCGCCGGAGAAGACCCGTTCCACGCTTCCCGACAGCTCCAGCGCATCGGGTGAGCCGGAGACCGTAACGATGCCGCCGGGCATGTGAATCTTCTGCGGGCGGGTGTGCTGCTCAGTGGTCCAGATCGCTACGGCCACGGCACAGGCGCCGCTGCCGCAAGCCTGCGTATGCCCGACGCCGCGTTCGATGATCTCGATATAGACATCGTCACCAATCTGGCCACTGATGATTTCGTTGTTTCGGTCTTTCGGAAAAACCTCGGTAGCCGCGAAAAAGACCCGGTGCGGATTGCCCATTTCGACATCGACATGGACATCGTTGCGATCGGTCACCTCGGCCACGCCCATCTCCACACGGATCGAACCATCCGTTTCCGAGGCTTGCACGACTCGCTCGTTAAGCTCGATGGAAACAGTGTTTAGACCCGACTCTTCAAGCAGAAGATAGCCGATACAACGTAACCCGTTTCCGCAGTTCCCGGCCTCCGATCCGTCGCTGTTGAAGATACGCAGGCGCGCCTCCGCCTTGTCGCCTGGCAATAGCAGAAGCACCTGATCGCAGCCGATGCCGAGCTTGCGGTCGGCAAGCCTGCGAACGAAGTGTGCATCAAGCTCAGGCAACATCTTCCCGCGATCGTCAATGATCACGAAATCGTTACCTTGTGCCTGCATCTTGACGAAGGGGAGGGTGCTCATGCGTCTCCGTCGTGCTCCACGACGACGGTCGTATAGATACCACCGCGGACATTGAATTCGGCTTCCACGCGCAGTTTTCTCGGTTTCAGCGCGGCAATGAGATCGTCGGCGATCATGTTGGTGACCTTCTCGTGGAAATGCCCCTCGTCGCGAAAGCTCCAGAAGTACTGCTTCAGCGATTTCAGCTCGACGCAGTTCTCGTCCGGCGTGTAATCCAGCGTGATCACGGCGAAGTCAGGCTGCCCGGTCTTGGGGCAGAGGCAGGTGAACTCCGGACAATCGATGCGGATATTGTAGTCCCGTTCGGGATTCGGATTCTCGAAGGTTTCCAGATCTCTGGAAGGCAGTAACGGCATGATTCTCTCTCGTTTATTCAAAATTTTCGATGATATCGGTGTAGATGCGGGTTAACACGTCCAGCTCGTCGAGCCGTACACGTTCGCCGACCTGATGGATGGTATCGTTCGTCAGTCCCAGTTCGACCACAGGCACGTTGGCAGCGGCCAGGAAACGTCCGTCCGAAGTTCCGCCGCCGGTGTCTCGCTTTGTTTCGATACCGGTAATACGCCGGATGCTCTCACTGACCTGGTCGAGCAGAGAACCGTCAGGTGTAGAGAAGGCATTCGCCTCATGATGGATATCCACACGGATGGCATCGTTGTCCTTGCATGCATCCAGAATCCGCGCACGGATAGTTTCAAAATCGATGCCCGGATTGTAACGTATATCGGCAAAAGTAGTGCATACGCCGGGAATCACGTTGCTCGCCCCTTCGCCCGCCCGCAAGCTGGTGATTTGACAAGAGGTGGGCGGGAATCCAGGGGCCGGCGTGCCCCAATCGATTTGCAGGATACGCTGAAGCGTGTGGACGGCATGGTGTGCCGCATTGTCGGCATCTTGAGGGTAGGCCGAATGCCCCTGCTTTCCTTGTACATGGATGGAGACATGCACCACGCCCCTTCGTCCGCGTCGAACCGTATCCCCGACCTGATGTTGCGAGGAGGGTTCGCCGACAATCACAGCATCCGGCAACCTCTGCTGCTGTTGCAGATGCTCCACGATGCGAACCGTGCCATCCACCGATTCACCCTCTTCATCGGATGTGATCAAAATCTGTATGTCAGGAAGGGGGACATCCCGAGCCTGCAATGATGCCACGGCGGAAATCCAACATGCGATCGCAGCCTTCATATCTTGGGCACCGCGACCGTGCAGGATGCCATCCTCCATCTTTGCGGAGAAGGGAGGATAGGGCCACTCTTCAAGCGGTCCGGTCGGTACGACATCGGTGTGACCTGCGAAGGCAAGCAGTCCCTCTTTCTCGCCCGACCGGCTGTAGATGCTGTTCGTTACATGTCCGGCATCGACGCGTGTGCGCGAAAAACCCAAAGGTGCCAGCACCGATTCAAGATAGTCCTGACATCCACCATCATCGGGGGTCACGGAACTACGCTCTATCAGCGCAACGGCATGGGTAATCGTATCTGTATATGACATGGAGCTGAGGCTAGCAAACTCCGGTATGTCGATCGAACATATCTTTCCTACAGTGTCAGCAGGCAGTCGGAGATTCCCTGCATGCGGAGGCGAGACATGATGCTCCGTCTTGCGATCACAATCTGACGCTGCAGATGCTGGCGGATGTGGGCTGCGCCATGAAGGTCGAGGTCGAGCCCGAACCGGACCTGATCGCTCGCATGCTTGAGCCAGCAGACACGCGCATCGACGTCGATCTCCATGCCATGCATGTTCATGAAAATATGTATTGCGTCGCTCTCCTTCAGCTGGACTCGCTGCTGCGTACTGACGCCCAGCCCCGCTTCGGAGTAATCCTGTACCGCTGCATCGATTGCATCGCCTTGTGGGGTAGTGATCCGGACGGGAATGACCGAATCGGACTGGACGCGGATATGGGAACGCTTCTCTTTGGCGATCTGCAACATTCCGGCATCCCGCAGGTGAATCTTTTGGCCGGCTGTGCTCTGCACCTCCATACGCAGGCAGAGCGAGCTGTCGGGGATGCGTGTCTGAATGAAACGGCCATGCTCTCCGGCAGTGATGGCCCATACGGCATCCTCTGTCCGTTCGACGGTAATGCCGTCTTCTCTGGATTCGAGCAGCGCCACACGGGCGATGATCGGTACCTCCATGAAGTAGTTGTATAGCTCGATCACACCATCTTTGAGCCATCGGTTTTTGGCCCTGGTCAGCAGCAATGTTTGGCCCTTGTGGAGCAGATTCGCTTCGGCCTGATGGAGTGACACCCGTAGCTGTTTCGTCGCAAGCTGCATCAGTATGGCCGTAAGTCGATCATAGTAGAGCATGGTGCCGTCGGCTTTGACCGCTTTCTCACCCTCCTCGTTGGTCCGTATCAGGTAGTGTCGCCCATAGAGCAGAGCGGCGTGCAGGCTGGCAGAATCACAGCCATCCTCGATCAGGGCCTGAAGGGTGTTCTTGGCCGCGTCTGCATCCTCCCGGCCACTCAGTAGCGAGGCAAACTTTCGGCAATGTGCCGGCGATGCCTCCGGCAGCTGTTCGGTCAGCACGGATTCCAGGTCCTTAGCCATTGGTTAGCCCTGGCTCCCCACATACCGCTGCGCCGAAAAGATGATAGATAGCATCATGAAACGGTATGGTTATTTGGATGGCGTGGAAGAGGGCGCGGGAAACACAAGCTTATAATCACGCAGCACCTTACCCGATTCGCCCAGAGACCCGGCAGCAGCAATAACGCTGTCGTCGGCGTCAATCCTGAGGGCCGCTGCATTACCGCAGGTGACGAAAAGCGGAGTACCGTTATAATCCATGACGATACTGTCTCCGGGTTTGAGAAGCGCTTCCTTCAGCAGGGTATGCTGATGATCGAAGATCTGAATCCAGGCATTCTCACCGACGGCAGTGAAACGAAACCGGCTTACCGGTTTCTCGGCAATCTGGGCCGGTGCGGCCGTGGATGATTCGTCGGTCTTCTCTTCTGGTTTCGCCATGTCCGTCTTGTCGGTCTGAGGCGACTGTTCGGCGGGGGGAGTATTCGCCGGCGGTGGTGGTGCCGGCGGGGCGATCACGCCCTGGTGATCACCGCCGTTCCTCAACACATTGAATATCACAATCAGTAACACGAACACCGCGGCGATGGCGATGGTCCATTTGCGACTTGGTGCGATCGGCGGGTCCGGCATGGTAAAGGGCTTGGTGAGGTGATACTCATCAGGCTTCAGAGCATCGAGTTCCTCGTTGATGTCGAGCCCCATCAGGTCTGCATACTGCCTGAGAAATCCCCTGATATAGGTCTCTTCCGGCAGATTGCTCCATTCGCCTTGCTCCAGCGACTCAAGGTAGACCTCGCGAATACGGAGCTGTTCTGATACACCGGCTAGGCTGAATCCCTTGTCTCGGCGTGCCTCCAGAAGCCGTTTTCCGAGGTCACGCTGTACCTCCTGCTGACGTGCCTCTCTTTCGGCTTCGCGCTCCTTTTGGGGAAGGGGCGTTACTTCTTCTGTATGTTCTTTCTCGTCCATTACTGATCCAACCTTTTCAACTGCTCCTGGGCCCAGGCGCGATCGAGCGGAACAGAGGTTTTGTCATGAAAGCGTTTCAGATAGCGGCGCGCGGTATCCAATTCATCCTGCTTTTCCAGAAGCGAGAGCATCCCCTTCATCGCCGGAAGATTGCCCGGGTAGACCCGTAGGATGCTCTCGTAAATTGCCTTGGCATAAGCTGGACGGTTATAGCTGAGATAGGCCTTGGCCTCGTGCAGCTGTGCAATCTGCTGCTGCGGATTGAGTCTGGTGGCCTGATGATAGGCGGCGATTGCCTCGTTAAAACGATCTTGGGCGAGCAGTGCATCGCCCAGATTGATATAGGCGATGTCTGGGTGCATGTACTTGGGATCGGCCAGAGCCTTTCTGAAATACTTCTCGGCCTCAGCCGGTTTTCTCATCTGCAGAAGCAGGCTGCCATAGTTGTTGTAGGTGGCCGATTCCGGATGATGCCGAATGGCCTGACGATAATAGTCATCTGCCTTTGAGAGGTCTCCACGCAAACGCCATGCGTAGCCGAGAGCATCCAGTATGTCGGCGCGTTCAGGCGCCATTTTTTGAGCCTCCATCAGCTCATCAAAAGCCTTGGGAAGATTGTGCTTGCCCAGCGCATCGACCCCCAATTGATAATGGATCTCGGCGCGCTTCTTATGGTTGCCGGTGTCGGGATTGACGCCGGTGGTCTGACAACCGGCAAGTAGCCCGACAAGGCATGTGAACAGCAGCAGGGTCTTATGTCGGAACTGTCTCACAGAAAACGCTCTACAATGGCATGAACGGGGCGAATCGAATCATCCTCCTGTGACGCAAGATCGGTCAGAATGGCATGCTCAAGTGCCGAACGGCATGTGCAGAAGGTGCTCTCACTTTTCTTACGGGCAAACATCGACAGCACCATGCGCTGTGCCTTCTCTACATTATCACGCATGATCTCGACAATATCGGCCACGTTGACATCTGCTTCATCCTCATGCCAGCAATCGTAATCGGTGCTCATGGCCACCGTGGCATAACACATCTCCGCCTCACGGGCTAGCTTGGCTTCCGGCATATTGGTCATGCCAATGACATCCATACCCAACATACGGTACATCTCGGACTCCGCCCGTGTCGAGAACTGAGGGCCCTGCATGGACAGATAGGTGCCGCCATCGTGGGTCGTGATGCCTTCGTCGCGACAGGCTTGCAGAAGATGCTGGCGGAGGCTCGAACAGACGGGGTCGGCCATGGAGACATGTGCGACAATAGACTGGTCGAAGAAGGTGGAGTCGCGCCCCGAGGTGCGATCCATGAATTGGTCGATGATAACGAAATGCCCCGGTTCGATATGCTCGCGCAGTGATCCGACGGCCGAAATGGAGATGACCCGTTCGACGTTGGCCATCTTCATGGCATAGATATTGGCCCGATAGTTAATACGGTGGGGCTGGATGGTATGCCCACGTCCGTGTCGGGGAAGAAAAACCACTTCATGGCCGTCGATCTGGGTCAGGATAAGTTCATCGGACGGTGAACCGTAGGGTGTGTCAAAACGGAGGCGGTCAATGACCTCGACACCGTCAATCGCATACAGCCCACTACCGCCGATAATACCCGTCCGCACCTGTCCGTCTCCTGGTCAGTTCGTTCCTGCCGCTGTTTTCAATTGACCACACGCCGCCATAATATCACTTCCTCGCGAGCGTCTTACTGTTGCACGAATTCCTTTTTTTATCAATTCTTCCGAGAATCCGTTCATGTGCTCTCTTGATGAACCCGAGTAGGGTGATCCGGGATAGGGGTTGAAGTGGATCAGGTTGACCCGTTCGCGTTCACAGTGAACGAAACGCACCAGATCTTCGAGATCTTCCGGTCGGTCATTCACACCCGCCAGCATCACGTATTCGAGTGTAATATGGCGCTGTCTGCCCAATGGATAGTCATCCAGGCATCGACGCAGCTGTTCGAGCGGATACTTTCGGTTGATCGGTACGAGCACATCGCGCAGGTCATTGCTC
>DATFLK010000078.1:0-14177 GCA_035267815.1 Mariprofundaceae bacterium | reverse complement strand
GATGTGGCACCCGCGTGTCTGGCCTGCCGGAGCACCTCATCCAGACGCCGTTCGCCGTCGCTGGCCAGAACCACATTGACCGGCCATTCGAGCCGTACCCGCAACACCTCGGCCAGCCGCTCCACCGTCTGGTGATCGTCGCGACTGCCGTGGCTATAGAGCAGGAGATGCCCGGCAAGCGCCGGCATCACTCCCAGCCGCTCCATCATCACGTCGGCCACCGCCGCCGCATCGGTCAACGGACGACTGATATGCAGGCTGGATCGTGTACCCACAATGGTGGGAATATCGCGCCGCACGTGCCGACCTTCATTGAGAAACAGCGGAACCACCCCCTGATATCGATCGGTATCGCGCCGCTGCATCATCTCGGCCAGCAGTGGCGACTGGTGCTCCAGAAAACAGAGGGCCGCATCGACAGCGGGATAATACCGTTGCCATGCCTGCACGAACGCGGTTGCGATCCGTTCATAGCTAGGCTCGGGTGAGCCGTGCATCACCATCAGCACCTTCGCCTTTTTTGCACCATCCACGCTCAGAATTCCACCCCCTGACCGGCGTCGATTCCCTGTTCATAGGCATGCTTGATCATGCACATCTCGGTCACGGTATCGGCCAGTTCGATCACCTCCGGCGGCGCATCGCGACCAGTCAGCAACAGATGCTTCCACGCCGGCTTGTGTTCCCGAACGAAATCGGCGATCTCCGCACCGCTGATCCAGCCGTAGCTGCAGCAGTAGTTGATCTCGTCAAGCACCACCACGTCGTACATATCCGACACGATCTTCTCCCTAGCCAGCTCCCATATCTCTCGACTGGTGCGCAAATCCTGTTCCGGGTTCTTCGTATCCCATGTGAACCCGTCGCCCAGTGCGTGCCACTCGATGTTATCGAATCGGGCGGCAGCCCGCTCCTCACCCGTCTTCCACTTACCCTTGATGAACTGGATGACGCACACCCTCATGCCCCATCCCGCGGCACGGAAGACGACACCGAAGGCGGAGGAGGACTTGCCCTTGCCCTCGCCCGTATGCACCAGAATCCGTCCCTGTCTTACCTCCCTCCGTTTCATTCCGTCACCTCCGATATCTGGGCACGATATAACAAGCCCCGTCCACCCCCGTGAAATCATCCAATGGTAGCCCGAATACCGCTTCCAGCACATCCGTTTGCAGCATGTCGTCCGCCGGGCCCGTACGCACACGGCCGTCATCGGCCAAAAGAATCACGTGATCGGCAACGGCAAGCGCCTGCTGGATATCGTGCAATACCACCACCACGGTGCGGCCCTGCTGCGCCTGCCGCCGCAACATCGCGAGCGCCGCAGCCTGATGACGAAAGTCAAGATGTGCCGCGGGCTCATCGAGAAGCCAGACAGGACTATCCCGCAACATCAATGCCGCCAGCTCCACACGCTGACACTCGCCGCTGGAGAGACGTCCCAGCGAGGCATCCAGCAGCCCCTCCAATTCCATGTCGCGGCTTACCGCCTCCAGTCGTTCCTGACCCTTCTCCAGTAATGCCGGCAGAGCCAGCGCAAGCCTCGTTTTTACCGTCAGGCCAAACTCGGCCGGAGGAAACTCCCCCTGCCAGGCCACGAGACGGGCCGCCTCCAGACGCGAACAGTGTGCCAGATCGCATCCCGATACCTGCACCGTCCCCGTATCGGGATCCAAAAGCCCGGCTAGGGCAAGAAGAAGACTCGATTTCCCGGTGCCGTTCGGTCCCATGACCACGTTCACCGTGCCGGTACCGGCCTTCAGCGACAGATCGCGGAAAAGCCAGCGACCTCCCCGCTGCAACCCCAATTCGTACACCGACAGCATTACCGCCCCCGTACCAGTAACCACAGGAAAAGCGGCACACCGATCATGGCGGTCAATACGCCGACCGGAAGCTCGGCCGGCGCCAACAGGGTACGCGCGCCGGTATCCGCCAGAACCAGCAGCAGGCCACCCCCAACTGCCGAGGCCGGGATGACCAGACGGTGCAGGCTTCCGAACAGAAGTCGTGTTAGATGCGGCACCACCAATCCCACAAAACCGATCGTACCGGCGGTAGCCACAGCCACGGCCGTCACGGCAGAAGCCAGCAACAGCAGACGCCGCCGGATGCGGGGCACATCCATGCCCAGTGCCATGGCATGACGCTCGCCCAGCAGCAGCATATCAAGTGATCGGGAGACCCACATGCCACACGCCAGCGCGATCGCCCATATCAGCAACAGCCCGGCAATCGGTATATCGGCACGCGACACATCGCCCAGCATCCAAGCCATGGTGCGCATCACTCCCCGTTCCGGAAGAACAGCCATCATCAGGGCGATGACCGCGCTCCAGAACGCCGCCAGGACTACGCCCGCCAGCAACAGCCGTCCGGCCCCAAGATGGGCGAAAGCCATCACGATGATGATGCCCACCCAGGCGCCGATAAACGCGCCGGCCGACATGGCCACCGCCGAATGGGGGAACAGCATCAGCCCGGCGATTGCACCCACCGCACTGCTGCCGGCCACGCCCAGCACATAAGGCTCGGCCAGCGGATTACCCAGCAGCACTTGGAACCACGCACCTGCGAGCGCCAGCAGGCCACCCACGGAGAAGGCAATCAGCACACGCGGTAGACGCAGGTCCAGAAGGATCATCCGGTCCACACCGTCTCCGGGCATCAGAGGGTTGATCCAGTGTTCGCCGGCCCCCAACCCGATTATCATCACGATCAGGATCAGAACGACCATGCCCATGATGCGCATCCCCGTCATCCCGAACGTCCCACTTTCTCGACCAACAGCTCAAGTCCGTCGACCACCCTGGGACCGGGTCGCTGAAACAGATCGGCCGGCATACCGATCACCCGCACCTTTGGCCCAAGCCACTTTCTCCAGAAACGGCGGCGTGCTGTCAGGCTCTGCTTCTCCTGCGGTACAATGACCAATCCGGGCCTAGCCCGGAGCACCGATTCGACACCGACGCGCACGCTCTCCAAAGAACTCTTATCGAAGATGTTCCTCAGACCGGCGTGGTGCAGGACATCGGCAATAAAGCTGTCCCCTCCGACACTCATCAGGGGACGCGGCCACAGTTCATAGAAGACGCTGACCCTTTTTCCCGACACACGCGCCGCGATCGCCTTCACCCGTCGCCCGAGGCGATCGGCTGCCTGTCGTCCCTGCACCGCATGACCGGTGATATTTCCCAGCCTCCGCATGTCATCCAGAATAGCGGCGATCGTTGCCGGATGGCTTTCAACAATACGAACCCCCGCCCTGGCCAGCTGGGCCACCCCGGGGGTGGTCGCATCCATCACCACCGCCATGGTGGGATGGAGCCGCAGGGCTTGTTCGACATAAATCCGCCGGGCGCTGCCCACATCGGGCAGGGCCTGTGCGGCGACGGGATAGTCACAATAGTCACCTCGCCCCACTACCTCCCGGCCGGCACCGACGGCATAGAGCATTTCACAAACATGCGGTGCAAGCGCCAGAATCCGCTCGCCCGCCGCAGCACCACCGGGCCACGCCAACATCGCCAGAAGACAGCAGGCAAGGAGGCGTCTCAAAGTCGGCTGAACCTGAGACGGAAGTGATACCTCCCTCCGGCCACCGGGAAAGGCTGGGCCCGCCGTACCGTCCGTAGTGCTGCACTGTCGAGAATGTTGTAACCGGAACTGGCCACGATGGAGACCGAGTGGGCCTCTCCTTTTCCATTGAGGGCGAAGTCGAGCTCCACCTCTCCCTCGATACCACGCCGTCGCGCCGAAGCAGGATAATACTTGTATCGCTCCAGTCGGTTCCGCACACGGCTTTCACGCACCTTGCGCGCGCTGGCTGAAAACGATGTCGACGATGCCTTCCCGTGGGTCCGGCGAGCCGCCCTGACAGGCTTGGGGGCTGTTTGCCCCTCCTTGCCGTCATCCGCCTTGGCGACATCACGCCTACCGGTTCGGGATTGGCGGTTCTTCGTCCGATGCATTGCCGACTGGGGGGACGCAAGCTTGAACGGTGCAGCCGTCCGATGAGCCGCAGAGCCCTGTTGAACCCGAGGGTAGGCTTCCGGCCGTGGCGGTGCAGGGGACGCGATCATGCTGCGTGGTTGGGGGATGGGCTTCGCCTGTTTCACTGCAGCATCCTGTTTCAGCAACTGCACCTGCAGGCCGGTATGCCCCGACGACCGGAAAACGGGCATGCTCCTCTGCCATGACAGCAACATCAGACTGTGGACCGCGATACTGATCGCGATCCACAGTCCCAGATGCAATCGGTCAAAGCGAATAACTCACTCCGGCAATCCCGTTGATGCCCGCCTCGGGATAGAAGTTATCCGTACCCGCCGAATTAGAGTGGACACCATAAGTGCTGTATTTCCGGTTGGTCAGATTATTGATTCGCATGAACACCTTGAGATCATGCCAGCGATAACTCCCTCTGACATCCACCACCGTATAAGCGGACAGCTTCGGACGGGCATTGGCCTGATCGCTGATCAGCCACGAACTACCGATATGGCGAACGGCCACGCCACTTCTGAAACCACCTATCCAGTCGGCATTCCAGCGCATCGAAAAACGATTGTGTGGCACAGCCGGAATTCCATGACCAGCATAGATTCCATCCCGGAAAGTGGCCCGGATATGCGTATAGGCACCGCTAAGCTTCAGCCATGAGGATGCCCTCCATTCGGCATGCAGCATAAACACATCATGACGGGTGGTTCCATGATAGTTCTCATTGGCACCGAACCCATACGGGCCACCGACAGGGTTGAGATATATCTCGTTGTGGAGATTGGCGCGTCTAAAGGATGCCTCAGCATGGAAAGAGGCTGCATCATAACCGACTGCCGCACTGTCATGACGCCCGGTCTGCGGTTTGAGCAAGGCATTCCAGGTTCCATTGCCATAGTTGTAGCGCTCGTCCAGAAGTGGAAAGCGGAACGAACGGTTATGATCTAGGTGCAGGCTGAAACGGTTATGACGCAGCACCAGACCGATGTCATAGGCGGTCTCGCGGCCACTGATACTGCTCCCGCCGACTTTGGTCAGCGTATCGCGAATCTCTTCCGAACGTACGCCGCCCGAAAGAACATACCGTTTCTCCGCATCTCCGACACGACTGGAAAGGTAATAACCGGTTCGCCGACGCTTGGCCTTAAAGCTGGAGAGCGAACCGTTCACCCGGTTGATGTCCACGCCGGCCACAATGCTGCGGTACCAGCCTTCCTCGCGATGCCAATCCAGCTTTGGCCTCAATGAAAGGGTCCGTAACACGCTGCTGACCACTGTTGTACCATACAGGTTACTGATATAGGTCGCATCCGTCGCACGACGCCGAAAACTCAACGGCAAATCAAGATCACCGCCCCCGACGGGGATCAACAAGCCACCATTCACATAGGAGTCGTCAGTAGTACCGTGGTCTTTCGGTTTCAACGTCTGCCGTCTGTCGGCTGCCAGCTGTGCCGCAGTCAGGCTCCCCGGCAGCCCGTAACGGTCATGATGGTGATTACCACTGCCGTATAGCATGACGCCTCGTGGCAGGTCGACCTCAAAACGCATACCTCCATCATAACGTTCATAGGGGCTGTTCTTCCGATATCCGTTCGTGGAATCCCCCGAAAGGTTGCCCTCGATACGGGTATGCCCCGAGGATGCGCCGATCCGCATGCTACCGGCGGCCGTACCGAAACTCCCCCCCCGCACCGACAGCTTGGTACCTGACTTCGGGATACGTGTGATGATATTGATTGCACCGCCCACGGCGCCGTTGCCATACAGGACCGATGAGCCGCCATGTACGATCTCGATGCGCTCGATCTGGTCAACCGGAACCTGCGTCCAGTCCACACCGGAAAGATCGGGATTGTTCACACGTCGACCATCGATCAGCACCACGGCATTGGCCGGTGATGATTCGCCGAATCCACCCAGATCGATACTCGCCTTCTTGCCATTGAGTCCAGCTGAAGAGGTGTCGCGCACGACAATATCGGCCCGTCCCCGAAGAAGTTCGGGCACGCTGTCGGCATGGGATGCCTCGATCTGTTTCCGGCTGATCACCGTCAGTACCTTGGAAGAGAGTTCCGAGGGTGCGGCCACCCGTTGTGCAGTGACATTAATGGTTCCGAGATCGTTCCCTTGCGCCGCCGCAGTCAGCGGCACCAATGCCGACATGATGCCGGCACTCCAGATGATGGATCGTTTTTTAACTCGCATATTTCTCCTTCGCGCCCACCGCGCCTTGATATAGGGACGGGCACATCGGAGAAGGTATTGAGGCAGGAGAGGAGCTTTAGGGAAGCGGTCCATTCCGGCCGCGCCCTCACCCCGAGACGCCTGTCCGTGATTGGTCCCGGGCCGGTCTCCTGGCTTGCCGTCATCCGCCTTCGCTCCCTGCCTTCCCGGTACGGAACCAGTGGCTTTCAAGCGAAGTTGTCAGGCTTACAGTAGCGGGGGCTGCGCCGGAATTGGCACCGATCTGTATCGGTGGCCGCACCGGACTTCCCGTTTCACCCGCATATCGGATCGATATACGGACACCCGAAACGCCGTGAATGATACCTTGAAAAAATGAAACTGCCAGACCGTAAACGGAGTCGATCCGACTGGACAAGAGCGCCTCAGCCACACCCCTGTTCAGCGCAGACATCCTCCGGCTGCAACGTGGCATGCT
This sequence comes from Mariprofundaceae bacterium, assembly GCA_035267815.1. Lineage (GTDB taxonomy): Bacteria > Pseudomonadota > Zetaproteobacteria > Mariprofundales > Mariprofundaceae > DATFLK01. The sequence continues at coordinate 7,510 of DATFLK010000078.1, read as the reverse complement.
CGATCCCCTGTTCATGCAGAGACTGCAGAAGCCGGGGTAATACGGTCGGCCACTCGGTCATGCGCATCACCTGCACGTGTGCCGACAGACCGAGTTGCCCGTTAGGTAGCGGCCATACATGCAGATGGTGTATTCCCCGGATGCCCTCCATACCCCCCATCAATGTCTCGATCTCGGAAAGGTTGATGCCGGGTGGAACCCCTTCCATCAGCTCCAGTGTCGTTTCGCGCACGAGACGCCAGCCGCCCCAAGTGAGAATGGCTGCCACCACAAACGACAGGATGGGATCGATCGGCATCCATCCCGTCAGCAGGATAACCGCGCCGGCAATCATCGCCGCGACCGACCCGAGCGCGTCACCCAGCACATGCCAGTAGGCTGCCCGAGTGTTGATATCTTCACCGCCATGCAGCCAGCGCAACACGATCAGGTTGACTGCCAGTCCCAGAATGGCAATAGCCATGACCACGCGCCCCTGTACGTCGGGCGGCGAGACCAAACGGCCGAAAGCCTCCCAGACGATCCAGCCGCTCAGAAACCAGAGCCCTAGGCCATTCGCCTGCGCCGCCAACACCCGAGCACGACCGTAACCATAGGTCATTCCGGCATGAGCCGGTCGTCTTGCAATGCGACCCGCGACGACCGCCAGACCCAACGCCACGATATCGGAGAGCATGTGACCGGCATCGGCCAGCAACGCCAGTGAATGGGCCCACCAGCCACCCGCCAGTTCCACGACGGCGAGAAGCGCGGTCATCCACATGGCATAACTCAGATGATTCTGATGATGCGCATGGTCATGCGCGTGACTCATGTCTGACCTCCCCGGACTGAGGCAACTTCACAACCACGGACAACCCGCCAAGGGGTGATTGGCCGAACGTGAGTTCGCCGTTATAGGCGGATACGATATCATCCACAACGGCCAGACCAAGCCCATGACCCGGTGTCGACTCATCGGCCCGGACACCACGCTGCAGCAACTGCTGAACCTGCGCCTCCGCCATGCCGGGGCCGTTGTCCTCAACGCGGATGATCAGCGTGGCTGGCTTCCGTTCCACGGTAAGATCAACGCGTGAGCGGGTCCATTTGCAAGCGTTATCGAGCAGGTTGCCGGCCAGCTCCAGCATGTCCTCCCGGTCGGCAGCGATATGCAGTTGCGACGGGACCTTGACCTCGACAGCCAATCCCTTGTCCGCATACACGGCCATCAGTGCCCGCGCCACACCCTCCAGATCCGCCTTCGGATGACGCCAGGCCCCGGTCGAAGAGAGGCCGGCAAGTCGTGCGCGGGAGAGTTCCCTTTCGATTCGCGTCTCGATCTCGCTGACATGCGCCAGCAACCGCTGCCGGCTCTCTTCGTCCACCGCCTCATGACGCTGAAGGCTCTGGCTGATCAGGGTCAGTGGCGTTTTCAGCGCATGCGCCAGATTTCCAAGTGAGTTACGCGAACGCTCCAGCCGCTGTCGCATCAGTACCAGAAGACGGTTCACCTCGTCGACCAGTGGCTGAATCTCGGCCGGGACTACCTGTGAGAGCTGTTCGATATCGCCCTGCTCCAGACGCAGCAACTCCCGCTGCACCCGGGTGAGGGAGCGCAGGCTGACACGCACCAATACGGCCTGCAGAGCCAGCAATCCGAAGAAGATCACCAGCGACACCAGCAGGAGTCGGTGCTGGAAACGCCGCGCATCCTTCTCGAAGGTCGAGGTATCCTCGGCCACTGTAATATCGATGATGTGATTGTCCTTCTCGAAACTGCGCGTCAGAAGCAACAGTGGCTGCCCTTCCGGCCCCACGCCGTGATGGAGCCCGTCACCCGGTTCCGGCAAAGTCTCATCCCACAGCGAACGCGAATGAATGGCCTGATCGTCTGTATGGATGACGAAGTAGTGGCCGGAAAAGGGGCGGTTGTAGATAGCGGAAAGGTGCCCTGGCTCCAGCTGCATACGCCCGCCCTCCGCCGGTTCCAGTGCTGCCAGGATACCCTCGATATCATGCTCCAGGCGTGAGCCGAGGATATCGTGATTCAGCTGTTTCACCTCGATATCGACCACCCATATTTGGGCGGCAAAGAGCAACACCAGACTGAGGCTCAACCCCAGTGCTAGGCGAAGCCCTAGCGACATGCCGCATCCGCATCGAATACATAGCCCTGCCCTCGCCGCGTCTGGATATAGGCTCTGCCCAGCTTCTTGCGAAGGCGGCTGATATAGACCTCGATAATATTGCTGTCGAGATCCTCGGCATCGTCATAGACATGCTCAATCAGCCTAGGACCGGAGACCACTTCGCCGACATGCAGCATCAGGTAGCGCAGCAAGCGAAACTCGGTTCCGGTCAGGGTGATCTCCTCGCCATTTTGGTAGGCACACTGACGTCCCTCATCGAGCGATATACCACCGGCCTCGATCTTCCCGGCCACGACACCATGGCTGCGACGCATCAGCGCCTGCAACCGGGCAAGCAACTCCTCAACATGGAAGGGCTTGGTCAGATAATCGTCGGCACCGGCCCCGAAGCCGTCGACCTTCTCATGCCAGGCACCCCGCGCCGTCAAGATCAGAACCGGTGTGGCAAGCTGACGGTCGCGCCATTGCCTCAACACCTCGAGCCCGGAGAGCTTCGGCAAGCCCAGATCGAGCACAATCACATCGTAGGGCTCGCTCCCTCCCATAAAAAGCGCCTCTTCGCCATCATGCACCGAGTCCACGGCATACCCCGCCTGCCGAAGGTCCCGCTCCAGACTCTCAGCCAGTTCCGCGTCATCCTCTGCCAGCAGCAGCCGCATCAGTCGTCATCATCCGCTGGCAGGGGCTTGCCGCTTTTCGCATCGAACAACCTCTTCCGGACCACACCATCCCGACCGAGAGTCTCGATCTCGTAGACCAGCCGTCCGTTCTTTCTCTCCAACTCTACCTCCAACACCTGGTCGGTTTTGCTGTTGACCCCTGCCCGCTGCAGGATTTCGCTCAGCGGCAACACCTTGCCTTGCTGGCGCAGTTCACGAGCCACATCGTGGTCGTCGTCCGCCCAGGCAGGCAGTGACAACATCAGCACCAAAAGGCCCGCCATCCATCTGGAACCGGTTCTAATCATGCCATCTTCCATAACCCGGAATCCTAACAGTCTCCTCCTCGAACACACCCCTCGCAGCCTGCGTGTGGCAGGCCTGACAGTTGGAAAGCGAGCGCACCCTCGGATTGCCGGCGATCATGCGGGACGGAATCTCGCCATGCTTACGCCTGAAATAGGGCAAATGCGTGATCCGCAGGGGCGCCTCTCTGGCGGAGAGGCGACGCAACAGCTTGCGCGAAACCTCATCACGCCTGACATCCCCTGCATTATGGACGAGATAACGTGTCAGCACCTTTTTTGTCCGCCGCGAAAGGGAGGCATCCTCACCGAAATGCTCATCCAGATCAGACATGATCCGTCGCCACGAACGTGCGGGCAGCAATCCGGGCGGATAGGCGAAATGGCAGGCGCCGCACTCCGAGGCGTAACGCTTATCGCTCACCGGTGCCACGCCCTGCTCCCGTAAATAACCCTGCCTCGACCACTTCCTGTCTCCCCATTCGCCTTCATCTTCGCCCATGGCAATGCCGGACACCGCTGTCCCAAGGCAGATGGCAAACAGGGCACTACCCATCCAGATACGATTTTTCTTCATTGTCTTCTCCTTCTTGTTACTGAGACTGAATAAACATCAGAAGGTCGCCCTTCTCCTGCGACGTACAGACACGTCCGAGCACACTACGGCAGTTTCGCCGGAACCACTTTTCAATCTTGTCCGGGTCGCTCAAACGTTCCGGATTCCGGCTCGGGGCCATTGCCTCAATCAGCTTGCCGGTCCGGATATGGCGCCCCTGCCGCGTAAGATCGCTGGTATGGCAGCTGGCACAGCTGATCTCCTTTCCGCTGCGCCGGTCGACATGCGTCGTCGTCCAGATCTGTCTGCCATGCGCGGCACTGAAATTCGAAGCGCCTTCACTCCGGTACTGCTGCAACAACGGCTGTACGACCGCCTCGCTTCCCCACGCCGATGGAGTGGTGATCAACATCATTACTGCAAAGATCAAACGCGACATATCAAGTCTCCTTGCCATACAGTGGTTTGCGTCCATGAATCATGGATGCCACTAGATTCTCCTTCTGGAATGCGCTTTCAACGGCTACCCCGAAAAGGTGAAGACCGACGAGCGCCGCCACTGCATCAGCCAGCCACGAATGCACCTGCTCCAGAAGGCCGAGCTGACGCTCATCGAGCATGGCATACAGCACTGCAAGCGGACCGGCATCCTGCTGGGCGCCGTAGAGCGCCACACCGCTTGCCGTCAACAACAGCAACCCTGTCAGCAACGCGAAGATCATCGCGCCGCCTGCCGGATTATGCCCAACCCAGCGTTCGACACGTCTTTTGACGAGTCCGGCAAGATGCGATGCGATCTGATACGGGGAATAGAGAAAATCACTGAAGCGCGCATGCGGTGTGCCCAGAACACCCCATATGAACCGGAAGAGGAGGAGGCCCGCCACAATCGACCCGGCCAGCACGTGCAGCTCAAGCCAGCGTGCCCCGGCCAGATAATTAAAGACGAAGCAGCCGGCCAGCAGCCAGTGGAACAACCGCACCAGCGGATCCCATACGAGAATTGTGCCCTTCTGCATGGGAGCACATTAGCGACTGCTGGCTGAAATGAAGCTGAACGCGAAAATTAGAGACGCCGGGCAATAATTGCCCGGCGCCGAAAACACAATCAGGCGATACCGACCAGAGCGGCGCGGCAGGCGTGGATCAGCGGTCCTGGGAAGAAACCGATCGCCACCACCGCAATGGCAGTGAGCGCAACCGTTGCCTGCATCAGACGATTATCGGAGAAGTTGAACGCCACCCGCTCCTCGTCGAAATAGATGTATTTGACGATACGGATGTAATAAAAGGCGCCGATGACCGAGAAGAGCAGCGCGGTAACCACCAGATAGAGGTGGCCGGCCTCCACCGCCGCGATGAAGATGGTGTACTTGGCCCAGAACCCGCCCAGAAAGGGAATGCCGGCCAGCGAGAACATGAACAGCCCCATCGCCAAGGCATAGCCCGGTCGGGCGCGCGACAGACCGGCAAAATCATCCAGCAGCTCGCCCTGGATCCCTTCGCGACGCATCAGCACGATGATGGCAAAGGTCCCCATCGTCATGAACAGGTAGACGGACATATAGACTAGAACAGCCGCGTACCCGCTGGCCGTAGCGGAGAGCAGCCCCAGCAGCACGAATCCGACATGACCCACCGTCGAGTAGGCCAGCATCCGCTTGATATTGCGCTGCGCGATCGCGGCCAGATTTCCCACCGCCATGGTCATCACCGCCAGCCAGCTGAGCAGCGTCACATAATCGGACTGCAGGGCCGGTAGCACATCGACCAGCACGCGGATGAACACGGTGAACCCGGCCACCTTCGGACCGACCGACATGAAAGCGGTGATCGGCGTCGGCGCACCCTCATAGGCATCCGGCGTCCACATGTGGAACGGAGCGGCGGAAACCTTGAAGGCCATACCCGAAAGCAGCAGTACAAAGCCCAGCATGACCGCCATCCGCGAACCCTCCGGCGCATTGGCGATGCCGTGCCCGATCGTCGTGAAATCAAGGCTTCCGGTCACGCCGTAGAGATAGCTGACACCGTAGAGAAGCAGACCGGATGCGAGTGAACCGAGGATGAAATACTTCAGTGCCGCCTCGCTGGAACGCAGTACATCGCGCTGATAACCGACCAGCACATAGGTGCAGAGCGACATCAACTCCAGCCCCAGATACATGGTGACGAAGCTAGTGGCCGAAACCATCAGCATCATGCCAAGCATGGCGAAGAGCATCAGCGAGTAGTACTCGCCCTTGTTCGGCTCGTTCTTCATATAATCGAGCGACAGAATGATCGAAAACACCGTACCGGCAAAGATCAGAACCTTGCTGAAGGCTGAAAACGGACCAAGGATGAAAAACCCGTAAAAGGCCTCCACAGGCGTGGGCGCGCAGACAAACAGTGTCAGGAATGCGCCGACAAAACAGACGACAATCGCCATATAGGCGACCCAATGCTTGCGCCCTTCCGGCAGGAAAAGATCCCAGAGCAGCAGGCCCATGGCCGCAACGGCCACCAACATCTCGGGCATCAGAAGCTGCAGATGCTCGGGAAAGGGGAACGGAGTAGTTACATGAGCCATGTTATCCACCTCAGTGCATCACGATTTCTTGGGATACCGACTGCATTTGCGCCAGTGCGTGCGCCGCATCGAGCTTGCTAGCCGTCGCCTGGTCGACCAGATGGGCTACGGAGACGTGCATTACATCCAGTACCGGCATCGGATAGAAGCCGATCCACACCACTAGCATGATCAGCGGCACAAAGAAGCCGAACTCACGCACGCTCATTTCACGCATCGACTTGACCGAATCCTTGACCAGATCACCCATGATCACTCGCTTGTACATCCACAGCGTATAACAAGCCGACAGCACCACACTGGTCGCCGCTCCCACCGCCACCCACTTGGCCGAAAAGGCGAAAACATTATGGTGATCGGCCGAGAAGGTACCGAGCAGCACCAGAATCTCGCCGATGAACGAGGAAGCGCCAGGCAAGGCCACATTGGCCATGGCGAACACCATAAAGACCGCTGCGAATATCGGCATGACGTTCACGACACCGCCGTAGGCCGAAATCTCGCGAGTATGCAGCCGGTCGTAGAGCACGCCGACACATAGGAAGAGCGCCGCGGCGACAAAGCCGTGGCTGATCATATTGATAATCGCACCCTCAAGCCCCTGCTGCGTTAGCATGAAGGTTCCCAGCGTGACGAAGCCCATGTGGGCGATCGAGGAGTAGGCGATCAGTCGTTTCATGTCCTGCTGCATCATTGCCACCAGCGAGATATAGATGATGGCGACGAGGCTCAACACCACGATGAACGGTACAAAGTACTGCGAGGCGTCCGGGCAGATCGGCAGCGAGAAACGCAGGAATCCGTAGGCACCCATCTTCAGCAGTACGCCGGCCAGGATAACGGAGCCAGCCGTCGGCGCCTCGGTATGCGCATCCGGAAGCCAAGTATGTACAGGCCACATCGGCACCTTGACAGCAAAGGCGAAGAAGAATGCGAGCCAGAGCCAGAATTGCCACTGGAAGTCGAACGGATAGTTCATCAGCTCGAGGATGTTGAAGGTATGGCCTGCCTTGAAATACATGGCCAGTACCGCGACCAGCATCAGCACCGAACCAGCTAAAGTGTAGAGGAAGAACTTGATGGTGGCATAGACACGGTTCTTTCCGCCCCAGATACCGATGATCAGGTACATCGGGATCAGCATCGCCTCCCAGAAGAAGTAGAAGAGGATGGCATCCAGCGCGGCAAACACGCCGATCAGCGTCGTCTCCAGAACCAGGAAGGCGAGCATATACTCCTTGACCCGGTTCTCAATGCAGCGCCAGGCCGAAACAATACAGACCACC
>DATFLK010000077.1:0-22194 GCA_035267815.1 Mariprofundaceae bacterium | reverse complement strand
GACTGCGACTGCTACACCTGCCGCCACTTCTCGCGCGCCTATCTGCGCCATTTATATATCAGTCGGGAGATGTTAAGTTCCCGGTTGAATACTGTGCACAACCTTCACTACTATTGCGCGCTCATGCGACGAGCCCGTGTCGCACTGGAAAAGGGGAACTGGCCCGCCTTTCGCGATCGGTTTCTGCACACCTACCGCAGCGGGCAACAGAGATCGGGAGACTTGAACGAATGAATCATACACATCGACTCACACAGACCATTGGCAGCGCCATCGCCCTGTCGCTCTTCACAGCACCCGGCGCGGCGCTGGCGGCCGGCGAGACTCCGGGCGGCGGCATCGCCTCACTGGTACCACTGCTTTTGATCATGGTGATCTTCTACTTCCTGCTGATCCGTCCGCAGCAGAAGCGCCTGAAGGCCCACCGCGCACTGGTCTCGGAGCTCAAGAAGGGCGACAAGGTCGTCACCTCCGGCGGCATCTACGGCACCATCCACGATGTATCCGAGGAGACAGTACGGATCGAGATCGCCGATGGCGTCCGGGTCCGGGTCAAGCGCGACACCATCTCCGGTCTAGCCAGCGAATAAGACCTCACCAGGCAAAGAGAAGGAACCACCCATGCACGCATACCCACGCTGGAAGCTCTGGCTCATCCTGATCCTGCTGGTGGTCTCGGCCATGGCATCGCTGCCGAACCTGACCACCCCGCCTTCGTGGTGGCCGGCCTCGATGAGCAAGCCCATGAACCTAGGTCTGGATCTGAAGGGAGGCGTGCACTTGGTCCTCGATGTCGATGTCGACAAGGCCGTGGCTCGCAGTGTCGAGGAGGATATCGACACCGCCCGGCAGGCGCTCAGAGAGGCGAGGATCCGCTACCGCAAACTCGACAGCCACGACCAGCAGCTGCTGATCACCATCAAGCGGCCCGAGAAGGTGGAAGCCGCACGCACGCTACTGGAGAAGAGCCTTCCCAACTACACGCTGAAATCGCAGCCGGGCAACCACTTCGTGCTGACGCTGGACAAGAAGGACGCCAAACAGATCAAGAAGTTCGCCGTCGATCAGGCGATCGAGGTGATCCGCAACCGCATTGACGCACTGGGCACTACCGAGCCGGTGATCGTCAAGCAGGGCGAGACCCGTATTCTGGTGCAAATCCCCGGCTACCAGAACACCGCCCGGGCCAAGAGCCTGATCGGCCGCACCGCGCAGCTGGAGTTCAAGCTGGTCGACGAGAAGGGAGACCTGGACAAGGCCCTGCAGGGACGGATCCCGCCGGGCGACATCATCATGTACGGCAAGGCGGAGAAGCGCGGCGGCAAGAGCTACCGCCAGCCCTACCTGCTCAAGAAGCGTACCGAGCTCTCCGGCACCGAGGTGGCCGATGCGCGCGTCTCGATCGATTCGCGCTTCAACGAGTACGCCGTCAACCTGAAGTTCAACAACAAGGGCGCTCACAAGTTCGACCGACTGACCGCCAAGCATGTCGGCCAGCGCTTCGCTATCATCCTCGAGGGCACAGTCCAGTCCGCTCCGGTCATCCGTGAACGCATCTCGGGCGGCAGTGCCCAGATCACCGGCGGCTTCACCCCGGCCGAAGCGCACGATCTCGCCATCGTACTGCGGGCCGGCGCCCTGCCGGCACCGGTCAAGGTGGTCGAGGAGCGCAGCGTCGGCCCGAGCCTAGGCAAGGACTCGGTCGATCAGGGGCTCAACTCGATCATCATCGGCGGCATCCTCGTACTGGTCTTCATGCTGATCTACTACAAGATGTTCGGACTGGTCGCCAATATCGCGCTGGTCTTCAACCTGCTTCTGATCGTCGCCGCCATGAGCATGATCGGCGCCACGCTGACCCTCCCCGGCATCGCCGGCATCGTGCTGACCATCGGCATGGCCGTGGACGCCAACGTGCTGATCTTCGAGCGCATCCGCGAGGAGCTGAATCTCGGCAAGACGTCGCTTGCGGCCATCGACGGCGGCTACGACAAGGCCTTCTCGACCATCGTCGACGCCAATATCACCACCCTGATCGCCGCCATCGTGCTGTTCCAGTTCGGCAGTGGCCCGGTCAAGGGTTTCGCGGTTACGCTCTCCGTCGGCATTCTGGCCTCGATGTTCACCGCCATAACCTTCACCCGCGCCATCATCGCGCTCTACACCGAGCGCCACCGGCGCATCGAAAAACTGAGCATCTGAGGCAGCCACCATGCAGTTCATCAAATCGAATACCCGGATCGACTTCCTCGGCAAACGCAAGCTGGCGCTGGCACTGTCGGGCCTTATGCTCGTTGTCTCCCTCGCCTTTCTGGTGATGCGGGGACTCAACTTCGGCATCGACTTCACCGGCGGAACGCTGGTTGAGGTTCAGTTCAAGCAAGCGCCCGATATCGCCGACGTGCGCCAGGCGATCAAGCCCAAGGGGTATGCGCAGGCGGTCATCCAGACCTTCGGCTCTCCGACCGAGATCCTGATCCGCGTGCAGAATAAGCCGGGCGAAGATTCCTCGACCATTAGCACCCATATACTGGAGGCCCTGACCTCCGCCTTCGGCGACAAACAGGTGGAGATGCGTCGCGTCGAGTTCGTCGGACCGCAGGTCGGCCACGAGTTGGCCCGGGCCGGTATTCTGGCCGTACTGATCGCCATGGGGGCGATCCTGATCTACGTCACCTTCCGGTTCGAGCTGCGCTTCGCCCTCGGAGCCGATGCCGCATTGCTGCACGACATCACCATCGTGCTCGGTGTCTTCGCCATCACCGGCAAGGAGTTCAATCTGCCGGTCGTCGCGGCCTTGCTGACGGTGATCGGCTATTCGCTGAACGACACCATCGTCGTCTTCGACCGAATCCGCGAGAATATCGCCGCCAATCGCAAGAAGAAGCAACCCGATTCCGAGACGGTGGTAGTCAACGCCTCGGTCAACCAGACACTGTCGCGTACGCTGATGACCTCATTCACAACGCTGCTGGTGGTGATCGCGCTCTTCTTCCTCGGCGGCGAGGTGATCCACAACTTCGCGCTGGCGCTGCTGACCGGCATCATCGTCGGCACCTACTCCTCCATCTACATCGCCAGTCCCGTCATGCTGTCGCTGCACGGTCGCTTTGGCGGCAGTGAGGAGGAGATCAAGGATCTGGAGGCGAAACCCTGAGCCGCGTCTCCCTGCCTGGTGACATCACCCCGGAGATCGGGGAGAAGGTGCCGCTGTTCAGCGGCTACGACGACCACTATCTGAAGATTGGCGACGAGCGCTACAGCGAGGGGCTGATGATCCACCGAGACACCATCCACGCCCCGTGGGGACCAGCACGGCTGCAGCAACTCACACTCGAGCAGCTCGGCGAGATCCTCACCACACCGCCGGAGGTGGTAATCCTCGGCACCGGTCGTGTGACGGCATTCCCCGACATGCGGATTCTCGAGGCCTGTTCACAGCTTCACCTCGGCATCGAGTGCATGGACACGCGCGCCGCGGCCCGCACCTACAACATCTTGGTGACGGAAGGGCGCGAGGTCTCCGCCGCGATGCTGCCACCCTCGGCATGATTATTTGATTCGAATCAGTACGTGCACCGATGCCATGGCGCCCCGGCGCACCCATATAACAGACGGAAAAATAGGATAGAAACGTGCCCTGCTATGAACTAACCATCGAGACCCACTTCGCCGCCGCCCACCTGCTGCGCGGCTACCCGGGCGACTGCGCCCGCCTACACGGCCACAACTGGCAGGTGGCGCTCTATGTCGAGTGCAGCGAGCTAGACGACATCGGGCTGGCGGTGGACTACAAGATTCTCAAGCGCGAACTCAAAGAGGCCCTGGCGAAGTGGGACCACTACCACCTCAACGACATCGCACCGTTCGACACGATCAATCCGAGCAGCGAGAACGTCGCCCGGCTTCTCTACGAGGAGATGAGCCGGAGGCTCAACGACGAACGCCTACGAGTCTCCCGCGTGCAGATCGGCGAGACCTGCACGGCACGGGTCACCTACCGGCCGGAGACATGAGCAGGAAACGGATCTACCGCATCGGCTTCATCCACCGGGACGAAATCTACGAGATCTACGCCCGCGGCGTCGGTCAGAGCAGCATGGCAGGCTTCGTCGAGGTCTCCGACCTTCTCTTCGGTGAGAGCTCCGAACTGCTGGTCGACCCCTCCGAGGAGCGCCTGAAGAACGAATTCAACCGCATCAAGCGCACCTATATCCCGGTGCACGCCATCCTTCGCATTGACGAGGTCGAGAAGGAGGGACACGCCAGGGTCATGGAGGCCGAAGGTACGGCCAGAGTTACGCCCTTCTCTGTATTCACTCCGGACGAAAATAGCGATTAAACAGAATCAGTTTGAAATAAATCACAATCCGCCGCTGATCTTCCAGCCGACGGGGGTTCGCACAAGCGACAACTGCTCCCGCTGCACCATCTTCTCCCAGTGTTTGCCGGAACGGACAGCCAGACGATAGGACTGCCGGCACTCGGCATGCCGATCGCCGTTCAGCTGGATATTGCGGTCGAAGGAGTGCATTTTCACCTCATCGAAATGGTCGAAGAGGTTGATCATCTGGGCGACTATATCCACCTTGGTGCGTCCGTCGTCACGATAGTCAGTTGCAATTAAGCTGCTGTAGGCGGCGACATCGTGCGAACTGATCGCCCTGTCACGGGCATCGAGAACCTTCCCAATGGCGGACTGGTCCGATGCACCGCAGGCGGAGATAAAGAGGCCGCAGCATATCGCAACCAGACCGTAGAGAAGAACGCCCCGGGACCGCCTCATGACTACTGCAGAAGATCGGCTGCCTTGTGGCTCCAATCGCTCTTTGGATAGTTGTACCGCAACAGCTTCACTGTATCCCGCGCATTATTCATAACCCCAAGCTTCACATAGGAGGCGGCAAGGTAGTAGAGCGCCTCCTCGATCGAGGGTGTGGTCTGGTACTTGTCCAGCACCACCTGGAAACGGTTGGCCGCCGCCACGTAGCGGCCACGATCAAAGTAGAACTTGCCGACATCGAGCTCGTGCGCCCCCAGATGGTTGTAGAGTATTTGCAGGTGATGGGCGCCTTCTTTGGCATAGACCGAATCGGGATAGCTGCTGAGCAGTTTCTTGAAGCTCTTGATGGCCGCGTATGTCTCGGTCTGGTCGCGCTCGGGCTTGAGCATCTGCCGATACTGGCTCATGGCCAGCATATACTGGGCGTAGTCGACATCGGGATGGCGCGGATGACGCCGGATGAACTCGTCGGCCAGCGTCTCAGAGAGCACGTACTGCTGTCCCTTGTAGGCCGCGAAGGTACGAAGCAGTTCGGCCTGAACCGCATACTTGCTGTAGGGATGCTTGGTGCCGTAGTCCTGCAGAAAGGTATTGGCCTTGGAGTAACTACCCTTATCGAGAAGGTGCTTGGCGTACTTGTAGTCACCCTCGGCCGTCCCTCTCTTGAAATCGCTCGCGCAGGCGGTGACTGCCAGCGCCACACAGATCATCAGGAGAATTCGTTTCATGGAAAGGGACTCTAAGGCCGGCGATGGAGCACGGCAACGGCCAAATGTCGCCCGCTCCCCTCGCCATCGCGGCGATAGGAAAAGAATCGCTCAGGGTCACAGCAGGTACAGCCGCCGAGATGCTCGATATGTGCCCGCCCGACCCCCGCCGCCTCAAGCTGGGCGATGTTGATGGCCGCCAGATCGGCCCGGCCGTCGCGGACATGCGCCGCTGCCCCCTCACAGCATCCGGCCAGTTGCTCGGCCACGTCCTCGCCAATGGAGAAACAGCAGGGACCGATACAGGGGGCCAGCACCGCGATCAAGTTTGCCGGGTCCGTGCCCTGCCGATGCATCACTTCGACCGCTTCACGGACTGCGCCGGCGACCGTGCCGCGCCATCCGGCATGCACCGCCGCGACGATGCTCACTCTAGGATCGACCAGCAGCACCGACAGGCAGTCGGCCACCCGCACCCCGACCGGGCATCCGGGCTCCCGCGCGATCAGGATATCGGCCTCCCCGGCGTGCATCCCGCCGCGGCCTTCGCACCCCAACACCCCGATACCATGCACCTGCCGGACCTGATGTGGGCTTTGCGGCAGGCCGGCATCTTGCACGAACCCCTCAAGGTGGCGATCGACCTGCCCGTCGCTATCGCCAAGACCGTATCCTAGGTTGCCGCACGCGCGCAGGCTGAACACTGCGGAGGCACCGTGGCGCTCGAACAGCTCTGAGCGCAACAGGGGTGACATACTCATGCGGCATACCCCTCGTCGAGTGCGTCGGAGAGATGCGCCAGATCGTCGGGAAGCGTCGCGACACAGCGTACGGCCTCGCCGGTCACCGGATGGGAGAAACCCAGCAGCTCCGCATGCAGCGCCTGACGCGGCAGCTCGAGAATCGCCGTACGGGACGGTTCCGGCACCCGGCCCGACGGCCGGAAACTGCGACCGTAGAGGTGGTCACCCAGAATGGGCAGGTGAAGATGACTCAGATGGACGCGGATCTGATGGGTGCGGCCGGTATGCAGGGTCAGCCGAAGACGGCAGAAATCATCGTCATAGCGGCGCTCGACCGCCACGTCGGTGACCGCCCTTTTTCCGTCGTGGCGCACGCCCATCTTCTTACGTTGCTGGGGGTGCCGCCCGACGGGCTCCTCGACCCGCTTTTCATGCCATGTTGGTGCACCACGGCACCAGGAAACATACTGACGATCGATATCGTGCGCAGCGAACATCTCGCTTAAGCCCCGCAACGCGGCCTCGCTCTTGGCGATGACCATGCTGCCGGAGGTGTCCTTGTCCAGACGATGGACGATGCCGGGCCGCTCGACGCCGTTAATACCGGGAAGATCAGGGCAGTGATGCAACAGGGCATGGACCAGTGTGCCGGAATCGTGACCATGGCTCGGATGCACCACCATGCCGGGCGGCTTATTGACCACCAGCAGGTGCGCATCCTCGAAGAGTATTTCCAGATCGATCGATTCGGGTTCGAGATTAAGCCCCTCGGGCTCGGGGACCATCACATGGTAGACCGCGTCGACCTCCACCCGGATCGAGGGCTTGGTGACCGGCCGTCCATCCCGAAGGACACAGCCGTCGCGCAGGAGCTGCTGCAGATGGCTTCTGGAGAGACTGGTCAACTGCGCCAGGGCATGATCTAGGCGCGAACCGGCCAGCCGCCCATCGATCGCGACCGTCAGCTCATCCATACCCGGACCGGGGAGCGAGACTACTCGCTCCCGCCCTCACCTGTCGGCGATGCATCGGAGCTCTTGTTGTCACCACCTTTATCATCGCCCTTTGCTGTGTTCGGTGCCCCCTGCTCGCGCTGCTTGGCGGCGGAGGGACGGCGACGACGCCTGCGACGACGGCGCGTTGCTCCGCCGTTGCCTTCGCCATTGCCAGATGCGGTGGCCGGATCGTCTGCACCAGATGCGGCCTCGGGCCCCTTGCCGGATGCCTGCTTCTGCGGCTGGGTGCGCTCCTTTTTGGCCTCTCCCGCCTGCTTCTGGCCATCCTGGGAGGCTTGCCTGTTCCCCTGTTCCTGTTGGGACTGCTGTCCCTGCTGCTGTCCCTTCTGACCGCCACCACCCCGGCGGCGGCGACCACCTCGACTGCGACGCCGCCGCGGCCTGCCGGAATCGTTCTCGGCACCACTCTCGGCACCGGCACCACCGGAGGCGGGTCGCGACCGCGATTGCTGCTGCCGGCCGCGCTTCTCACCAGCGGATTCGGACTTCTTTTCCTCGGCCGCCTTCTTCTCCTCAGCCCTCTTGCCGAAGAGACGCTCGGTCAGCAGACTGATCAGACCCTTACGGGTCTTCTTGTCGCTGCGCTCCTCGAGCTTCTCGGAATCCTCCATCGAGGGCACACCGACCACCGGCGTGCTCGCCTTCAGCTTGCGGCCCTGCCGCGGCGGCTTCTTGCCCTTGACCGTATCCTCAAGCACCTCGACGCGCTGTTGCCCCTCTTCATACCACTGCCGTTCGATACGGTAGTGGGGAATCTCCAGGTCGGGCCGGAACTGCAGGTTTATCTGCACATCGTAGATCTCCTCGGTCCGGGCCACATATTCACGCTTGTTGTTCATCAGGTACTCACCGGTTTCGGTCGGCACCTGCACCACCAGCACCGGCTTCTTGCCGGCGGCGGCGTAATCCTCCATGCGCGTGAGCATCTTCAACGCCATCGATTCGACGGTACGCACCCGGCCGCGTCCATGGCAGCGCGGACAGACCTGCGTCGTTGATTCCCGGATCGAGGGACGCAGTCGCTGACGCGACATCTCGAGCAGGCCGAAGCGGGAGATGCGCGCAAACTGCACGCGCGCCTTGTCCGACTTACAGGACTTGCGCAACTCCTCTTCCACCTGTTGGGCATGCTTGCGAGTGCTCATGTCGATGAAATCGATCACCACGAGCCCGCCGATATCGCGGATACGCAGCTGGCGGGCAATCTCGCGAGCCGCCTCCATGTTCGTATCCAGCGCCGTATCGTCGATATGCTTTTTGCCGGTGGAGCGCGACGAGTTGACGTCGATCGAGGTCAGCGCCTCGGTCGGATCGAAAACGATGGAGCCACCGGAAGGCAGCCGGATCTCGCGTTCGTGAATCTCTTCGCACTGCGGCTCGACACCGTACTCACGGAAGATCGGCTTCTTGCCCCGATAAAGCTTGACCAGCTTCTCCTTGCCCGGCAACACGGCATGCACGAACTGCTTGGTGCGCTGGTAGACGTCATGCTTGTCGACCCAGATCTCGTCGATGTCATCGCTGAAATGGTCGCGGATGGCGCGCGTGGCCAGATCGCCCTCGAGATAAATCAGCGACGGGGACGGCGCCGATTCAGACATGATGCGGATCTCGTCCCACAGACGGTGCAGATAGGAGAAATCCCGCTGCAGCGCCTCCAGCGTCTGGTCCTTGCCGGCCGTACGCACGATCAGTCCCATGTTCTCCGGCACGTTCAGCTGCGCCAGAAGCTGCTTCATCGCCTTACGATCTTCGTCCTTCAGCTTGCGGGAGATGCCGCCGCGAACCGTGTTGGGGCTCAGCACCAGATAGCGACCGGCCAGCGAGATGTAGGTCGTCAGCGCCGCACCCTTGTTGCCGCGCTCCTCCTTGACCACTTGCACCAACACCGGCTGCTTGCGCTCGATCACATCCTGGATGCTGACCTTCCGGGGATCAGCCTCCTTGTCGGCGCCCTCCTTCCAGAAATCCACGTGGATTTCACCGAGCGGAAGGAAGCCCTGTCGGCCGGCGCCGTATTCGACGAAGGCGGCCTGAAGGCTGGGCTCTACCTTGGTAATCGTGCCCTTGTAGATATTGCTTTTGGTTTGAACCTTGTGTGAGGACTCAATGTCCAGTTCCTGCAAATGATGATCATCAACGATCGCGACCCGGCTCTCTTCCGGGTGCGTTGCATTGATGAGCATGACCTTTTTTTTCATGCCACATCCTATCGTTCGCCCGGTTGTCCAGCATAAGAAAGAAGAGGGAACGCCCGCGATGACGCAGAGCGATCCTGTCAGACCCATCATGCCCCCGTTCCCGGCTTATCCCCGCCCGGATACGGGTAGAAAACTTCAGGCGAAACACTTTTTATTTTGCGGCTCAACGCACGGAACATCGTTTGAGGTTCAACCGTGGCCTGCATACCCCTGGGCCTATAGGCTTGTGCGAAAGACGGGATACATCGACCGTCTTCCGCGGGGCATGTTCGGTCACGCAACGCGCGGAGCCGTACAATTGCAATGCAGGCTACCTGATGGAGGCACAATTTGGCAAGCGCGGAAAACGGGCAAAGCCGTGTAACCATTGACGATAACGAGGATGGAAGCCGCCTCGATCGTGTGCTAATCCGTCGCTTGGGCGACCCGATGAGACCGCTAATCCTGAAGCTGATCCGCAAGGGCAACGTCCGCCTCAACGGCAGGCGCGTGAAACCCGAGGCGCGGGTGCACGTCGGCGACGAGGTGTTCCTGCCCGCAAGCCTGCGCGGCAATCCCTCCGACCAGCCAGGAAAGGCCTCCTCCGCCACCTTTTCGAACAAGACAGTCGACCTGCCCGTGCGCTACGAGGACGCCGACCTGCTGGTGATCGACAAGCCGGCCGGCCTCGTCGTGCATGGCGGCAGCGGCCACGCCGGCGGCGTGATCGAGATACTGAAGGCTTCCCGCGACCTGCCCGAATTGAGGCTCGCACACCGCATCGACCGCGACACCAGCGGCTGCCTGCTGATGGCCAAGCATCTCGCCGCTCTCAGGCGGTTGACCGAGGCCTTCCGCGAGCGCGACATGCAGAAGACCTACTTTGCCCTCGTCGCGGGCCACCCCGAGCCGCACGCCGCGCGCATGCGCTCACAGCTCACCAAGGGGGTGCTGCGCGGCGGCGAGCGCATGGTCGTCGATCATGAAGACGGCAAGGAGGCGGTCACCGACTACCAGGTGATGCTGGAACGAAGCTCGGGCGATCTCGACTGGGCCATGGTAGCACTCAACCCGCACAGCGGCCGCACCCACCAGCTAAGGGTACAGCTCCAGGCCGAGGGCCATGCCATCTTGGGCGATCCCAAGTATGCCGAGAAGGAAGAGCTCCGCGCCTTCCGCAACCTCGGCGGAAAGGGCCTGATGCTCCACGCCTGGCGCCTGCGCTTCATCCATCCGGTCACCAACAAACCGATGGATATCCGCGCCCCGATCCCCGAAGGTTGGTCAAAGCTTCTAAAATAGCTTGAGCAACAAGGAGGACACGATGAGAGGAAGCTGTTGTTGTGGGGCGATTGCCTATGAGATCGATCCGCCGTTGGGACGGATTGCGCACTGCCACTGCAAGACCTGCCAGAAGGTGCAGGGGGCGGCGTTTTCGTCAAACGCCTTTATCCCGCACGAACGATTCCGCTGGATTCACGGACAGGAGCTTCTCTCCGACTACGAATCCTCGCCGGGCAAGCGACGCTACTTCTGCCCGCGCTGCGGATCGCACCTGCTTGCCATCCGACAGGGGCAACCGCACGTGATCCTGCGCGTCGCCTCGCTCGACGACGACCCACAGCCAGGCGAACAGACTCATATCTGGACCTCGCACGACCGGCCGTGGTTGAACTACAGTGCAGAACTTCCCTCCTTCCCAGAGTTCCCGCCCGCCGACTAAACCGGGTGGCCCCGGATGGGCCTTGCGCTTCGCGGGTCGCATCGACTTTAATGGGCAGAGCACTTTTTCCAAAAGTTTCGAAGAGAAAGGAGCACCACATGGCCAATGAAGGGTATCACGAACCCATCAACGAACTGGCGGAAGGGACCCGGGACATGCATCGGGCGATCACCTCGCTGATGGAGGAGCTGGAGGCCGTCGACTGGTACAACCAGCGCGTCGATGCCTGCAAGAGCAACGAGTTGCGGGAAATCCTCAAGCACAACCGGGACGAGGAGAAGGAGCATGCCGCCATGGTGCTTGAGTGGATCCGTCGCCGCGATCCGGGACTCGACAAGGAGTTGAAGGAGTACCTCTTCACCGATAAGCCGATCGCTCACGAATAAGCCAAGGAGTGGTGGGGTCAGGCAGCAAGGTGAAGCCATAAGACACACCCGATCATATCGACTTCACCAAGATGTAATGTAAGGGGCCTACGTTCGGGCGGTATTGCGATTCCATCACACATGCACATGGAGGGCTTGAATGGAGACAGCAGTACTCGAAGAGGAATCTCGAAAAACCGCCCCTCACCACACCTTTTTCCTGCTCAGCGCCGAGTGGCACGAACAGGCGGTCCGGCTGATGGTCGGCTTGGTGATGTTTTCCATTTATCTTTGGATCGCCGCAGGCGTCGTCCACCTCGGCATGATGCTCTACGGCACGCTGGAGGGCACATGGTCCAAACCGGCCAAGCTGATGGTCACAGACGTGGTCATCCTGCTGGCCGCACTGGAGCTGGTGCGAACGCTGCAGTCCTACCTGCAGATCGGCCGGGTCCGAGTCACCTTCATCCTCGATGCCGCACTGGTCGTGCTGATCGGCGAACTGATCAGCCTATGGTATCGCGACTACAACACCATTGAGGTGGTGTTGAGCCTGCTGGTGATCGTGCTGCTGACCGTGCTGCGCATGGTAACGTTCCGGTTCTCACCCTCCGACTAGACCTGTCACCGGCCTTGACTGACACCGAATCCGAAACGACACGACTGCCGACGCTCTTCATCTCACACGGAGGTGGTCCCTGGCCCTTTATGGAGTCCACCTTCGGCCCGCCCGGCATGTGGGACGGGCTGGCCGGCTTCTTGCGCGGCCTCAACAACGACATCGGCCAGCGCCCCGAGGCGGCGCTGGTCATCTCCGCCCACTGGGAGGCAAAGCGGCCGGCCGTTTATGCGGCAGAGCATCCGTCGCTGCTTTTCGACTACTACGGCTTCCCGGAGCACACCTACCAACTCACCTACCCTGCACATGGCTCCCCGGAGATCGCGGCACGCGTGCGAAAGCTACTGGAGTCGTCCGGTATCGACGCGGACGAGGAACACGAGCGCGGCCTCGACCACGGTGTCTTCATTCCCTTCATGCTGATCTACCCCGAGGCGGATGTGCCGATCGTCCAGCTTTCCCTGCAGCGCGATCTGGATCCGGCCTTCCATCTCGCCATGGGACGCGCGCTGGCACCGCTGCGGGACGAAGGTGTGCTGATCGTCGGCAGCGGCCTGAGCTATCACAACCTGCGCGAACTGACATCGACAGCACCGAAGAACCTCGCCGAAGCCACAGCCTTCGATGAGTGGCTGGAGAAGGCGGCGGAACAGCCCGATGCGAAGACACGTAACCGGCAACTGATCGACTGGGAGCAGGCGCCCGGCGCCCGCACCTGTCACCCCAGAAGCGACCACCTCGTGCCGCTCTTCGTAGCGGCTGGCGCTGCCGACGGAGATATCGGGCGTCGAAACTACCACGATACCATGCTCGGCAAGCCGGTTTCCGCCTTCCGTTTCGGCTGAAGAAACGGGCCGTTTGCATCACCGCGAATGTGGCCGGTAGGATCAATGGGTGATCCACTACTTCGCCTACGGCTCCAATCTCCACCCTGTCCGGCTGGTGGAGCGCATTCCCTCGGCACGACTGGTCGGCTGCGCCATCCTGCCCCGCTACCGGCTGCAATTCCGCCAACGGGGAGAGGATGGCTCCGGCAAGTGCAACATCGTGGAGACGGGCCATTTGGCCGATATCGTGCACGGCGCCATCTACGCTCTCGACCCGGAACACAAGCCGATTCTCGACCGTTTCGAGGGGGAGGGTTACAGCGACGAACCGATCACGCTGCAGTGCGCGGATCGCACCTACGGCTGCTTCACCTACATGGCCAAGCCAGCTTGGCTCGTCGACCATCTGGCGCCGTATGAGTGGTACAGAAGGCTGGTGGCGACGGGCGCGCGCCATCTCGATTTCCCGGCGGCCTATATCGCCGCCATCGAATCATCCTCTGCCGTGGCCGATCCCAATCTGGAAAGAGCAGCACGGCACGAGAGACTGATCGAGAGAATGGCGGCCTATACCCCCTGAATCGCGAAATCGAGCACGATGGCGATGAAGATCGCCATACCGACATAGTTGTTGTGCAGAAAGGCCCTGAAACAGGGATCGCGCTCGCGCCGACGGATCCGATACTGGTGGTAGAGCAGCAGTAGCGCGGCGACCAGCAGGCCGAGATCGTAGAGAATGCCGAGCCCGAACCAGTGCCCCGCCACAGCCATCAGGGCGATGAAGGCGACCTGGAACAGCACGATGACCAGACGATCGAAACGGCCGAAGAGAATCGCCGTCGATTTGACCCCGATCTTCAGATCGTCGTCTCGATCGACCATGGCATAGATGGTGTCATAGGCCATTACCCAACAGAAGTTGGCGGCGAACAGGATCCAGAGCCCGGCCGGGACCGTACCGGTCTGGGCCGCGAAAGCCATCGGCATGCCCCAGGCGAAGGCAACACCAAGGAATACCTGCGGCCAGTGGGTATAGCGCTTCATGAAAGGATAGATGGCGGCGATCACGACACCGCCGCAGGCCAGCATGATGGTCAGCCGGTTCATCAGCAGTACCAGCAAAAAGGCAGTCAACGCCAGCAGTGCGAAAAGCAGCAGCGCTTCGCGCGCGCCCACCTCGCCGGTGGCCAGCGGCCGCGCTTTGGTCCGCTTGACGTGCGGGTCGACCTTGCGGTCGGCGAAGTCGTTGATCACACAGCCGGCGCTGCGCATCAGAAAGGTCCCCAACACGAAGACCAGCAGAATCAGGCCGTCCGGATGGCCCCGACCGGCGATCCAGAGCGCCCACAGCGTCGGCCACAACACCAGGTAGGTGCCGATCGGGCGATCGAGCCGCATCAGGCGGCCATAGGCTTGCAGGCGCTGAGCTATCATCAGCGCAGTAGTTTAGGGAACTTCCTCGCTCCGACAAAGACAAAAAGGCTCGACAGCATGGCGGGCATCACCTCGTAGGCGAGGTGCGAGAGCCCCAGCTCGCGCCAGAGCAAAAAGACGCCGATACCGACCAGCATCATGGTGATCGCCAGTCGTTCCGAGGGTTTGCCGCCCAGCGCGTAGACCGCCAGCACCGGCACGAAGGCGGAGGCGAGAAGCCCCCAGGCAATCAGCACCAGATCGAAGACGCTCTTGTTGCCAGAGATGGCGATGGCGAGCGCCACCAGCACCACCGCACCGGTCGCCATCTTGGTGATGCCGTAGCCGCTTTTGTGCTCCGGCAGAAGATCGCGCGTCAGCGCCGCCGAGCAGGAGAGGATCAATGAATCGGCCGTCGACATCGTAGCGGCGAAGAGCCCGGCCAGCATCAGGCCGACCAGCACATGCGGCAGAAGCTGCATCGACAGCATCGGCAGGGCGAGCTCGGCATCGAAGTGGCCGGCGTCGGGCAGCAGAATCCGCGCCAACAGCCCCACGACGATCGTGGCCGAATAGAAGGCGACGAACCAAGCGTAGTAGTAGGCACGAAAACGGTTGATGTTCTCCGGCTTGTCGAGCGTCATGTAGCGGATAACGATATGCGGCTGACCTGCCACACCGAAACCGGCGAAGACCCAGCCGGCAACGAACAGCAGCACGCCGAGCCATGAGGTGTGCGGCAGCCAGTCCATGTAGTGCGGCTTGACCGCCGCCAGTGTCGTATAGATCTGGTGGAAGTTGCCGATATGGTCGACTGCGACCCACATCATCATCGCCATCGAGATGATCATGACGAAGGACTGCGCCGCATCAGTCCAGATCGAGGCACGAAGACCGCCGGAGAAGCTGTAGAGCAGTACCAGCACCGCGCCGATAATAGCACCGGTGGAGAGGTCCCAGCCGAACAGCACATGCAGCGCTTTGCTTCCGGCATTGAACTGGGCTGCGGCATAGGAACCCAGGAAGATAATCGTCAAAAGGCCGCTCATGCGACGCAGAATGTTGTAGTCGGTGTGGTGCCACTGCGCCATCAGACCACCGAAGGAGTGGATATCCTGCTTCTCCGTGGTCACCCGCACCTGCTTCATCATCAGCACG
Source organism: Mariprofundaceae bacterium (assembly GCA_035267815.1). Taxonomy (GTDB): domain Bacteria; phylum Pseudomonadota; class Zetaproteobacteria; order Mariprofundales; family Mariprofundaceae; genus DATFLK01. The sequence goes on along the minus strand of DATFLK010000077.1, from coordinate 6,660 downwards.
GAGGCCATGAAATCGCCGATGATCCAACCGATCATCAGCCAGATGGAGGAGAGACCGGTAGTGTAGGTCAGGCCGATCATGCCGATGAACATGTAGCCGCTGTTGTTGGTCGCCACGGCCGACAGGCCGGCCAGCCAAGGAGCGACATCGCGACCCGCTACGAGATAATCGACGGTGGAGTGCCGGCTCTTCATCATGGAGAACCAGCCGATCACCGCGAAGATCAGCAGAAAGAAGAGAAAGCTCGCGACCGTCATCTAACCGCTACCGACACCCCCGGCCGAAGCCGAAGGATTACTCCTGATGCTGGGCCCCCGGCGAATAGGCGCCATCCGGACCATGCTTCTCATTCCCCGTGACCGGCGGATTGAAGACACAGACCATGCGCATGGTCTTGAACGCGCGTAGCTTGTGGCGATCGTGGGCATTGAGAAGATAGACGGTGCCATCCTTGATCGGATACACCTTGCCGTCGTCGAGCGTCTCAATCTCGCCCTCGCCCTCGACGCAGTAGACCGCCTCGATATGGTTCTTGTACCAAAACTCGGACTCGGTGCCGGCATGGATGATGGTATCGTGCAGCGAGAAACCGACCGCATCGTCGTTCAGGATCAGCCGACGGCTCTCCCAATTACCGGTATCGCTCTTGACGTCCCGCTTGGTACCCAGGATCTCCGGAAGATGACGTACAATCATGACAGGTTCCCCGCACGCAGTTCTTTACGGCCCTCGCAGACCTTGGCGATCGATTTGTCGATGATGTCGAGTCCCTCGGAGAGCACCTCCTCGGTGATGGTCAACGAAGGCAGGAACTTGATCACCTGGCCGTTGGCACCGGCCGTCTCGATGATCAGGCCGTTGCCGAAGCACTCCTCGGAAAGATCGCCGGCGAAGTTCGGATCAGCGAACTCGATACCCCATACCATGCCGACACCGCGCAATTCGCCCTCGGCATCCGGATGGTTGGCAATAATCTCCTTCAACCTCTCCTCAAGGAACTTGCCCTTCTGGACCACACCCTCCGCGAAATCCGGGCTATCCCAGTATTCGAGCAGCTTGGTGGAGGCGACAAAGGCCATGTTGTTGCCGCGGAAGGTGCCGGTATGCTCACCCGGCTGCCACTGATCCAGCTCCGGCCGCATCAGGAGGATCGACATCGGCAGGCCACCGCCGATCGATTTGGACAAGGTGACCATATCGGGGGTAATACCGGCCCGCTCGAAGCTGAAGAAGGAGCCGGTACGGCCGTTGCCCATCTGGATATCGTCAATGATCAGCAGGATATCGAATTCACGGCAGAGGCTTTCGAGATTCTGCAGCCAGGTATCACTGGCGACATGAATACCGCCCTCGCCCTGGACCGTCTCGACAATAATGGCGGCCGGCAGGTCGACACCGCTACTCTGGTCCTCAAGCATACGCCGCAGATAGTCGATGGTATCCACATCGTCGCCGAAGTAGCCATCGTAGGGGACGAAAGCACTGTTGACGCGCACGCCGTATGACTCGTCGCGATAGAAGGAGTTGCCGGTCACCGCCAGCGAGCCCATGGAGAGACCGTGGTAGGAGTTGGTGAAGGCGATGATATTGGAGCGGCGCTTGACCATACGCGCCAGCTTTAGCGCCGTCTCGACTGCATTGGTGCCGGTCGGACCGGTGAACTGCATCTTGTACTCGAGATTGCGCGGCGAGAGAATGGTATCGCGGAACTTCTGCAGGAAGTTCTTCTTGGCCACCGTCGCCTTGTCCAGACCATGAACGATGCCGTCGTGCTGTATATATTCGATCAGCGCTTCGGAGACGGCCGGGTTGTTGTGACCGTAGTTGAGCGTGCCGGCACCGGCGAAGAAGTCGATATACTCATTCTCCTGATCATCGTAAAGGTGGGCACCCTTGGCCCGGTCGAATATCGCGGGAAAAGAGCGGATATACCCCCGCACCTCGGATTCCATCTCTTCAAAAATTCTCATGGTTTTTTATATCCTTTTTATTTTATTGGACCGACACGCAGCAGGATCTCCGCCTCATGCGCATCTCCGCCGAACACCTCGACCGGGAACATCATCTCTTCGTCCATCTCACAGCTGGATTTCCTAGCCAGCGAACGGAAGAGATTGCGGGAGGCGTCGTTGGACGGATTAACCGTCGCCTCGACAAAGCGGATATGCGAAAGGTTGGAGCGCTCGAGCAGGTGCGCGATCAGACGACTGGCCACCCCGTGGCCACGCAGTGACACATCGACCGCGACCTGCCAGACGAACAGCGTCTCGGGCTGTTCGGGCGGGATGTAGGCGCTGATAAAGGCCTGCACGACGCCGTCGGATTCCACCACGGCACAGGTGTTCGCAAAGTGGCTGCATAGCAGCAGATAATTATAGCGGGAATTCACATCAAGCGGCTTCGACCGCGTGACAAGGTCATAGACGGCGGCGCCATCAGATACGCTCGGCTTGCGAAACACCAAGGAGGAATCCTGCTTCGTTTCTGTCGAAAGTGGCATTGCGGGGAATACTAGCGGCTGCTCATTTTATTTCAAACGGGCAGCGTAAGGCCGCCCTGTTGAGCCATTTTTTTTGGTTCATGAAGCGATCGCCCCCTTGACCCCCTCCATGATCATCTGGATGCCGATCGTGCCGGTCAACAGCGCCCCGGCGCGACCGACAATATCGATATACCTCTCCAGCAGATCGAGGTGGCGCACCTTGATGGCATCGAAGGCCTGTTTAAGCGCCACAAGCATGGCCACGGTCAATATCATCGAAAGGACGATCACCCCCGTGGCCACCCAGAAGGGAAGGATGTTGCCGGTCACCACGCTGGCACTAATCGTGCCCGGTCCGATCATGAAGGGCATGGCGACCGAGCCGGAGAGATGGGCGGGATCGCCGCCACGCATGCGCTTGATCGCCTCACTGCCGGAAAACATCATCTGCAGGGCGATCAGGAAGACGACCGCTCCGCCGAAGATCAGGAACGACTCGAAACGTACCCGCAGGAGCGTCGTGAAAATGCGTTCTCCTCCCAGCGCGAAGAGCACGAAGACAACACCGCTGATCGTCGAAGCGCGCACCAGCACACGGAAAAAGGCCCGGTGATCCAGATCATGGATAAGATCCATCAGATAGATACTCATCAGGAAGGGGTTGAATAGCACCAGGAACAGGGTCAGTGATTTCAGCATCGGATCGATCATGCGGGCGCTATCTAGATGAGCGACCACCCCCTGTCAAACATCGATTAGCGGCATCTTCCGGTCCACCCGTCACCGCCCCTGTGGGAGGTCGGATCGCCCGTTTTGTTGCAAATCGTCGGACTTGTGCAAAAATGGGGCGCAGACAGGCTATAATGCATCTGTTGGAACCGGCGGCGGAAACTGCCGAAGTGGAGAGAAATAATGAAACACATCAAACACTATCTATGGCTCTTCTCGATCCTAGCGATCATGCCGGGCTGTCTGAGTCAGGCCCATTACAACGAACTGATGGGCAATGCTTCGGATATCAAGCAGCTGAAGACGAACGACAAGCAGCAGGACAAGAAGATCGAGGAGATCCAGAACACACTTGAGAAACTGCAGAGCTCGCTCCGTCCCGAGATGCAGCACAGTGGCGTCTCGGTCGAAAAGACGACGGCCACCTCCGTCAAGGTGAGCCTGCCGCACGCCATTCTATTCGGCAGCGGTTCGGCCCGGATCGACACAACGGGGCGCTCGGTACTGGCCAAGGTGGTCGAAAGCCTGCACGGCACCTCGAACGACACCCCAATCCGGATTGTCGGCTATACCGATTCAATGCCGGTCGGCGACAAGCTGCGCGACCGCTACAAGGACAACTGGGAGCTCTCCTCCGCCCGCGCCGCCGCCGTGGCACGCGTGCTGATCTGGGGCGAGGAGATCGACAAGCAGCGGATCCACGTCGAGGGGCGGGCCGACACCGATCCGGTGGCCGACAACAGCACCCCCGAAGGACGGGAAAAGAACCGCCGTATCGAGATCTTCATCGGCACGCCGGGCTGATCCACGCCCGCACACTAGGGCGTCATACGCCATCATCCGCATCCCCCTGCCCAATTCATCCGGCTCGCAGGATCTAACTACTCCAAAGAGAAGGATAGCTGGGCGATACGAGCCTGAAAGATCGCCCGCCTCAGTTTCCGGTTCTCCACGCCGTGGAGTTCACGGGCGATGCGCTTCTTCTGTTGCCACGAGACGGCACGCGCCACCGGCACACGAGCCTCCTGGCTGACCCCCGCGCCCTGCCGGATCCGCGTACGCAGCCTCGAGATCCCGCGCACGCTCCCCTTGCGAAAGCAGGCCTCGATGACCTCCCGCTGCAGAAATCGTACCTGTTGCGCCATGGCCGGGTGATCAACCGCGATCCAGAGACAGGAGGATTCGATACTGACCGGCTCCGAGCGCTGGGCCAGCATGGGACCGACGATCTCCGGCCACATGCGCCGCAGGCGGGCGATGTCGGTTATCCGAGTCAGCTGATCGGCTCCGAGAACGCCAGCCAGTTCGCTTCCCAGTCGCTGTAAATGCTTGTTTCGCTTCATATCCATCCGCTTGGAATCAGAACGGCATGCGCTTGCCGCCCAGAATATGCACATGCAGATGGAACACCTCCTGTCCGCCCTCCTCGCGCACATTGATGACCACGCGGTAGCCTGCCGCCAGATCCAGCGCCTTGGCGACATGGCGGACACGATCCATCAACCTGCCGAGCAGTTCGACATCCCCCGCTCCGACATCGTCCAACGTAGGGACATGGCGCTTGGGGATCACCAGCACATGCACCGGAGCCTTGGGATGGATATCCTCGAAAGCGAGAAAATCGTCATCCTCGTAGACCTTCGTACTGGGAATTTCGCCGTCGACAATCTTGCAAAAAAGACAGTTGGTCATATCAGGTTCCTTTCCGACCGCATCAACGGCCACCACTACCGGTAAGGTAGCAAGCAAATCCCGGCATTGGAAATAATGCCGGCCACGAACAGCGCCACCCTTGAAACGCCTGATCCCCCTCCCCATCTTGTGAAGAGAGAAAAACACGCCTATGTTTTTATCTGGGAAGAGTTTTAACCTCGAGGGGAAGAGGAGTCATGACAGCAGAACCAAACAACACCGACGGAAACATTCAGGGCTCCGGGGAGTTGCACTCGGGCGAGGCCTTTCTGGGTTCGCTAATCGATACCATCCCGATCCCCATCTTCTACAAGGACAGGGGCGGGTGCTTTATCGGATGCAATACATCCTTCGAGGAGCTTTACGGCGTCAAGCGGCACGAGATCACCGGCAAAAACGTCTTCGACATCACGGCATCGAACCTGGCCAAAATCTACCACATCAAGGACAAAGAGGTCATTGATAACAGTGCGGACCAGCGATACGAAACCCACATCCGGGACAAGAACGGCAAGCTGCGCGATGTCATCGCCCATAAAGCCCCATTAAAAGACGGAACCGGAAATATTACAGGCATCATCGGCACTATCCTCGACATCACCGACCGGAAACAGGCGGAAGAGATACAACACAGGCTGAACCGCGAGCTTCGTGCCATCAGCAGCTGCCGTCAGGCGATGATTCGGGCCACCGGCGAACAGAGCCTTCTCAACGACATCTGTCGCATCATCTGCGACGAGGCCGGCTACCGCATGGCATGGGTCGGGTTTCTCGAGCATGACGAAGAGAGGACCATCCAGCCAGTGGTCTGGCACGGCCACAACAGCGGCTACATGGAGCGCGCCAAGCTCTCCTGGTCGAACGAGACGGAACGGGGACGTGGCCCTGCAGGCGAAGCGGCTCGCCAAGGAACATACATTTATGTCGAGGATATCGCCAACGACCCCCGCATGGCGCCGTGGCGCGAAGATGCGCTGTCGCGCGGATACCGCTCCAGCGTCGGTGCGCCACTCAAGAACGAGGACGGCAACGTCGTGGGACTGCTTTCCGTCTATTCAGACGAAGCATACGCGTTTACACAGGAGGAGATCCGGCTCATCGAGGAGCTCGCACAGGATATGTCGTTCGGTATCTCCGTCATCCGCACACGCGCCGAACGGATGAAAACCGCCGAAGCACTGCGCCTGAACGAGGAGAAGTATCGGACCATCTTCCATAATTCACCGCTGGGCATCTTTCGTTCAACCATCGAAGGGCGTTTCCTAGAGGTCAATCCGGCCCTGGCCGCAATGCTCCACTACGAATCCCCCGAAGCCATGGTCCGTGAAATCCATGATATCGGCGAGCAGCTCTACTTCCGGCATGAAGACCGGCAACAGATTGTATCCCAGCAACTCCATGTAACGGATGACGCAACGCAGTATCTCAATCACTATCGTCGCAAGGACGGCAGCGAATGCATTGCCAACCTCTACCTGAAAATCGTTCGGGATGAACAGAACCGACCGCTCTATCTCGACGGCATCATTGAGGACATCACTGAAACGGTGAAGGCTGACAGGGAGCGCGAAGCACTGGAGGAGCAATTGCAACAGGCTCAGAAGATAGAGTCGATTGGGCGACTGGCCGGCGGTATCGCCCACGACTTCAACAACATGCTGGGTGTCATCGTCGGCTATACGGAGCTGGCGCTGCGCCGAACCTCACCGGATGAGAAGCTCCACCTCCATCTGCAGGAGACCCTCAAGGCGGCGAAA
>DATFLK010000076.1:0-6553 GCA_035267815.1 Mariprofundaceae bacterium | reverse complement strand
ATGGAGACCATGTGCTGCTGGATCACTTCACCGATCTCGGCCACCAGCGACGGCATGTACTTGCCGCCACGCTTGTAGTAACCGCCCCTGGGGTCGAAGACCGCCTTGAGCTCCTCGACCAGGAAGGTGACGTCACCGCCTTTGCGGAAGACGGCCGAAACGACGCGTGTCAGCGCCACGATCCAGGCAAAGTGCTCCATGTTCTTCGAGTTAATGAAAATCTCGAAGGGGCGGCGGTGCTCGTCCGGCTCGCCGCGGTTGATGATCACGTCGTTGATGGTGATGTAGAGCGCGTGCTCGGAGTGCGGCGTCTTGATCTTGTAGGTGGAGCCCTCCAGCACGTCGTCGCGTTCCAGCAACGGCGCGATGTGGGCGATGTTGTTGGCATCCGCCTTTGCCTGTTTCTCCTCTTCCGCTTTCACCACCGAGTAGTCGGTGATCTTCTTGTCAATCTTGATGGACATGACGCCCCTCCCTTGCCACGAGCAGTTCGCGGTACTGCCGGTGCAGCTTCCGCAACCGGCTCGCATGATCGGTATGGCACCGTGTCGAAACGGTGCCGGCACGCTGCCAGGCCGGCATGATCCACAGGTTCACCGGCGGAAAACGGAAAGCGGCCCAATGCGTTCCCATGCTGCTAGAACTTGCCATAGTAGCCCTCCTTCAGCGCATCGAAGAGGTTGGCGGCGGTGTGGGTCTCGCCGTCATATTCGATCTCCTCGTTGCCCTTCACCTCGACGGTGGAGCCGTCATCCAGCGTGAAGCGGTAGGTGGTGTTGGCTAGGTCCTTCTCTTTGACCAGAACGCCTTGGAACGCCTCCGGATTGAAGCGGAAGGTGGTGCACCCCTTCAGACCCTTCTCGTAGGCGTGGAGATAGATATCCTTGAAATCCTCGTAGGGGAAATCGGTCGGTACGTTGGCGGTCTTGGAGATGGAGGAGTCCACCCAGTGCTGCGCCGCTGCTTGGATGTCGACATGCTGCTTGGGTGTCACCTCATCGGCACTGATGAAGTAGTCCGGCAGCTTCGCTTCGGGATCCTCGGAGAAGGGCATCGCCTTGTCGTTGACGAACTCGCGGTAGGCGAGCAGCTCGAACGAGAAGACATCCACTTTCTCCTTGGATTTGCGACCCTCGCGGATGACGTTGCGCGCGTAGTGGTGCGCGAAGCTGGGCTCGATGCCGTTGGAGGCGTTGTTGGCCAGCGAGAGCGAGATCGTGCCGGTCGGTGCGATCGAGGAGTGGTGCGTGAAGCGGCACCCCTTCTCGGCCAGTGCCTCGAGCATGGCCGCATCCTCAGGGTTGCCCGTTTCGGCGAACTGCTGCAGGTAGCGGGAATACTTTGCCCAGAGGATACGCCCCTTGATGCGGTCGCCGACCTTGATGCCGTCCTCGGCCAGCTCCGGGCGCTTGGCGATCAGCTCCGGCGTGATTTCGTACTCCTCCTCCAGTGCCGGCGCCACACCCTTCTCCTCGGCCAGCTCCAGACCGACATCGAAGCCGGTGCGTGCCATCTCGTAGGCGATCTGTTCGGTGAACTCGAGGGATTCCGGCGAGCCGTATGCTGTGCGGAGCATGGCCAGGGTGGAACCGAGCCCCAAAAAGCCCATGCCGTGACGGCGCTTGCGCATGATCTCGTTGCGCTGTTTATCCAGCGGCAGGCCGTTGATCTCGACGACGTTGTCGAGCATGCGTGTGAACACGGCTACCACCTCGCGGTAGCGCTCCCAGTCGAAACGGGCCTCCTCGGTGAAGGGGTCGAGCACGAACTTGGTCAGGTTGACGCTGCCGAGCAGGCAGGCGCCATAGGGCGGCAGCGGCTGCTCGCCGCACGGGTTGGTGGCGCGCACATCCTCGCAGAACCAGTTGTTGTTCATCTGGTTGACCCGGTCGATCAGGATAAACCCCGGCTCGGCGTAGTCGTAGGTGGAGGACATGATGACATCCCACAGCCGCTGCGCGCGGATGGTCTTGTAGACCCGGCAGGCGACCTCACCCTTGTCGTTGACGGTGTACTTGCCGCTGCGGGCGGCGGCCGGCATCAGGCGCCAGACAATACGCGTTTCCTTATCCTCGATCTCCTGCTCATTGGCCGGGAAAACGAGATCCCATTCGGCATCGTTCTTGACCGCCTCCATGAAATCCTCGGTGATCAGACAGGAGAGATTGAACTGGCGGAGACGCCTATCCTCGCGCTTGGCGCGGATGAAGTCGAAGATGTCGGGATGGGAGATGTCGAAGGTACCCATCTGGGCACCGCGGCGGCCGCCGGCCGAGGAGACGGTGAAGCACATCGAATCGAAGATATCCATGAAGGACATCGGGCCGGAGGTGTAGGCGCCGGCGCCGGAGACATAGGCCCCCTTGGGGCGCAGCGTCGAGAACTCGTAGCCGATGCCGCAGCCGGCCTTCAGCGTTAGTCCCGCCTCGTGCACCATGGAGAGAATGCCGTCCATCGAGTCCGGAACAGTACCGGAAACGGTGCAGTTGATCGTGGAGGTAGCCGGCTTGTGTTCGGATGCGCCGGCGTTGGAGATGATACGGCCGGCCGGGATGGCGCCCTGCTGCAGTGCCCAGACGAAACGGCCGAACCAGTAGTCGCGCTTACCGGGCTCCTCGACCTCAGACAGCGCCCGGGCAACACGCTCGTAGGTTGCCTCGACAGAGTCGTCGACAGGATTGCCGAGTTTGTCCTTGAGCCGGTACTTCTTGTCCCAAATATCTTCGGAGGCCGGCTGCAGGGGGATCTCCGTCACGGTCTGTTGTTCGGCGGTTTTTTTCACATTGGCGAGACCTGTCATCCTGAATCCTCCCTCCAGCATAGTGCATCTGAATCCCCGTGGATGGCGTTACGATAGACCCCTATATCTTGGGTGTCAACGATTCTCAAATACGTATTTGTAGTGTTTTTCGTCAACATTCCATCCACCGTTTATACACAGTTTTTCCACTGTTCTCGCGGATTTGTTGGAGGTGGACGTGCGGCCTGTTACGATTGCGTCGTGAACGAGCAGACGCATTTCGGTTTCGAGGCGGTGAGCGCCTCCGAGAAGGCGCACCGCGTGATGGGTGTCTTCTCCTCCGTGGCCGGGAAATACGACTTGATGAATGATCTGATGAGTGCCGGCATGCATCGGCTCTGGAAGCGGCGCATGCTCTCCGTGGCGGCGGCGCGCCCGGGGCATCGCGTGCTCGACGTGGCCGCCGGCTCCGGCGACATCGCGCTGGGCATGGCGCGCAAGGTCGGTGCTTTCGAGGGCGTTTCCGAGAGCAAGAGGGGGCGTGTCGTACTCACCGATCTTAATGGTCCGATGCTGCACGAAGGGGCTCGCCATATGCTCGATGTCGGTCTGCTGCCGGGGCGGGCCGACTGCATCCAGTCCGACGGCAGTCGCCTGCCGTTTGCCGATAACAGCTTTGATGTTGTCTCCATCGCCTTCGGAATCCGCAACTTCGTCGATATCGAGGCGGGGCTGACCGAATTCCATCGCGTGCTCAGGCCCGGCGGGCAGTTCATCTGTCTGGAGTTCTCGCGTCCGGTGCTGCCACTGCTCGATATCCTTTACGACACCTACTCCTTCAACGTCATTCCGGCCATGGGCGAGTGGGTGACCGGTGATCGCGCCTCCTACCAGTATCTGGTGGAGTCGATCCGCCGTTTCCCGGATCAGGGGCGTTTCGCCAAGCTGATCGGGTGGGCCGGCTTTGGGCTGGTGCGCCATGAGAACATGAGCGGTGGCATTGTAGCCCTTCACCGGGGCTACAAGTTATGAGGATACGGGCCCGGAGCATCCTGCCCTCGCTCTTGGACGCAACGCGAAGCGCGCGGGCTTCGCGTTGCTCACGGCGCATTGCGCCGCCGCACATCCATGTGCGGATGGCGGGCTTCGTTCCGACGATGGCGCATCAAACCGGCGCCTACCCGCAGATGGATGTGCGGCTTCAGCGAGCATCCGCAAGGCCGCGCTTTTGTGGATGCGCCGGAGGGCGAGGGCAGGATGTTCCGAGTCCGGTGGGAACAAATCCATGAGTGTCATGTTTTTGCCCCTGAGATTAATCCCGGCCCCGGTGCAGGCGGTGGTGCTGACCACCGTGCTCGATCTCTTCTTCTCCCGTGATGCCGGGCTTGCGGAGATGATCGAGGAGCTGGAGGGAAAGGTTTTCCATATTCACGTACAGGACGCCGGCAAGGACTTCTATATGGGGTTCACCCATGGCCGGCCATGGGTGCATCCCTCCCATAACGAGGGGGTGGACGTCCGCATCGACGCCACCACCGGCGGTTTCGCCCGTCTCTGTTTCGCGCACGAGGATCCCGACGATCTGGTGTTTCGTCGGGTGTTGAAGCTCTCCGGCGATTCCGAGGCGATGCTGCGCTTCAAGAAGCTTCTGGCCGCGGCCGATATCGACTGGGAGCGGGAGCTCAGGGGTGCTTTCGGTGACTACTTCGGCAGTCGGGTGGCCGATGCGGCCAGGGCGCTGCTGGCAGCCGAGGCCAGGTTCAGGGATGCCTCACGCGATGCCGCCGGCCGCTGCCTGCGCGATATCGATGTACCAACGCACGAGCGCATGGAGGTGTGGCAGGCTGGTGTCGAGGAGGCCTCCCGCCGCACCCGTCGGCTGAAGGCACGCATATCGCGGCTGGAGAAGACGGCCCCGACGGGGCAGCAACCGCCTCCGCAAGACGACGCCGACTAGGTATGGCCATGCACGCGAGGGCCCGGTTCCGGCAGGGGTGGCGACTGCTCTTTATCACTCATATTCTGGCGACCCACGGTATGGCGGCCCTGGCCGTGCGGCTTCATCTCTTCCGTCCCTACGCCTGGCTGGTGCGTATCTTCCTGCGCTCCGAGGTGTCGCGCGAGTTCGGCTCGCAGTTGCGGCTGGTGCTGGAGCGCCTCGGTCCCACCTTCATCAAGTTTGGCCAGATGCTCTCCACCCGCGTCGATTTGATGCCGATGGATGTGGCCATGGAGTTGAAGAAGCTGCAGGACGCCGTGCCGCCGGAGGATTTCGCGACCATACAACAGGTGCTGGAGCATGCCTTCAAGCAGCGGCTGCTGGGCGAGGACGGTATCTTTCGCGCCTTTGACGAGACGCCGGTGGCAGCGGCCTCCATCGCCCAAGTCCATTTCGCCGAACTGCACGATGGCCGCACTGTGGCGGTCAAGGTACGTCGTCCGACCATTCGCAACACCATCGAGGCAGACCTGTCGCTGCTGGCGCTTTTGGCGCGCCTGTTCGACCGCTACTTTCCCGAGTATCGCCGGCTGAAGGCGCTGCGCGTGGTCGAGGAGTTTGCCGCTACCATCCGCGGCGAACTGAACCTGCGTGCCGAGGCGGCGCACGCCAGCCGCTTCGCCGATAACCTGGTCGACGTGAAGGGGGTGCGGCTGCCGCGCGTGGTCTGGGACTATACCCACGCCGAGGTGCTGACGACCGAGCGCATCGAGGGGATTCCGATTGACGAGCGGCAACAACTGGTGGCGGCCGGCCACGACTGCCTGAAGCTCTGCGAGCAAGCGGCGACGCTCTTCTTCCACATGGTCTTCGTCGACGGCTATTTCCACGCCGATATGCACCCCGGCAACATCTTCGTGGCGGCCGATGGCGACATCATGCTGGTCGATTTCGGCATCGTCGGACGGCTCAACATGAAGCACCGCCGCTACTTGGCAGAGATGCTGCTCGGTTTCCTGAAGCAGGATTACCGGCGCGTGGCCGAGGTGCACCGCGAGGCGGGCTACATCGGGCCCCATGTCGATCTCTCCGCCTTCGAGGATGCCATGCGCGAGATCGCCGAGCCGATCTTCAACCGGCCACTGGCCGAGATCTCGCTGGCTGAACTGCTCTTCTGCCTCTTCTCGGTGACCGAGCGCTTCCAGATGGAGACACAGCCGGATCTGCTGCTGCTGCAGAAGACGATGGTGGTGATCGAGGGAGTGGCACGCGAACTGGCCGATGATGTCAATATCTGGGCGCTGGCGCGACCGCTGGTGGAGTCGTGGGTGATGAAACACCTAGGGCCGACGGCACGCCTGAAATATACCGCCAGCGAGATTCAGGCGGGCCTGAACAACTGGCTGACCCTGCCGGACCGGATCGAGCAGGCGCTGGCCGCCCGGCCGGTGGGAAGACGCGCGGCTGCCCTGCCGCCGGTACCGCTGTGGACGCGGCTGGTCGGCATTATCCTGCTCTCCGCCGGTAGTGCCACGGTGATGCATTATGTCGCCTCGTCCGTTGTTTGGCATCTTTGGGCCGGTGTACTGGGCCTGGCGCTCGGGGTCGGATTGCTTTTGCGGCGCTGATCCCCTTTCTGCCCCGGGGCTTTGCCTTCGTGCAGGAGAGTACTTATAGTGCGTCCCCCGACGGGTATTTGATCCAGTTACAGGAGCGAACAGCGTATGAGCCAAGACTACCTTTTTACCAGTGAATCCGTATCCGAAGGGCACCCGGACAAGGTGGCCGACCAGATCTCCGATGCGGTACTGGATGCCATTCTCGAACAGGATCCGAACCCGGCCAGCGCCCGCGTGGCCTGCGAGACGATGATC
>DATFLK010000075.1:0-11588 GCA_035267815.1 Mariprofundaceae bacterium | reverse complement strand
TCATGGCTCCGCAACCTCCCTTGTGACGTTCCATCAAGCATAGGCCGCAAGGCGCGCCGGGCCAAGCTGCTTTCCGTCCGTGATCTCCCGGAACATCCGGGCTAGGCTGCGGCCATGGAGATTCTGAGGACATGGGAGGCGACGGCACGGGCCGCCTCGTTTCATCACGGCGCGGTGACCATCGGCAACTTCGATGGCGTGCATATGGGGCATCAGCAGGTGGTGAACGAACTCAAGGCGCATGCGCATCGCGTCGGTGGGCCGGCCATCGCCGTGACCTTCGAGCCGCATCCGCGCGCCGTGCTCTTTCCGGACGAGGCGCCCCGACGCCTCTGTCATCTGCACGAACGGCTGGAGCGGCTCGGCGATGCGGGCATCGATGCCGTGCTGCTGCTGCACTTCAACCGAAAGCTGGCGTGCTGGACACCGGAGGATTTCGTGCGCCGCCTACACGATTCGCTCCGCTTTCGCCACATGCATGTCGGCTACGATTTCGCCTTCGGCCATAACCGTGCCGGGCATGCCGCCACACTGCGCAACCTGGGCGATGAGGCGGGATTTACGGTCAGCGAGGCGACGGCCTTCGAGATGGAGGGTGCGGTCGTCTCCTCCAGCCGCATCCGTTCGGCTATCGAGGCGGCCGATTTCGATCTGGTGGAACGGCTGCTGGGCCGTCCCTACTCCATCTCCGGGCATGTCGGTCGGGGCGATGCACGCGGGCGCGAGCTCGGCTTCCCGACCGCCAACCTGGACGTCAAGGATCTGGCGCATCCGCCGGTGGGCATCTATGCGGTGCGTGCCACCAGCGAGGGGAAACAGTGGGACGGAGCCGCCTATTTTGGTTACCGGCCCACGTTCCGCGGGCGCACTCTGCTGCTGGAGACGCACCTGTTCGACGACAATCCCGACTTGTACAAGAAGCGGCTGAGCGTCACCTTTGTCGAGCGTGTGCGCGAGGATCGCGCCTTCAGGGGGGCCGAGGAGCTGGCCCGGCAGATCGCCATCGACTGTGAGGTGGCCCGGGAAATCCTCGCACGGCGCGACAAGGGCTAATTTTTTCCCTACCCTTCGCACCATTTAGCCATGAAAGCACCGAACCCTTCGGGGCTTTCATGCGAGCCATGGATGGTTCGCCAAGTCGGGAACGTAAGTGCCCGACTTGTAAGCAGCTGAAAAACCGCGCTTTTGTCGCTGCGGGCTGATTCTTGGCAGGAAGCCAATAATTAGCATCTCCATAAACCAGGAGCGTTGTTTTGGCCGAACAGGACCCTTTCGACTATAAATCGACCGTCTTTCTTCCGAAGACCGATTTCCCGATGCGCGGCAACCTGCCGAAGGCGGAGCCGGAACGCCTGAAGCAGTGGGAGGCGGGCGACCTCTACGGACAGATGCGTGCGAAACGCAAAGGCGCAGAGAAGTTCGTGCTGCACGATGGTCCGCCGTATGCCAACGGCAACATCCATACTGGCCATGCCGTCAACAAGGTGCTCAAGGATATCGTCGTACGTTCGCGCACGATGATGGGCTTCGATGCGCCGTACGTTCCGGGCTGGGATTGTCATGGCCTACCGATCGAGCTGAAGGTTGAGGAGCAGTTCAAGAAGCAGAAGCGCGCCAAGGAGGAGATCTCGGCCGACGAGTTTCGCAAGGAGTGCCGTACCTACGCCAAGGGGCAGATCGATATCCAGCGCGAGGAGTTCAAGCGCCTCGGCATCACCGGTGACTGGGACAACCCGTATGTGACGATGGACTACAAGTTCGAGGCGAATACGGTGCGCGAGATCGGCCGCTTTCTTGAGAACGGCGGGCTATACAAGGGCGCCAAGCCGGTACACTGGTGCGTCTCCTGCGCTACGGCGCTGGCCGAGGCCGAGGTGGAGTACGAGGATCACACCTCGCACTCGATCTACGTGAAGTTCGCCGCCGCCGAGGATTTGAGCGATGTCGGTCCATCCCTGACCGGCAAGGTGTCGGCAGTGATCTGGACGACCACGCCGTGGACGATCCCCGCCAATCTCGCCATCTCCATGGGGCCGGAGATTGAGTATGCGGCCGTCAAAATCACCGATACGGGCGACAACGCCAACCTGGAGACGGGCGAGGTGCTGATCCTCGCCGAGGAGCTGCGTGAATCGGTGCTGGCCGAGATCGGTGTCGCCGGTGAGGTGACCGGGCGTTTCCGCGGCAAGGATCTGGAGAATCGCCGTTTCCGCCACCCCTATCTCGATCAGGATGCGCCGATCCTCGTCGGCGACCATGTCACGCTCGATGCCGGAACCGGCAGCGTGCACACTGCCCCCGGCCACGGTCAGGAGGACTACGAGATCGGCCGCACCTACGGCCTGCAGGCGTACAATCCGGTCGACGACAGAGGTCTTTTCGTCGAGGGCACGCCGGTGGTGGCCGGCCACCATGTCTATAAGGCCAACGCCATCGTTATCGACCATCTGCAGAGCTGCGGCGCATTGCTGCAGACCAGCAGGATCAGCCACGCCTACCCACACTGCTGGCGCTGTCATAAGCCGCTGATCTTCCGCGCCACGCCGCAGTGGTTTATCTCGATGGAACAGAACGATCTCCGCGCCAAGGCGCTCAAGGCGATCGGCGAGACAAAATGGACGCCGGAGTGGGGCGAGAAGCGTATCCGGGGCATGGTCGAGCAGCGGCCGGACTGGTGCGTCTCCCGTCAAAGGAATTGGGGTGTACCGATCACGGTGATCCGCTGCGAGGATTGCGGTTCGCATGCGGTGACCACGCCCGAGGTGGTCGAGACGGTGGCCAGTGCCGTCGAGGCAGGCGGCGCCGATGTTTGGTTTACCGAGGATACCTCCGCCTTCCTGCCGTCCGGTGTAACCTGCCCCGATTGCGGCGGCAGCGAGTTCGCCAAGGAGACCGACATCCTCGATGTCTGGTTCGATTCCGGCTCCACCCACGCCTGCGTGCTGGAGCAGCGCGAGGAGCTTGCTACGCCGGCCGATCTCTACCTGGAGGGTTCCGACCAGCATCGTGGCTGGTTTCAGTCCTCGCTGCTCGAGAGTATCGGCACGCGAGGTGTGGCTCCTTTCAAGGGGGTTCTGACGCACGGCTTCGTGTTCGATGCCAAGGGCAACAAGATGTCGAAGTCGAAGGGCAACACGATCGCGCCGCAGACGATCATGGAACAGATGGGCGCGGATATCCTGCGCCTGTGGGTCGCCTCCAGCGACTATTCGGCCGATATCAGCATCTCCAACGATATCCTGAAACAGTTGGCGGAATCCTACCGGCGCATCCGCAACACTATCCGCTTCATCCTCGGCACTATCGACGGCTTTGACCCGGCAACGGACGGCGTGCCGCTTGCCGAGCGCACCAAGTTGGACCGGTGGACGATGCATCAGTTGGCCCGGGTTAACCGCGAGGTGCGCGAAGGGTACGAGAGCTACCGTTTTCACCGTATCCACCAGCTTGTGCACCATTTCTGCGCGGTCGAGCTGGGCGGCTTCTATCTCGACGTGATCAAGGATCGCGTCTACTGCGATGCAACCGATTCGCATCGCCGCCGTTCGGCCCGTGCCACACTCTACGACCTGGCCGATACGCTGATCCGTCTGATCGCACCGATCCTGCCGTTCACGGCCGAGGAGGCGTGGCAGTTCCTGCCCGCGTCTGAAACGGAGAGCATCCATCTTCAGGCGTTTGTCGATCTCGATGACATCGATGTGGACGATGCGGCCTGGGAGGCCTTCTTCGCGCTGCGCGAGCAGGTCAATACGGCACTGGATCAGGCCAAGAAGGAGAAGGTGGTCGGCTCCTCCATCGCGGCCGGTGTGATCGTGCCCGGCCTGTCGGCGCTCAAGTCCGATGCCTTCGGCGAGCCCTGGGAGCAACTCTTCATCGTTGCCGATGTGCGTGAAGGCGATGCGTTGAGTGTGTCACCGGCCGAGGGCGTGAAGTGTCCGCGTTGCTGGAATGTCGGGCAGCCTGCAGAGCCGGATCATGCCGTGCACGATGCGCTCTGCTCGCGCTGCTTCGGGGTGGTGGCCGGCGCGTGAACCGTACCTGGAGGCAGATCGGGTTGTTTGCACTGCTGCTGGCGGCGGATCAGGCCAGCAAGTGGTGGATCGAGCAGCAGCTCCCCTTCTATCACCTGAAGGTAATCGACGGCTTCTTCAGCATCATCAAGGCGCATAACTTTGGCGTCGCCTTCTCGATGTTCGCCCACTGGAGCAATCCGTGGCGGGAGAACCTGCTTCTCGGGGTCACCATCGGCATCGCCGCAGCCGTCTTCGTCTGGTGGCTGCGCGAGCGGCGTGACACCGGCATCGTGCCGTGGCTACTGGTCATGATCATGGCCGGGGCGGCCGGCAACATCTGGGATCGGCTTTACTACGGCTATGTGGTCGATTTTCTCGATGTTTACATCCGCTGGAACGGTACCGAGTACCACTGGCCCACCTTCAACATTGCTGACTCCTGCATTACCGTCGCGGTCGTGCTGCTACTGTTCGTCAGTTTCCGAAAAGGGCAATAGACGGGGCCAGCCCGTATCCTGCTGAACCGGATGAAACGCTTCTCATGGGCGGGATTCGCGCTGCTTTCGGCCGCCTCCTTCGCCGGTATGGCCGCCTGCGTGCGCGTCATCAGCCAGGATCTGCCACAGGGTGAGGTGGTCTTCTTCCGCAACTTCATTGCACTGCTGTTCCTGCTGCCGCTGATGCTCCGGAGCCGGGTCAGTCTGCGCACCGAACGCTTTCGCTGGCATCTGCTACGGGCCGGTGCCGGGCTCGGCGCCATGTATCTCTACTTCTATGCACTGGCGCATCTTCCGCTGGCCGATGCCCTGCTCCTGAACTACACCTCGCCGCTTTTCATCACGCTGTTTGCCGTATTCTGGCTGAAGGAGTCGTGGACCCTGCCGCGTCGCCGGGCGCTAGCGATGGGGCTCGCCGGTGTGGTGTTGCTGTTCCATCCCTCCTCGCACCTCTTTTCG
Source organism: Mariprofundaceae bacterium (assembly GCA_035267815.1). Lineage (GTDB taxonomy): Bacteria > Pseudomonadota > Zetaproteobacteria > Mariprofundales > Mariprofundaceae > DATFLK01. Next base: position 6,616 of record DATFLK010000075.1, on the reverse strand, counting down.
CTGCCGGGTCTGGTCGGCCTCGGTTCCGGTCTGCTGGCCGGGCTGGCACTGACCACGGTCAAAAGGCTGTCGGGCACCGAGCCCGGCATGCGCATCGTCGTCTGGTTCGCCCTGCTGGCCAGCGTCATTTCGGCTGTGCCGATGCTCCTGGTATTCCAGTGGCCGACGGGTCCGGAATGGGGATGGGTCGTGATCATGGGATTGTTTGGCAGCATGGGCCAGCTCGGCCTGACGCGGGCCTACCGGCTGGCGCCCGCCTCGCAGGTTTCCCCGATGGGGTATGCCAGCCTCGTCTTTGCGGCGGTCATCGGTTATCTCGGCTGGGGCGAAGTGCCGGATGCGACGGGGTTGCTGGCCGCCGCCATCATTATCGCGGCCGGTGTTATGGTCGCCCGAGAGCGTGTTGAACCGGCGCCGGAGCCGCCCAGCACGGTGCCGGTCTATGGCGACAGCGATACCGGGTCGGCACGGCGCTAGCCCTTCCGCACCGGTGTGATCGCCTCAGGCGACCGCCTTCACCGGGCGCAGGCGAATGCCGAAGAGTTGCCTGGCCACATCGTTGAAGTGTTTGACGTAGTGGATGGTCAGTCCCTCCGGCACGCTTTTCGGGAGTTCCTGCACATCCACTTCGTTGCTGGCCGGTAGCAGCACCTCGCTGATGCCGAGCCGCTTGGCGGCCAGCAGCTTCTCGCGCACGCCGCCGATCGCCAGTACCTCGCCGGTCAGCGTCAGCTCGCCGGTCATGGCGACGGGATGCGGCGCCTTGTTCAGAGCCAGCGACAGTAGCGCTGTGGCCATGGTAATACCGGCCGAGGGGCCGTCCTTGGGCACGGCGCCCTCCGGCACGTGCAGATGTACGAAGGCCTTGTCGAAGAAGTCCGCTGGCGCGCCGTAACGGACGAGGTTGGCGGTGATGAAGGATGAGGCGATCTCGGCCGACTCCTGCATCACCTTGCCCAACTGGCCAGTCAGCTTCAGACCGCGTCGATCGTGGTGCGCGATGGCCGCCTCCAGCGTCAGCGTGGTACCGCCGAGCGCGGTCCAAGCAAGGCCGGTGGAGAGGCCCACACCCTGCCGGATCTGTTTCTCGCGGAAGCGCGGCTGGCCGACATACTGGTCGAGGTTGTTGTTGTTGACGGTGACGGGAACCGCATCCGGCTCCCCGACCAGTTTGACGGCCACCTTGCGCAGGGTTTTCCGGAGCAGCTGTTCGAGCTGCCGAACGCCGGGTTCGCGCGCGTAATCCTCGATCAGGTGTTTCAGCGCCGCCGGGGTTAGTTTGACATCCCTGCGCGCCAGCGCGTTCTCCTTCAAGAGCCGCGGCCAGAGGTGCTTGCGCGCGATCTCCATCTTCTCCGGTGCGATATAGCCCGGCAGACGAATGATCTCGGCACGGTCCAGCAGCGGCGGCGGTACCGTGTCGAGCTGGTTGGCCGTCAGCAGGAAGAGCACGCGCGAGAGATCGAAGCGTACATCCAGATAGTGGTCGAGGAAGTCGCTGTTCTGCTCGGGATCGAGCACCTCCAGCAGGGCCGAGGCCGGATCGCCGCGGAAATCGGCGCCGATCTTGTCCACCTCGTCGATCATGATAACGGGGTTGGCCGCCTTGACCTGTTTTAGCGCCTGCACGATCTTGCCCGGCATGGCACCGATATAGGTGCGGCGGTGGCCCTTGATCTCCGCCTCGTCGCGCATGCCGCCAACCGAGAAACGGAAGAAGGGGCGCCCCACCGATTCGGCGATGGCGCGGCCGATGCTGGTCTTGCCCACACCCGGCGGGCCGACGAAGAGGATGATTGAGCCGCCCACTTCTTTCTTGCGCGCACCCACGGCGATGAACTCGAGGATGCGCTCCTTGACGTCCTCGAGTCCGGAGTGGTCGCGGTTCAGTACCCGGCTGGCGGTTTTCAGGTTGAAGCGGTCGCGGCTGTACTTGCCCCACGGCAGGCCGGTGAGCCAGTCGAGGTAGTTGCGCGTCACGCCGTATTCGGGCGACGAGGAGTCGAGCATGGAGAGTTTGCGCAGCTCCTCGTCGAACTGCTCCTTCGCCTCCTGCGAGAACTTCAACCCCTTGGCGCGTTTCTTCAGCCGCCGGATCTCCTGGTCGCGAGGGTCCTCCTCCATGCCGAGCTCGTGCTGGATCTCCTTGAGCTGTTCGTGCAGGAAGAACTTGCGCTGCTGCTCGGAGATGCGCTCGTCGATGTTCTTGCGGATGCGGGTCTGGATCTTGCTGACGTTGAGCTCGCGGTTGAGCAGTCCCATTACCTTCTTCAGCCGGTCGAAGATCGGGAAGGTTTCCAACACATCCTGCAGCTCTTCGCGGCCGGCCGTGGTCAGGCTGGCCGCGAAGTCGGCCAGATGGCTCGGCTCGTCCAAGCCGAAGCGGGAGAGGAAGAGCTTGAGCTCCTCCTCGTGCAGCGGGTTGTGCTTCAGAAGCTCCTTGATGGTGTTGACGATGGCCACCGTATAGGCGCGCAGCTCGATGTTGTCCTTATAGGAGGTTTCGTTGTGGTACTGCGCCTGCACGCGGACGGGAATCTCTTCGCTGACGAAGGAGCGGATGCGGAAGCGCTCGATGCACTCCACGATCAGGTGCAGGCCGTGGCCGGCGATCTCCACCGCCTTGACGATCTTGGCGGCCACGCCGACCCGGTAGATGTTGTCGGGCGTGAACGGCGCCTCCTCGTCCCGCATCAGTATCAGGCCGATATACTGCTGCTCCTCCTTGGCGGCCTTCTTCACGGCCTCGGTGAGCTCCTCGTCCTCGTAGACCAGCGGAACGATCAGCCCGGGAAAGAGCGGTCGGTTGGCGAGCGGGAGCAGTGTCAGATAGGGCGGTAGTACTTCGCTTGCCAGCACCAGCGAGGCGTCCGGTTTCTCCTCGGGGGTGACGATTTCAGGGTTGTTGATTGGCTCGTCCATGAGGCATATGTAAGGCAATCACAGGGCGGTTTCAAGGCTTGAATTTACGCCGTGCGACACGCATATTCAAAGACCCTTACACATCAGGAGGACCATATGCGTTGGTTCAAAGGTGTTTTTCTTCTCATTATTGCCAATCTGCTGATCTTTTTCACGCTGGCCATCACCGGCACGATCCTGATCCAGTTCGTGCTGCCCGCCTTCGGCATCGATCTCAGGGGGAGCATCGCCTCGCAGGATTTTGCCTGGGCGATGGTCTTCGGCTTCGGTGGCGCCTTCGTCTCGCTGTGGCTCTCCAAGTTCATCGCCAAGCGCGGCATGCGCATGCAGCAGGTGGTGCAGCCGACCACCCCCAAGGAGAAGCTGGTCTATGAAACGGTGCAGCAGTTGGCCCGCCGCGAGGGCTTGCGGATGCCCGAGGTCTGGGTCTACTGGGACGATGTACCGAACGCGTTTGCCACTGGCCCGACGCGCAATCGCGCCATGGTGGCGGTCTCCTCCGGTCTGGTGTTGAACCTATCGGACGAGGAGGTCCGGGCGGTGCTGGCGCACGAGATGGGGCACGTCTCCAACGGCGACATGCTGGCGATCACGCTGCTGCAGGGGCTGATGAACACCTTCGTCTACTTCCTGGCCCGGCAGATCTCGCGACCCTTCATGGAGCGCAACCAGTTCGTCGGTTTCATGATCTATATGGCGCTGCAGTTTATCTTCTCGATCCTAGCGATGATCCCCGTCTGCTGGTTCTCCCGCCGGCGCGAGTTCCGGGCCGATGCTTTTGCCGCGCATGCCGTCGGTTCGGAGCCGATGATCCGGGCACTGCAGAAGATCGATACCGTCGCACAGCGGACCCTGCAATCAGAGCACCGCGAGGAGGGGATGAGCCAGGATGCGCTGGCCACACTGAAGATCCACGGCGAGAGCCGTGGGATGGCCCATCTGTTTGCCACGCATCCGCCGATCGAGGCCCGTATCGCGGCCCTTCGGGGGCAACCGCATTAACGGGGCGGTTTGTTCTCCGGCGTCTCCCTCTTCCTCCCGCGAGACGGTCCTGCGCTTGACATCCGATGGTTTGCGCAACGGTCCGGATGCGCTAAGCTGCTTCCGGAGGTTTGACCGAAGGAGGGAAGGATGACGGATCGCGACCGGACAGACGAAGAGGGTAAACCGCTGGGAGAGGGCGCCGAGCTTGACCTGAGCGATTTGACGGAGCAGTCCGATGCCGGCGATGCGCAGTCGCTGCTGGACGAAGCGGCCCTAGAGGGCGGGGCCCCGACGGGAGAGGTCGACAGCCTCACCGAGCCGGATATGGGTGCCCTGGTTGGCGAGGGGCGCGATGAACATGAAGCCCCCGATCTCGATCTGTCGTCGTATGACGCGCCCGACGATATGACGCAAGACGAGACCGGCGACGAGGCCGGTACGGAGGCATCCGACAGCGAGCCGCAGGCAGCCGCCTCCGGGCTCTTCTCCGATCCGGCCGATGAGATTGCGACCGAATCCGCCGCAGCAGGCGATGCCCCGTCGGACGAACCAAAACAACAGGAAGAGAGCGATTACGGTGCCGATACCTCGTGGCTGGATGATGTCGTGCGGGCGCGGGAAGAGGCCGTAGCCAACTCCCCCGAAGATGATGGGGAGGATGACGACTTCGGCGGTGATGGAGAGGGGCCTGAGGCGCCCGAGAAGAGCGGCAGCAAGTTGCCGCTGCTGCTCGTACTGCTGGCCGTGGCTGCCGGCGCCGCTTTCTATTTCAGTGGCAGCAAGCCCGAGCAGCCCAGCAAGCCGGTACCGGCGCACCAGAGCGTGCCGACGCCGGATACGAGCGCACCGCAGGCCGCCGGACAGTCGGGACCCGATACCTCCATGGAGGCTATGTCGACACCGGAGAGCGGGACGACGGCCGGTTCGGACCAGCAGACTGTGTCGGTGGATCAGGACGAGCAGAAGATGGCGGTGATCACGCCGAAGACGCTGGAGAACACGGCACCGGCTGCCGGTTCGGCGGAGCAGACCAGGCCGCAGCAGCCCGAAGCGAGAGAGGCGGCCGCGCCTGAAGCACCGAAGCCTGCCGTGGCGGCGACACCGAAAGCGGCGAGCACGCAACAGGGCGGATATACGCTGCAGGGCGGCGTATTCGTCTTCCGTTCCAGCCTCAAGCAGGCTCAGAAGAAGGTACAGAAGCTCGGCTTTGAGCCGAGGGTCAGCGTCGAGAAGAAGCGGTTGCCGATGATCCGCCTGCGGGTCGGCCGTTTCCCGGCCGAGGTCGCACTGGCCAAGCTGAAGCAGGTGCAGAAGCTGGCACCCCACGGTGCCTTTGCGCTGAAGAAGGGGGATCAGGTCACCATCTACGCCGGCTCCTACTACTTCGCCAAAGCGGCGCATCGGGCGGCCAAGAGCCTCAAGGCCAAGGGGCTGCCGGTGCAGGAGGAGACCGCCAAGGTCAGGGTGCCGGTGCATGTACTGCATTTCGGCAGTTTCGGGGACCGCAAGGCCGCCGAGGCGAAACTGGCCGAGGTCAAGGCGGCGGGTATGAACGCCTTTGTGGAGAAACAGTCAGCGGCGAAGAAGGGCTCAACCAAATAGGTGATTCCCTGCACCGGGATGGTGCATCAGATCCATGGCGGAGGCCATGCATGGAGGGTTGAGATATGACCATGGGTCATCAGAGCGCGGCCATGCTGGTGATCGGCAACGAAATCCTCTCGGGACGCACGCATGAGCTCAATGCCCATGTGGCGGCCGGGCGGCTGTTCAAGCGCGGTTGCCGGATGGAAGAGATCGTCATTGTTCCCGATATCGCCGCCCGCATCATCAAGACGCTCAACCGTCTGCGCGAACATTACGATGCGGTGATCACCAGCGGCGGCATCGGACCGACCCATGATGATATCACCATGCAGTCGGTGGCCGATGCCTTCGGCGTGCCGCTCGTCGAGCACGACGGCGTGATCGATCTGATGACCGATCGCTACGGTGAACAGGGGCTGACCGACGGGCGCCGGCGCATGGCGATGGTGCCCGAAGGGGCGGATCTGGTCCGTTGCGAGAAGACCATTGCTCCGGGGGTGCACCTCGGCAATGTCTATGTGCTGGCCGGCGTACCGGATATCTTCACCTCCCAGATCGAGGCGATTCTGGCCGATTTCGGCGGCCGGCCGTTCCTGCGCCGCGAGATCGAGGTGCAGTTGCCGGAGAGCCTCTTCTCCGACGAACTGGGCGCCATCCAGCAGCGTTACCCGGCGGTCGAGATCGGCTCCTATCCGAACCGTTGCGGCGGCAGCCCCTGCGGCAAGATCTGCATGAGCGGTCAGGATGCGATGTTGCTGGAGCAGGCGGAGGCCGATGTGGAGGCGATGCTGGGCCGCCTTTCGTAGCCATTTCCGGCGCCCCATTCCGCACTACCGACGGGCTTGAAAAACGGCCGTCGCGGCGTACATTGCCCTGCATGATACTGCGAGCCCTCTTCCTCCTGTTTCTACTTGCTCCCCTGCTCTCCCAGGCTGCCACGCTGCAGCGCGCTGGCTTTGCCAACGGCACCCAACTGATCGTCGAGGAGGATCACTCCGCACCGGAGGCGATCATCGAGGTCTGGCTGAAGGCCGGCGGACGCGACGAGGTGCCGGGCAAGACGGGCCTGGCGCATGTGCTCGAGCACATGATGTTCAAGGGCTCCAGGAAGCTCGGTCCCGAG
>DATFLK010000074.1:0-3733 GCA_035267815.1 Mariprofundaceae bacterium | reverse complement strand
GGTACGGTGCCGATCGGCACGGCCGAATTGCGAATGATCCACTCACGTGTCTCATGGATGTTCTTGCCGGTGGAGAGATCCATGATGGTGTCCGAGCCCCAACGGGTCGCCCACGTCATCTTCTCGACCTCCTCCTCGATGGACGAGGTCACGGCTGAGTTGCCGATATTTCCGTTGATTTTCACTAGGAAGTTGCGGCCGATGATCATCGGCTCCAGCTCCGGATGGTTGATATTGGCCGGGATGATGGCGCGACCGCGAGCCACTTCATCGCGCACAAATTCAGGGGTAATGACCCGGGGGATATCAGCCCCCCAACTCTGTCCCGCATGCTGTTTGGTGATCTCACGCAGGTGTTCACGGCGCTGGTTTTCACGGATGGCGATATATTCCATCTCGGGTGTGATGATACCGGCCCGGGCGTAGTGCATCTGGCTGACATTTTGGCCAGCCTTGGCACGGCGCGGCTTGCGGATATGCTCGAAACGCAGGTGGTCCAGTTCGGGATTGTCAGCCTGTCTTTTGGCATATTCCGAGCTCTGCTGAGACAGGGTCTCGGTATCGCCGCGCTCCTCGATCCATGCGGTACGCAGCTCCGGAAGCCCCTTGCGGAGGTCGATCTCGGCCTGCGGATCGGTATAGGGACCGGAGGTGTCGTATACCAGTACGGGCGGGTTCTCCTCATTACCAGAGGCAGTCTGCGTCGCGGACAGGTGGACCTCCCGCATCGGCACGCGGATATCGGGCCGCGAACCTTCGATATAGATCTTGCGCGAGTTGGGGAATGGCTGCCGTGTCTCCGGTGAAACGTGCATGCTTTCCTTATTGGCTGGCCTCATGGGGGTCCTCCGTTGGTTGGTCTTGCATCGATATGGGTCAGGCGACAATATACCCGACCAAATCAGTCAGATATAGGATATATCCCGTATGGTTTCTATGAACTCTACGACGAACAACGTCATTCCGAAACTGTCGACTCAGCAGGCTGAGTGGCTGCAGCATGATCATATCAGCTGCATCGATTCGCGCCTGGCCGTGCTCAAGGCCTCCGGCGAGGGACTGGATGAGTACCTGCAGGGGCAGCTGACACAGGATCTCGGGCGTCTCTCCGCATCCTTGGGAGCCTACTGCGTGGTATTGACGCCACAGGGCAAGGCTGTATCCGACCTCTGGATAATGCAAGGTACAGATGGCGAGCGCATTCTCATAGCGGAGGAGAGTTATAGCGTGAACCTGGTCGCACGTCTCCGCCAGTACGCCCTGCGTGCGCCATTGCGTATGGGGGTTGTGGCGAACATGACGGTGCTTTCGGTGCAGGGTGTGGAGACCGATTCGATTCTGCGCCGGGCCGGGCTGCCTGTGCCGTCGAGCGAGCGGTTGTCGGTCGCCTCCCTCCCCGACCGAGAAATTACTGCCATGCGTTTTCCCGACGCCGCTGGCGATGGTGTGCGGCTGGTGCTTCCCGTTGATCTGGCCGATTCTTTCGTGGAGAAAACGGGGCATTGTGTGGATATTGACTGCTTGGAGGCAGCACGCATCGTGCACGGCACGCCACGCTTTGGGGTGGATTGGGATCAACGAGTGCATCCGCTCAATGCCAACCTGATCGAGTACGATGGCGTCTCCTTCGACAAGGGGTGTTATGTGGGCCAGGAGGTTACCAGCCGCATGCACTGGCGCGGTGGAATCCGCAAGGCTCTCTACCGTATACGGCTTCCGGCCCTGCCCGAATCGTTGCCCGTTTCGCTCCACCTTGCGCCCAATGCTCCCGTTGGCCATGTAAGCAGCATTGCTTGTGATGGTGACGGAACCTATTACGGCATCGCACAGTTGAAGATCGAGGATGTCGATGCGGGCAAGGTATTCCACGTTGCGAACGATGATCCGGTGGAGGTGCTTGGTCGTTGTTCACCCGTCTGAGCCGCCGTGTGCATGCCCTGCTTTCGCGGTCGTCCTGACGGGATTAGGGTTGCGGTCGACATGAAGATTCGACTCCATTCTGCTATCGACATGATGGCATCGACAGCGCGATATCCGTGAAGCGTTACCTGTTAAAACGCCTTGCCGGCATGATTCCCATGCTGTTGGGCATTACGGTGATCTCTTTTGGCATCATGCATGTGGCGCCCGGCGAACCCGTGGTGGCTGGTCAGGAGTTCAATCCGAAGATATCGGCCGCGGATATCAATCACCTACGTGCCTACTACGGCCTCGATAAGCCGCTATATGAGCAGTACTGGAACTGGTTGAAAAGGCTGACCGTACTTGATTTCGGACGATCCTTTTCGGCCGATCACCGGCCCGTGATCGACAAGATCGAAGAGCGCCTTCCGGTGACAATCGGTATCAACGTCATGGCCATGTTGCTGATCTTCATTGTCGCCATTCCGATCGGTGTCCTCTCCGCTATCCGACAGAATTCATGGTTCGACCGGAGCATGACGGTATTCGTATTCATCGGCTTCGCCATCCCCTCATTCTGGCTTGGATTGCTTTTGATGATTGCATTCGGCGTGCAGCTTTCATGGCTGCCGATTTCGGGCATCCACGACTACGACTGGCGGCATATGGGGTTCTGGGAGGGGCAGTGGGATCTTCTCAGACATCTGCTGCTACCTGTTTTTATCTCGGCGGTCGGCGGTCTGGCCGGCATGAGCCGTTTTATGCGAAGCGGCATGTTGGAGGTGATCCGTTCCGATTACATCACCACGGCTCGGGCGATGGGGCTGTCGGAGCGCACGATTCGTTTCAGACTGGCGCTGAAGAATGCGCTATTGCCGATCGTTACGTTGCTGGGCCTTTCCGTTCCCGGCCTGATCGGTGGTTCGGTGATCGTGGAGCAGCTCTTTTCGGTGCCCGGTATGGGGCTGCTCTTTTATGAGGCGGTATTGGCACGTGACTATCCTTTGATCATGGGCGTTACGGTGATCGGTGCCGTTCTGACACTGATGGGCAATCTGCTGGCCGATCTTGCTTATGCCTGGGCCGATCCCCGCATCCGCCACGGAGGTGGCTCATGAGTACCATACAAGCCCTGCCATTGACGGCCCCGAAGCCGTCGCAGTCGAGACGTTGGGGACGCCACCCGATGGTGTGGGTCGGCGGTGGTGTCGTTGCCGTAGTTGCCATACTGGCGCTATTGGCACCCTGGATTGCACCGTATGATCCCGATGCCATTCATGTGCAATCGATTCTGCTTCCCCCCTCCTTCGCACACTGGTGCGGCACCGACACACTCGGACGGGATGTTTTCTCTCGCATGCTGTTCGGAGCCCGGGTATCGCTTGCCGTCGGTTTCGTCGCCGTCGGTATCGCGGTCGCCATCGGCGTGTTCCTCGGTTCTCTGGCGGGCTACTGGGGTGGCCGTATTGATGCGATGATTATGCGTGCAACGGATATGGTGCTCTGCTTCCCCACCTTTTTCCTGATTCTGGCCGTCATTGCCTTTCTGGAGCCGTCGATCTGGAATATCATGATCGTGATCGGTTTGACCTCATGGATGGGAGTGGCTCGGCTTGTACGGGCAGAACTCCTCTCGCTGCGCCAGCGTGAGTTTGTGCTGGCAGCCGAAAGCCTCGGCGTGACGGCCACGCGTCTGGTATGGCGCTATCTGCTGCCCAATGCCATGGCGCCCATTCTGGTTTCCGCGGTTTTGGGGATCGCCGGTGCCGTTCTGGTGGAATCGGGCCTCTCCTTTCTTGGCCTTGGCGTGCAACCGCCGGATCCTTCGTGG
>DATFLK010000073.1:0-3295 GCA_035267815.1 Mariprofundaceae bacterium | reverse complement strand
CTCCGGCACCGTATGCAAAGAAGTTGAGGCTGCGTCTGGCCGTCACCTTCGCATCAAGCTGGCGCAGCGAGCCTGCGGCCGCGTTGCGGGGGTTGGCAAACGGCTGTTCGCCCTCCTCCTCTTTGGCCCGATTCAGCTTCTCGAAAGCGGCCCGAGACATATAGACCTCGCCGCGAACCTCCAGCAGCGGCGGCACATCGTCGCCATCTAGCCGCCACGGGATATCGGAGACGGTGCGTATATTGTCGGTGACATCCTCGCCGATCCGGCCGTCGCCACGTGTGGCGGCCACGACCAGCACCCCCTCTTCATAGCGGAGATTGACGGCAAGGCCGTCGATTTTGGGTTCGATGATGTAACGTACGGCGGAAAGATCGAGCCCCTTGCGGACACGCCGGTCAAATTCCCTGACCTCGTTCTCGTCGAAGGCGTTGGCCAGTGACAGCAGCGGCACCACATGCTCGCGGGAGCTAAAAGCCTGGCTGACCGGCGCGCCCACCGTACGGGTGGGAGAATTCTCCGGCACCGGCTCGCCCAGCTCGGTCTCCAGCTGCTCCAGCTTGCGCAGCAACCGGTCGTACTCGGCATCCGGCACGCTCGGCGCGTCCAGCAAGTAATATCGGTAATTGTGCTCGCGCAGCTCGGCGCGAAGGACACGGATGCGTTTTCTTAACGCCTCCTTCAACCCTGATGCGATTCGTTCAACATGTTTTTGATCGTGTTCACGATCTTGGGCGACATCCACTCGACAGACCCGACTAGGTGATAACGAACCCGCCCCTGCCGGTCGATCAGGAAGGATTCGGGATAGCGGTATACGCCATAACGCTGCGATACCGCGTTGCTCTTGTCATGCAGCACCTCGAACGGGATGCTGTATTCGCGCACAAAGCTGGCCAGTTCGCTGGAGTCCTGGTCCACGGAGACCGCCACGACCTTCAGCCCCTGCGATTTCATCTTGTTGTACAGCGTCACCATGGAGGGCATCTCCTGGCGGCACGGCGGGCACCAGGTGGCCCAGAAGTTCAGCAGCACGACCTGCCCTTTCGGCAGCTGTTTCAGGTGTCCGTCCAAGTCGGGAAGAGAGAATACCGGTGCCGTACGCCCCTCGGCCACCTTCGACTGCGCCGAAGGCAACGCATACCAGGTGGCGACACCAATAACCGCCAATAATGCTCCCATAGACAACCAGCGTTTCAGCATGACACCTCCCGAAGAGCCGTCCGCAGGCCCTCCGCCGTGATACGATGTTTAAAACGTAGCTCGCCGTTGATCAGCACAACGGGCACATCCTGACCGAACCGGGCGAGCAGATCCGCATCCCTGTCGACATCCACCGACTCCCATTCACACAGGCCGTCGCCGGCCACCTGCTGGACCACCGCCTTGGCTTCGTCACACAGGCCGCACACGGCACGCCCAAGCACCTGCACACAGGGAAGCCGGCTCATCGACCTTTCCGCTCCGGCGGCAGCCGAAGGATTGCAAAGACGGTGCTGCCATGACGATTGAGCAGGAACTGTACCACATCCCCCGGCTTGAACCGGGAGGCGATCGCGTTGAACTGATCGAGACTCTTCAACGGCCGGCGGTTGATCTGGAAAATAACATCACCACGCTCGATGCCGGCCTGACTGGCCGCCGAACCCGGCTGGACCTCCTGCACCACGACGCCATGCGTGATGTTCACGTCGAGCTGCCGTGCCAGATCAGGCGTCAGATCGTCCAGCACCATTCCCGTATCGGAGACCGTTTCGTGCCGGTGCCGATGACTCCTCGATGCCCGGGTGGCCTCTTCCGGCATCTTCTCGACCCGGGCCGTAATGGTCATGGGATGGCCGTCACGAACCAGCCGTACCTTGATCCGGTCACCGGGCTTGTGACTCGAAATAAGAATCGGAAGATCGTGCACGCTCTTGATCGGCGTATCGTCCACACCCACGATCACGTCGCCGGGCTTGATCCCGGCCTTGTCGGCCGCCGAATCCTTCTTCACCTGACGCACCAGAGCGCCCTGCTTGCTCTTCAGGCCAAGCGCCTGCACCGTGTCGTCGTCGACCTCGGTGATATAGACCCCCAGCCGGGCACGGGTGACATGGCCGGTCTTGCGCAACTCGTTGATAATGGGCTTGGCCATATTGATCGGGATGGCAAAACCGATGCCGTTGTTGCCGCCGTCCCGGGAGTAGATCGCCGTATTGATTCCGACAACCTCGCCCGCCGTATCGAAAAGAGGTCCGCCGGAGTTGCCGGGGTTGATGGCAGCATCGGTCTGGATGAAATGGTCATAGGGTCCGGCACCGATCACACGCCCCTTGGCGGATACGATGCCGGCCGTCACCGTCTGTTCGAGCCCGAACGGATTACCGATCGCCACCACCCAGTCGCCGACACGGAGTTTGTTGGAATCGCCGAGATGAACCGTCGCCAACCCCTTGGCATCGACCTTCAGCAGCGCCACATCAAGCTTCGTGTCCGCACCGATCACCTTGGCCTTGTACTCCTTGCCCTTGTCGGTCTTGACGACGATTTCGTCGGCGCCGTCAATCACATGGTTGTTGGTGACGACATAGCCGTCCGACGAAATGATGAAACCGGTACCGAGCGCATGACGCTCCTGCGGGGGCCTGTGCTTGAAGAAATCGTGAAAATAGCGATCGAACGGGGAGCCGTGAGGCATGCCGCGGGGGAATCCCGGCGGGCTTTCATCACGGCTGATCTGTGTGGTACTGATATTCACCACTGCATCGCCCTGAGAGGCCGCCAGATCGGCGAAACTGTTGGGCATCGCATGGGCCCATGCAGGCGAGAGGAGAAGAACAACAAGAAAGAATCCGAACGATTTAGCTAGCTTCACGCATACACTCCTTTGGACAGGCATATCACGGCTATCACCGTATGACGCAAACATGAAATGCGGATGAAGCCATCTCAAAAGGAGCGCTCTACCGGCGCCGAAGCAGCGGAATCGGCACGGCCTGTGCACGCTCCTTGATCGACACGATGGCTGCCTCGATCCGATCGTCATGGCGGGAACGCAGTGCCACCCAGACATAGGCCGCGACCAGACCGGCCATGCTGCCCGCCACCGCCCACAGGTCGGGCGTCGCCGCACGCAACAGGTGTGCCACGCGGAGAGAGAGCAGACCGAAGGCGAAGAATGCGAACATCGGCACACCGTAGAGGCGAAGTGCCGCACGCAGCAACACGCCCTCCTGAACAGCCACGATCACGGTATCGCCCACGCCGGCCCCGACACCGTTACGAACGCGCATCTCGACCATGCGCTCGACCC
>DATFLK010000072.1:0-5561 GCA_035267815.1 Mariprofundaceae bacterium | reverse complement strand
GACCACGCTGAGCCGGTCGTTATCCTCCGGCGTGATCTTACCGTATTGCTGATTCTTGCCGTTGACGTACTGGACATGCACGCCGAGCACGGCGGGAACCTTCTTGAGGAAGCTCGATACGATCACATCCACTTCCGCCGTACTGCCGGATAGCATGGGAAGCCGCAGTTCGTCCCCCAGCCTCTCCACCAGAATCTCGGCCTGGGTGGCCTGGTTCCCGAGCCAGGCATCGCGTTCCATATCTAGGATGATGAAGGAGAGCAGCAGCACGGCCAAGATCACGGCCGCGCCGACCAGCATGGTCCAGCGCCAGCGGATCGGGAAGCGTGGCGGTGCCTCGCCGAAATCGGCGTCCTGAAGGTCCTGTATGTACTCTTTTTCGAGGCCGGTCATTGCGTTGCTGGTGTCGGGTCCTTACATGTCGGTTTTCGAGAAGCGGATGCTGGACTGCCTAGGTGACACGCTCACAGGCGTCGTCGGGGCCGATGATGCACTGCCGGCCCTCCTGTTTGGCCTGATAGAGGCGCTGGTCTGCCAAGGCCAGAAGCCGGTCAGCCTCCTTGTGAGGCACGTTCTCGCCAATCTCTTCCTCATAGCATGCCACACCTGCGGAGAAGGTGACACGTTTTTCTGTGCCGTTGAGCTTGATCGGGGAGGCGGCGATATTGGCCAGCCAGTGCCGGGCGGCCCGCATCGCATCTCGGGCATGTGTGTGCGGCAGCAGCACGACGAACTCCTCGCCACCCCAGCGGCCGATCGTGTCCACATTACGGATACTTGATCGCAGAATGCGCGTGGCCTCTTTCAGCACGGTATCCCCGGCCTCGTGGCCGTAGGTGTCGTTGATCGATTTGAATCGATCCAAGTCGAGCAGCGCCACGGAGTAGGGGAATTTGTAGCGCGAGGCCTCCTCCAGCCCCTTCTCCATCTCCTCCAGCAGTCGGCGCCGGTTGTAGAGGCCCGTCAGGTGGTCGTGCATGGCTTGGAAGTTCAGTTCATCCTTGGCCGCTTGGAGCTTGCTGAACATGCGATAGAGAAGTTCGGCCTCCATTCCGCCGACCACGGCGCCGGCACCCAGAAGGTCGGCAGCGACATGCTCGATCATTTCGTTGTGGGTCAGGTTGAATGCGACACAGGGTGCACACGCCTTCAGAGCGACCTCGAAATCCTCGTAGATGGTGATGTTGTGCTGTTTTGCAGTGGTTAGACCGGGAGCGGAGGGGTCGATCTCGACAACGCCGACGATGTCGACGAGTTCCTCCTCGAGCAGCATCTCCAGTACCGAGCTGCCGCCCCGACCGGCGCCGATGATCAGCACCCGTCTTGGATCTTCCCGGTAATGCTTTATGGCGTCGTCCGCCTCCCCGTTTTCAGGCGTCATCGTGTTGGGCCAAAAGCTTCATATCGCGCATCATGCCATGCATGGTTTCACTATTCATCCCCTGATAGCATGGCCGTTACCGTGGAGGTTTCATGAGTCTGAGTAGCAGCGAAAAAAAGGCCCTGAAGGCGAGGGCGCATCACCTCAAGCCCGTGGTCCGTATCGGCCAGAAGGGCGTCACCGACACGGTGGTTGAGGAGACGGCGCAGTGCCTTGAGCGGCATGAACTGATCAAGGTGCATGTGCAGGAGGGCGAGCGGGACGAGCGGATGGCCTGTGCCCGGGAACTGGCATCGGCGACCGGGGCCGAGCTCGTGCACTACATCGGCAAGGTCTTTGTGCTCTTCCGTCCGAGGATGACGGCGTGAGCCAGCGGGCGCAACATATCCAGGACGCACTTGAAGCGGCGCTTCATCCGTTGTCGCTGCAGATCGAGGATGACTCGGCTAAGCATGTCGGCCATGCCGGTGCGCGTGAGAGCGGCGGTGGCCATT
Source organism: Mariprofundaceae bacterium (assembly GCA_035267815.1). Taxonomy (GTDB): domain Bacteria; phylum Pseudomonadota; class Zetaproteobacteria; order Mariprofundales; family Mariprofundaceae; genus DATFLK01. The sequence goes on along the minus strand of DATFLK010000072.1, from coordinate 3,686 downwards.
TCGTTGTCCATATCGTGGCCGATGCCTTTGCAGGGAAGAGCCGGATCGAACGGCATCGCATGGTGTATGATCTACTCAGGGAGGAGTTTGGCCCCATGATCCATGCGCTCTCCATTCAGGCCAGAACACCGGACGAGGCGTGACCCTTTCGGCCGGGGCAGTCAGCCGGCCTGTCCGTAACGGACGAGCACGTAAACCACGAAGATCAGGTAGAGACCGCCGTTGAGCAGGAGTCGGGTTGGCGTCAGTCGGTGGCCCGGCCTCATCCGCCAAAGCCATGCGACACCCAAAAGCGTTAGTAGGAGCGAGATGCCGGCATGGGATGCTAGGTGGATGTGCCACGGCATCAGCGTCATGCCGACGGCCGGGATCACTGTACCTTGGAAGGCCATGGCGCCGGTAATATTCCCGAACGCCAGCGTATCCTTGCGACGCCGGATCCATAGGATGGAGTTGATCTTCTCCGGCAGCTCCGTGGCCACCGGGATTACCAGTAGCGATACGACAAAGGCGGAGATGCCGAGGCCGGTGCTCATCTGTTCGGCACCGTTGACGAATATGCGCGCTCCCTGGATCAGGATGGCCATGGCAATGGAGAGTTGCAGGATGGCGCTCCAGAGATGCGTCGGCATGACCCGGCCGGCGTGCAGCGGGCTTCCGGCCTCCGTGCCGTGTCCGTCGGCCACCAGTTCGCGGCTGGCCTGAATGGTGCGCAGAAGATGCAGAAAATAGATCAGGCAGAGAATTAGGGCGAGGATGAAACGCGACTCCTGCCAGGCCGGCGGGAGCTGGCCGGAGGCGATGATCAGCACGAGGCCGGTCATGAATACGGCCAGATCACGCCGCAGGCCGGTGGGTTCGGGGTCGAGCCTAGTGTGCCAGCCGTGTTTAGTGCCGGCAAAATAGCCGATCAGGCCGAGGCTGAGGGTGGCGAGCATGAAGGGTGCGCCGAGGATGGCGCCCATGCCGACCGCATGGTTGACCGATTCGGAGGCACCGCCGGAGAGGATGGCTACGATGGGAACGATGGTTTCCGGCATGGCGGTGCCGATGGCGGCGAAGATGGAGCCGGTGACGCCTTCGGAGACTCCCATGCGTTCGCCGACGAACTCCAGTGCATTGGTGAAGAGTTCGGCAGCGATGAAAACCAGAAGCAGGGCGGCCAGCATCAGGCCGGCAGCGATCAGCATCGCTTCAATCTGCGCTGCGGATAGGTGTGAACGGGGTGTCGGGACGGACGGCGGATGCCCTCTCGACAGGTCTCAAAGACGGCTTCCCGTAATATAGTGGAGCATGGCGATATGCTCCTCGTTCATATGACGGATCACCTTGGAGGAGTAGACCAGCATGTAGGCGAAGAGAGCGAAGATCAGATCCTGATGGTGCTCCATGATGCTGGAGAGCCCCTCGCGGGAGATTTTGTAGACCTCGCAGGCCTCCGTGGAGATGACGCTGGCACTGGTGGGCTCTCCCGTCAGCACCGTCATCTCGCCGAACAGGGCCCCCTCCATCGTATTGGTGATGTGCGTATGTTTGCCCTCTTTCTCGGAGGCTACCTCGGTCGTGCCCGAGCGCAGGATATACAGCGCGCCGCCGGGTTGTCCCTGGCTGACGATGCTCTGTCCCTTGTCGAACCGGTGTGTGGTGATGATTGTGCCCAGAGCTTCGCGTTCCTCACTGTTCAGGGCACGTCCCAGAATTTTGGATTCAAGCCATTCGAAGTCGATACTCACGCTATGCTCTCCCGCTCGTCAGTGTGGATTTGATACCATAATAGCCGTCGGTCTAAATGCAATAAGTGATTTGCAGCACACGGCGTTCTGTCGGATGCATGTGCGAATCGGTATGATGGCGCCATGTCGTTCGACCTAGACTGGATCAAACATTTTCATATGTTGTGCGCGACGCTGACGTTCGGTCTGTTCGTCGGACGCGGGGCGCTAATGTTTCGCGACGTTCCGTTAAGGGGCAGGCGCTGGGCGCGGGTGTTGCCCGATTCGGTCGATACGCTGCTGCTTGCCAGTGGGGTGCTGCTGGCGGTCAATTTGTATCAATATCCACTGGTGCATCCTTGGCTTACCGTCAAGGTGGCGGCGATCGTTCTCTACATCGCGCTCGGTTTCGTCGCTTTCCGTTTCGGACGGACGAAACGGGTGCGGATGTCGGCTTGGTTGGCGGCTCTCGGCGTGTTCGGGTATATCGTTCTGGTGGCCTATACGCGCCAGCCGCTGCCCGGTTGGTGATCCGTTAATCCCCGGAGGTGGAAAGGGTGAAGGATCGAGTCGGGCGCGTTAGGCTTGCGGCCGATTTTGGATAACGGAGGTCTCTTTTTATGGCACTGGTTGCATCGATTCACATGGATCTGGGTTGGGCGTTGCCCGATGTCTCATTGAATGATCCGGAGGGGCGATCCTATATGCTTTCCGAATGCATGGGCGAGAAGGGCCTGCTCGTGGCGTTCACCTGCAATCACTGTCCCTACGCGCTGGCGGTCTGGCCGCGATTGATCCGCCATGCGCGTGCATTCCGCAAGAGTGGCGTCAATACGGTGGCGATCAATCCGAACATCCATCCCGATTATCCGGAGGATGGTATCCCCGCCATGAAGGAGAAGGTGGCGGAGTGGGGTGTCGATTTTCCCTATCTGGCGGACGAGACACAGGAGGTTTCCCGTACCTTCGAGGCGCAGTGCACACCGGACCTCTACCTCTTCGACAATGGCGGCAAGCTCTACTATCACGGGCGTATCGACGATTACTGGAAGGATGAAGCCAGGGCGACCCGTCAGGAATTGGCCGATGCGGTCGATGCCATGCTGGCCGGTGAGCCGGCGCCGCAGCCCCAGCATCCGACCATCGGCTGCTCCATCAAGTGGCGTGACGATCAGTAAAACCTGATCCGCCCCCCTGTGGGAGCGCTCGTTCTTGGCTATACTGAAGGACGGGTCGAAATGCTGACAGCAGGTTGGGGGTATGTCATGGCCGTTACATGGATCTTGCTCGCGAACAGTAGCCGTGTCCGTGTGTGCGAAAGCGACGGGCCGAGAGGGTCGTTAAGGGAGGTGGCCGGGTTTGAGCATCCCGAAAGCCGGATGCACGAACAGGAGCTGACCAGTGACCTGCCCGGCCGGGCCTTCGACAGTACCGGGGAGGGTCGTCACATGATGGGTCAGGCGATCGATCCCAAACAGCATCACGCCATCCAGTTTGCCAAACAGGTGAGCGACTATCTCGAGGCGGCGCGCAATGACGCCGCCTTCAGCCGGCTCTATGTGATCGCCGCGCCAGCATTTCTGGGTCTGTTGCGACAGCACTACAGCGATGGTGTGGCGTCGATGGTCACTGGTGAAGTTGACAAAGACCTGACGGATCTGCGTCTGGATAAGCTGGAGCCATATCTGCCCTTCCGTTTTTAGGCCGGTAGTCGCGTCGTTCCGCTCCGGCCCGAAGCTCGCGTTTAGGGCTGTCGGGCGGGGGTGGCATTTGTGCTTGGAAGTCGTGCAGGGGTGAATTAGAGTGCCGCGCTCGTCGGTTTCTGCCGGCGAGTTTTATTTAATAAACAGGATGACTTACGAGAGCGGGGATATAACCAATGGCTGTTGAACGTACACTTTCCATCATCAAGCCGGATGCGGTGGCCAAGAATGTGATTGGCGATGTGATCCGGCGCTTTGAAGAGAACGGGCT
>DATFLK010000071.1:0-3323 GCA_035267815.1 Mariprofundaceae bacterium | reverse complement strand
GGATGACGAGATGATTGGTCTCCAGGCCGGACAGGCGGCGAGGATTGTCGCCGGCCGCAGCGAGATCGGGCGCATCGGCAAGATGGATGCCGACATCGCCGGCCGGTATGACATCGAAACGCCGGTGTTCGTCGCCGAGGTCGGTCTCGATGCATTGCCGAAGGGCAAGCCGCCGAGGTTTGTGCCGCTGCCCGAGTATCCCGGCGTATCGCGAGATCTGGTCTTCCTGTTCGATGCCTCCGCCTCCGCCGAGGAAATCGTCCAAACAGCCCGGAAGGCGGGCGGCAAGCTGCTTGTCGATGTCCGTATCTTCGATCGCTATGTCGGCAAGGGTGTGCCCGAAGGCAAGGTGAGCCTGGGCGTGCGTATTGCGCTGCAGGCGCCGGATCGGACGTTGACGCAGGAGGATTCCGACGCGGTGTCGCAGACGATTATCGATGAGATGTCCAATCGCTTCGGAGCTGTCCTGAGAGGGTGATTGGGTTCGATACCCCCTCGGAGGGCTTGTTTGCAAGGCCCTCGGAACTTCCTGTCCTCGGACTTGGAAGCATGGAAAAACGCGGTTTTACCATGCTTGCTGAAGCCGCCCGTCCGTGGGCGGGATGTCGTGATATTCCGGTGCGGCGGTTGCGGAAATGGATTTGATTGCTGGCGTCGATGAGGTCGGACGCGGGCCGCTGGCCGGGCCGGTGGTCACGGCGGCGGTGATCCTTGCGCCGGACGATCCGATGATGGGGCAGTATCGCGATTCCAAGAAGGTTTCTGAGAAAAAACGGTTGAGGCTTTACCACCATGTTCGCCAGTCCGCGCTAGGCTATGCGGTGGCACAGGCGAGTGTCGAGGAGATCGACCGGCTCAACATTCTGCACGCCACCATGCTGGCCATGCGTCGGGCTGTCGAAGGATTGCCGCAGCGTCCCGCCCGTGTGCTGGTGGACGGTAACCGGCCCCCGGAGCTGTCGGTACCGGTCGAGGCCATCGTCGGTGGCGATGATACCGTGCAGGAGATCGCTGCCGCCTCCATTGTCGCCAAGGTGGTGCGGGACAGGATGATGCGCTACCTGCACCACCGTTTTCCGCAGTACGACTTCATCCGGCACAAGGGCTACGGGACCCGCGTCCATCTCGATGCGCTGCGGAGTTTCGGCCCCTGTATGTCACATCGGCACTCCTTCGCACCGGTGCGTTTGGCGGCCCGACAGGAGGCGCCCGACTGATCGTCCGGAGGCCTGGCCGTTACGCCGTTCGGTTGCGGTTGATGCGATCCTGCAATAGGTCATATCCATCATGCCGATCCTTGCATGAGTCTATGGCTCTACGGCATGGGGCGAATGATGCTGCGAGGGGGACGGGTGTCCGCATGACATACCCGGGGAGTCAAAGACGTGGTCGATGAAGCGTTCTTGTCCGTAGCCGCTCACAAACTTCGGCAGCCGCTCCATGCGCTGACGTTGTATCGCGATGCGATGGTCGGTGAAGTGGATGAGGCGACTCGCCGGAGGCTGCATCAGGGGATGCGATCGGCAATCCGTGAGCTGGGCGGATTATATGCCACCCTGTTGGAGATCAGTCGTCTGGATTCGGGACAGATCTCTCCCCATATCACCGATATGCCGGTCAAACCGTTTCTGGAGAGGCTGATCGGCGACTTCAACGCCCGGGCTCATGGCATCGTCCTGCGGGCGCAGTGTCCCGATGACGTGACGATCCGTTCCGATCCGGTGCTGCTCGGGCGAATCCTGTTCCATCTTCTCGATAATGCCGTGTGCTACCCTGAGCAGGGGGACGTGCGCATCGTTTGTCGAAGAGATGGCAAGCGGGCGTGTATCGAGGTTCGGGATGGTGGCCCCGGCGTTCCGGAAGATCAGAAGGAGCGAATCTTTTCGGATTTTCTTCAACTGCATCATGGCTGTCGTCAGGGGCATGGAGCGGGGATCGGTCTGGGTGTTGTGCGACGGCTTGCGGTACTGCTTGGATATCCGCTTCGGGTTGAGTCTGTTGCGGACCACGGGACCTGCGTTTCGATCGAGATCGACACCGGTATGCCGCAATCGTCGTAGCGTTAACTCCCCATTCCGAGCATGGAACGCGCCTTGATGCCGGCCTGAGACCGATTCTCGACGTTGAGCTTGCGGAGAATCTCGCTGACGTATTGGCGTACGGTCCCTTCCGAAAGATGAATGCGCCGGGCGATCTCCCGGTTGCTGTGGCCCTCTGCTAGGAGGGAGAGCAGTTCCAGCTGGCGATCGGAGAACCGGTCGACCGGACGGGGGTGACGGACGTGGAGCGGGATGTAGCAATACCCGGCCAGCACCTGGCGAATCGCCTCGAGGATGGCCTTGCCGCTGGATGATTTGGGTACATAGCCCGCCGCTCCGGCATTGATGCAGGCGCGTATTACCGCCGGGTTCTCCTCGGCGGACACGATGATCACTGGAATGTCAGCGGTATTGCTGCAGACCTCGCTGACACTGGCGACACCGTGCATGCCCGGCATATTCAGATCGAGCAGAATCAGGTGATAGACCGATGCCTTTTGCAAGGCGTCGAGTACTTCGTCCAGCGATGTGACGGTACGGATCGATACATGACGATCATCGAGCCTCTTGAGCCAGACCTCCATGCCGTCCCGAAACAGACCGTGATCATCGGCCAGAAGGATGCGTGTTGTGGTTTGTTCCGGTATTCCCTCAGGCATTCCCCTGTTCCCTCATCCAAAAAAACTTACTTTTGTTAGGCGAAATGATGATTTATGTCAACTTATTTTTTGTGCTCATGCGGCATAATCTTTTCGAATGGGGGAGTCTTGTGAGAGGAGATTGCATGAAGGTGACAGCGCTTATGAGCAGGTTTTGTCCCTGAGCTAGGGATACGGGCGAATGGGCAAGAAGGTTCTGGTCGTCGAGGATTCGCAGATACAGCGTCAAACCATACACCGTATTATGGAGGCGCTCGAATGGCGGGTTGTTGAGGCGGCCCACGGCAAGCAGGCCATGGAGCAGCTTTTACGCCATGATGATATCGAACTGATTACGCTCGATTGGCACATGCCGGTAATGGGTGGTCTGGAGTTTCTCTCGACCTTCCGTTCCATGCCCGAATTTGCCGAAACGCCGAAGGTTATGATGATGTCTTTCGAACGTACCATGCCGGCGATTGTACGAGCGATCTCCGCCGGGGCCGACGAATATATCATCAAGCCGTTCACGCTTGAGATATTTACACAGAAGCTCAATGCACTGGGGTTTCCGTGCAGATTCCCTTTCGATGAGAAGATTCACCTGCCGGATGATGAAGCCGGCGAATAGGGATGTCTGAATGAG
>DATFLK010000070.1:0-8641 GCA_035267815.1 Mariprofundaceae bacterium | reverse complement strand
ATTTCCGGCCGGGCCACTTCGGCAGTACCTGCTTTCCGTACTGGGTGTCCGTGCCCTGGTTCCCGTGGTTGATATCGAGAGCCCCTTTCATGAAATCCATGCGTTGAATGAGGACGACAAGACCGTTGCACGCATCTTCTTGGAATACCATCTGGCAGGCAGGCCTCGTACCGATGTGGCACCGTTTGCCAACTGCCTCAGCATCGAACCGATTCGCGGATACGAGAAGGCGTTCCGGCGTATCAGGCGACATCTAAAACGCCATCTCAATCTGCACGGAACGGAGTGTCCCGTGATTCGGCATGCACTCGATGCGATCGGACGGACACCGATGGACTACTCTTCCAAACTGGATATCCCGCTGGACGGAGGGATTCCGGCACACGTGGCGGCCGGTCTTATCCTGCGCCGACTCTTCGATACGATGGAGGCCAACGAGCATGGCCTGATTAATGATATCGATCCCGAGTTTCTTCATGATTTTCGCGTGGCCATACGTCGCACACGTTGTGCATTGCGCCAGCTCAGGCATGTGCTGCCGGCGCAGGCCGTCGGACAGTTTCTAAACGAGTTCGCATGGTTGGGGACGGTGACCGGTACGGTGCGTGACTTGGATGTCTACCTGTTACAGTTTTCCGGCTACGAAGCGCTGTTGCCGGAAGAGCTGCGCGATGGGCTGCTACCGCTGCGGCGATTGCTGGAGCAGAGAACGGTGCGGGAGAAGCGCCAACTGGCCGGGCTTCTCCACTCTGATCGCTACCGGACACTAAAGCGGGAGTGGCGCCATTTTCTTGAGAAGCTTGCGATGGATGTGCCACTCCCTCCCGAGGCCGGGAAACCGATCCGGCGTATCGCCGATACCCGCATCGACAGAATGTTGCGGCGTGTCCTCAAGGAGGGGAAGGCTATCGACCGCCATTCGCCCTCGGAGGCGATGCACGAATTGCGCAAGAGCTGCAAGAAGCTGCGCTATCTGCTGGAGTTTTTCCGCCATTTGTATCCGAAAGAGGAGATAGGCCGTTTGATACGGTCACTGAAGAAGCTGCAGGATAATCTGGGAGAGCTGCAGGATCTTGCCGTTCAGATATCCACTTTACGAACGTTGGGCGAAGAGCTGGCAACAGCGGGGGAGTCAACGGAGACTTTACATCAGGCCATGGAAACTCTGGTACAGCACCTTCAGCGGCGTCATGATGCAGCCCGTGCCGATTTTGCCGCGCGGTTCAGAAAGTTTGCGTCGGCCAAGAGTCGGCATCGTTTCAAACGAGTACTTGCGGGGTAGATGTGTGAAGGTGCTGGCTTCCTACAATATCAAGGGTGGTGTCGGAAAGACATCCACCGCCGTAAATCTGGCCTATCTCGCGGCCAGAAGCGGAGCGCGGACGTTGATATGGGATCTCGATCCGCAGGCGGCGGCCGGTTACTGCCTGCGTGTAAAGCCCGGCGTCAAGGGTGGAGGCAGGAAGTTACTGCACAAGAAGTCCGCCTCAGGCCGTGCCATCAAGGGGAGCGATTACGAGAATCTCGACCTGCTTCCAGCCGACTTCTCCTATCGCCATTTTGACTTGGAGTTGCACGATGCAAAACACTCGAAGCAGCGTCTCAACAGGGTGCTGGAGCCGTTGCGCAACGACTACGACTTCATTTTTCTCGACTGCCCGCCGGGCATCTCGCTGTTGTCCGAGGCGGTATTCCGCACCGCGGACGCACTGGTGATTCCGACGCTCCCGTCGATTCTCTCCCTGCGTACGCTGCAACAGCTTCTCGCCTTCAGGAAGGAGAAGGGGCTTCGCAAGCTTCTGCCGCTCGCCTTTCTGACCATGGTGGACCGTCGCAAGAAATTGCATAACCAGATCGTCGGGTCCCGCGATCGTATGGGTTCTTGGATGCTGGAGTCGGTGGTTCCCTATGCCAGCGAGGTAGAGCAAATGGCCGAGCGGCGGGAACCGGTATGCCGCTTTCTGCCGAACGGTCGTGCTGCAGCGGCCTATGTCGATCTTTGGGATGAGATTCAGGACCGGATCTTCTAGAAGATAGGGAGAAGGGAATGAAACGGCTGTTACTAGTGCGTCATGCCAAATCGAGCTGGAAGGATGCCGGACTCGATGATTTCGACCGACCGCTAAACAAGCGGGGGGTGCACGATGCGCCGATGATGGGGTCGCGATTGGCGAAACGGCATATCCATCCGGACATGATCGTGAGCAGCCCGGCCAAGCGTGCCGTGCAGACTGCGGAGGCACTGGCTGCCAGCCTGAAGGTTCCAGCGCCGCGGCTGATATGCGACAGATCGGTGTACGAGGCCAGCACGGCCACGTTGCTGAAGGTGATCGAAGGCTTCGACGACGAAAAGTCGTGTGTCATGCTGGTCGGCCACAATCCCGCGATGACCCTTCTCGCCAATGCATTGGCGGGACATGTCATCGACAATCTTCCCACCTGCGGGATCGTGGACCTATCGATCGATATCGAACGGTGGCGCGATGTTGCAGGCGGTGATACGACATGCCGGCTTTGCGATTACCCGAAGCGGGAAGGGACGTGAACGCGTCAGCCCTCTTCCGTCGTCACCTGCAGATGTTGATCGAATATCCGTTTGAAGAGCGAAGCAGATTTATTGGCGGCCCACACCTCCAGTAACAGATCGCCCTCTCCCTCGAGGCGAAGCTCCGCACACGATTTCAGATTGAGAAGCCTGAGTGCATGGACATTTCCGCGACGCTCCTTGTTCAGTGCGATGGCCAGACGAAGTATGACGATCAGCTTCTCCGCTCGCTTCTGCTGATCCGGATCAAGCTGGCTGAAAGGGGTATGTTTTGAGTCGGGGAAACGCTTGCGGTGGTAGCGGACGATGGTGGCGAGAAGCGCTTTCTCCTCAGACGAGATACCGATCATCGGCGATGCATTGATGATATAGTGGGCGTGCCGGTGATGGCCGGCCGGCCGAATGGACATGCCGACCTCGTGGAGCAGGGCGGCCATCTGCAGCAGCAGATCATCCCTAGGCGTTAGTCCGTGATGCGGGGCCAGTTGTCGGTAGAGCTCCGTGACGATAAAGCGCACCTGTTCGGCATGTTTCAGGTCGGCATGGAACCGTCGTGCCAGACTCGCACCCCATGCCAGTGCCTGATGGCCGGGATGCTCGAGTTCGTCCTGATCACCGTAGAGAAGGTCGATGAGGATGCCGGTGGCCAGATCGGTGCCGGGAATGCCCAGATCCGCCGGACGGAAACGTTTCATCAGGGATTTCAGTACCAGTGCCGCTGGTACCACCACGTCAGCACGGTCGGGGCGTAGCTGAAGCTTTTCGACCCGTTCCGAGTATGAGAGGGCGGAGAGTTTCTGGCACAGCTTCTTGATCCCCTTGTAGTCGAGCCGGTTCGCCTCCGGGTAGTCGAGCTCGGAGACGGCCAGACTGCCAAGGCTCTCGATATTGCCGCCTGTGCCGATGCACAGGTCGATATCGGAGTTGTGAATCTCTTCCCCCAGTTTCTGATGCATCGAGAGGATGTATTCGTTGAGGAGCTGGGTGAAGTCGTCATGCGAGACGTTGTTGAACATCTCCAGCAAGCGCACCGTGCCCATTTTCAGGGTCTCCAGTGCGACGATCTCACCCTCGCGGGATAGGGTGATTTCGACACTGCCACCACCGATATCGATCAGGATGGCATTGAGTCGGTCAAAATTGTCGATATTTTTGCGCACGGCAGCATGAATGAGCCGCGCCTCCTCCTCCCCCGAGATGATTTCGATCCGAATATCCGTCTCTTTCTTGACCCGTTTTACCAAGCGGGCGGCATTGGAGGCGCTGCGAAGAGCACTGGTTCCGGTGGCTCGTATCGCCTTGACCGGATACTGGTCGATCATGCTGCGGAATGTGTGGAAGGCCTCCACGGCACGATCGATGGTGTCGTCGGAGAGGATTCCCCGGGAGAAGGCATCGCTTCCCAGTCGGACTGGTTCGCGATGATAGTGAATCGCCTCGATCCCGCCGTTCGAGTCGGCGCCGCCGATGCGCAGCCGAATCGCATTGGAGCCGATGTCGATGACGGCGGCCAGAAGCGGCGGGGTGGTGTCAGCGCTGTTCATTCTTCCTCGTCGTCATCTCCCTCAAGCAGTTCGGCCAGATGATCGCGATTGATGTGGCGTACCTCGTGACCGACCACCAGATAGATCGTCATCTCCGCGATGTTTTTGGTGTGATCGCCAATACGCTCGATTTGTTTGGCGATATTGGCTAGGGCCATATAGTGACCGATCTCGGAGGGATGTTCGGTCATGGAGGTGAAGAGCGCGCGCTGGCTTTCGGCGAATGCAGCGTTGATCGCCTGATCGTGTTCGAGGACATCCTGGGCAAGCTGAACGTCCTGTCGTTTGTAGGCCCGTCGCGCATCCTTCAGCTGCCGCAACACCATCTCCTGCATGTCAGGCAGCGATGCAAGTTGTGACGGCACGTATCCATTCAGCTCAATCGTATTGTTGGCGATACTGGCAGCCAGATCGCTGATGCGTTCGAGGTCAGTGACGATCTTGGTGGCGGCGAATACCTGTCGGAGATCGGAGGCCGCAGGTTGATGGCGTACAATGACACTGCGAGCCAGTTCATCCACCTGAACCTCGAGGGCATTGGCCGCTTCATCCTGGCTGATGACCAATTTCGCTATCTCGACATTGCCTTCGAATAGAGCGCGCAGTCCCTTTTTGACGTTTTTGCGCACCACCTTGAACATCGACATGATCAACGCATCGAGCTCGTCCAGTTCGATGTCAAAACGTTTGAAGGTGTGATCAACCATTGTCTTCTCCCTTAGCCAAATCGTCCGGTAATATAGTCTTCCGTCTCCTGTTTGGAGGGAGATGTGAACATGAGGTCAGTATCGTCAAATTCCACGAGTTTTCCGAGGTAGAAGAAGGCGGTAAAGTCAGACACACGGGCCGCCTGTTGCATGTTGTGGGTGACGATGACGATCGTAAAGCGGCTCTTCAGTTCATCGATTAGTTCCTCGATTTTGGTGGTGGCGATCGGATCGAGTGCTGAGCAGGGCTCGTCCATCAGAAGCACTTCCGGCTGCACAGCCAGTGCACGGGCGATACAGAGGCGCTGTTGCTGCCCACCCGAGAGGGCCGTGCCATGATGTTTCAGCTTGTCTTTGACCTCATTCCACAGTGCTGCGTCCTGCAGTGCTTTTTCCACACGCCCCTCAAGCTCGCTTTTGCTCATGCGGCCGTGCAGTTTCAGACCGTAGGCGATGTTGTCGAAGATACTCATCGGGAAAGGGGTCGGTTTCTGGAAGATCATGCCGATCTTGTGGCGCAGTTCGAGCGCCGGAACCTTTGGATCCAGGATGTTCAAATCATCCATCAGAATCTCGCCGCCAGCCCGGTGTCCCTTGTATAGGTCGAACATGCGGTTGTAGGTGCGGATATGGGTCGATTTTCCGCAGCCGGAGGGGCCGATGAATGCAGTCACCCTGTTCTTGGTGATGTCGAGGGTGTTGTCGAACAGAACCTGTTTGTCGCCATAGTAGAAGTCGAGATGGTGGACCGAGATCTTTGTTTCGAGTTCTGTCTTTTCGGGTTGGGCCTTCGCATCGTCCAGAGTGGTCGATGCGTCTTCCAGATGTGCAATCGTTGCGGTCAATGTCTGCTCCTATTGCGCAATACAAGGCGCGTAAAGATGGTGACGGTGAGAACGGATACGGTGATCAGGAATGCGGCACCCCAAGCCAGTGTATGCCAGTCATCATAGGGGCTCATGGCGTAATCGAACAGCGTGACCGTCAGGTTGGCCATCGGTTCGTTCATACTGTGCATCCAGTACGGGCTGTTCAGGCCGGTGAACAGCAGAGGAGCGGTTTCGCCCGCCACTCTGGCGATGGCTAGCATCACGCCGGTGATCATGCCGGCGACAGCCGCACGATAGATGACATGTAGCATCATCTTCCAGTAGGGCGCGCCAAGAGCTAGAGCGGCCTCGCGCATCTCCGGCGGGACTAGGCTTAGCATCTCCTCGGTGGTGCGGCTGACCACGGGCAGCATGATGATGGCCAGCGCCACGGCACCAGCCCAGCCGGAGAAGTGCCCCAGTGACCTGACTAAGATCAGGTAGACGAAGACACCGATGACGATCGACGGCGCCGAGACAAGGATATCGGAGATAAAGCGGGTAATGGTCCCCATCGTATTGTGTCGGCCGAACTCGGATAGATAGGTGCCGGCCATGACACCGAACGGAACTGCAATCAGGGCGGCCACGAGGGTCATCAGGGCCGTGCCGACGATGGCGTTGGCCAGTCCGCCTTCAGACGTTCCTGGCGGAGTGGGAAGCTGTGTGAAGAAGTCCCAGTTCATGGCGGCGGCACCGCGGATGCCGACATCGCCGAGAATCCATACCAACATGAACAGGCCGAGGAGGGCGGCCATGGTGGAGAGAACCAGCACGGCGCCATTGATCAATTTTCTGCGTTGTATGTTGTTCATCGGCGATTCCCCTGACCGCGGCGAAGCCATAGCTGCGCTAGACCTAATACGGTGAAGGTAATCAAAAACAGTACCAGACCCAGCTCGATTAGGGATGAGAGATAGAGGTCTCCGTCCGCTTCGGTGAACTCGTTGGCCAGCGTCGAGGCAATCGAGTTTCCGGGTGCGAACATCGACCATGAAAGGTGGTAAGCGTTGCCAATGACGAAGGTGACGGCCATGGTCTCGCCCAGTGCGCGGCCCATGCCGAGAAAGACTGCGCCGGCGATTCCTTTCTTACCATACGGAATCATTACATCCTTGACGACCTCCCATGTCGTGCTGCCTAGGCCGTAGGCCGCTTCCTTCAGGGTTTGGGGGACCATCAGGAACACATCGCGGGTGACCGAGGCGATGAACGGGATGATCATTAGAGCCAAAACAAGGCCCGCGGTGAGCATACCGATGCCCATGGGCGGCCCTGAGAAGATGAACAGGAAGCCGAAATGGTCTTGCAACCAAGGCTGGATATGATCGGACATCAGTGGTGCCAGCACAAACAATCCCCACATGCCATAGACGATGCTCGGGATGGCAGCGAGCAGCTCAATCGCTGTACCGAATGGCGTCCGCATCCAGCTTGGTGCCAGTTCCACCAGAAACAGAGCGATTCCGAGACTCAACGGGATGGCAAAAAAGAGGGCGAGCGCGGTGGAGAGCAGGGTGCCGAAGATCGGAATCAGTGCACCAAACTTCTGGGTGACCGGATTCCAGTCGTCACTGATCAGAAAGGAAAAACCGAATGTGTCGATCGAAAGCTGGGATTGCTGCCACAGCACCACGATCATGGCGACGAACAGCAGGCTGATACCGGCCGCAAAGGTCATGGTGAGCCCCCGGAAAAGCGTGTCGCCCATGATGCTGCTGGTTTTTGAACGGTTCATGGAAATGGCCTTCCCTTTAACGAAAAGTCGGATCGTTCCCCTTGGGGAATCATCGCTACATCGAACCCTTTACGCAAGCGGGGCCGGGATACTCCCCGGCCCCACCATGACGATACTGCGTTTTAGCTACACAAAGTGCGACTGTGTCAACTGATCAGTGCCAGATGGCATTGCCGGACGTGTCGTGCAGCTCCTTCTTCCAGGTTTTCTCGACCATATTGACCACAGCCTTCGGCATCGGCACGTAATCGAGCTTCATGGCCTGCTTACCACCATGTTTGTAGCTCCAGTTGAGGAACTTCAGCACTTCACGGGCCTGGTTTGGCTTGGTCTGGGTCTTGTACATCAGGATGAAGGATGCACCGGTGATCGGCCAAGAGTTGGCACCCGGCTGATCAGTCAGCACCATGTAGTAACCTTTGGCATGCGCCCAGTCAGCGCCGGCAGCGGCAGACTGGAAGTTCTTGGCAGTCGGTGCCGCGAAGTTGCCGGCACGGTTCTGCAACAGGACGGAGGCCATGTGGTTCTGCAGCGCGTAGGCATATTCGACGTAGCCGATGGAGCCGGGCACCTTGTTTACGAAGGCGGCAACACCCTGGTTGCCCTTGCCACCCAGGCCGACCGGCCACTGCACGGCCTTGGCATTGCCGATCTTGCTCTTCCACTCGCTGCTAACCTTGGAGAGATAGTTGGTGTAGATCCAGGTGGTGCCGGAACCGTCGGCACGGTGCACGACACTGATCGCCTTGTTCGGCAGGGAGAGCCCCGGATTATTGGCGGCGATGCGGTGGTCGTTCCACTTGGTGATCTTGCCGAGGAAGATGTCAGCCAGATTGGAAGCGGAGAGCTTCAGCTGGCCGGCATGGATGCCCTTGATATTCACGACCGGTACCACGCCGCCCATAATCATCGGGAACTGCATCAGGCCGTACTTGTCCATCTCTGCCGGCTTCATCGGCGCATCGGAAGCACCGAAGTCAACCGTCTTGGCCTTGATCTGCTTGATGCCGCCACCGGAGCCGATGGCCTGGTAGTTCAGGCGGACGCCGGTCTTCTTGTTGTAGGTATGGGCCCACTGGGAGTAGGCGGGGTAGGGAAAGGTGGCGCCGGCACCGGTGATGGTGGCTGCGGCGTTGGCCTGGGCGGCAAAGCCCACCATGGCCGTCAGTGCAATGATTGTCTTTTTCATGTGTGATCCTCCTTCAGATCGATAGTACTAAAAGAATTGGGGGGTGCAT
>DATFLK010000069.1:0-5939 GCA_035267815.1 Mariprofundaceae bacterium | reverse complement strand
GTAGATCGTCAGCGCACCGAATACGTCACCGCTGTTTTCGAGGGGCAGGGCGATGCTGGATCGGTATCCCCGTTTTAGCGCCGCTTCGCGCCATGGCTGCATCTGCGGATTGTTTTCGAAATCCTGATTGGTCTGGATCTCACCCGTCCGAATGACAGTGCCGGTCGGACCGCGGCCGCGGTCCGTATCCGCCCATGTGATGCCGGCCTTTTTTAGGTAATCGCTTTCGTGCCCGTAGTGAGCCACCGGCCGAACCGTTTTAGCCTTGTCGTGCTCGGCAAAGCCGACCCAGGCCATGCGGAAGCTGCCGACATCGACGATGACGCGGCACATATCCGTGAGCAGTTCGGTTTCGTTGTCCGCGTGTACCAGTACCGAGTTGCAGCTTGAGATGGTTTCGAGGGCATGGTTGATTCTGAGCTGGGTGGATTCGGCGTTCTTGCGTTCGGAGATGTTGCGCACAATGCCGATGGCGTGCCACTTGCCTCTAAGCTGTACGGTCGACAGCGACAGCTCGATGGGGAATTCAGAGCCATCTTTTTGCACGGCGACCAGCTCGATCGTTTTGCCGGCCACGGGCGATTCGCCCGTCTCCCGGTAGCGGACGATGCCTCTGAGAGCTCTCTCATGGAACCGTTTAGGTGCGATGAGGGCGTGAAGCTCCCGTCCCATCGCCTCCTGTGCGGTATGGCCGAAGATTCTTTCGGCAGCTTGGTTCCAACTGGCGATCTTGCCGTCGCGGTCCATCATGATAATGGCGTCTTGAGCGGCTGAGGTGATGGCGCGGAAAATCTCCTCACGCTCCTTCAGCGCGGCGGTGCGCTTCTCGACGCGTCGCTCCAGGGCGGCATTGACCTCGTTGATTTGGCGAATGTGATCCCGGTTCTCCATGCTCATGGCGATGTCACTGGCGATGTTAAGCATGAAGTCTCTGTACGGTGCAAAGGCCTCGGCATCGTTCAGAGAGAGTACCAGATGGCCGTAGTCAACACGGGCAGTGCGCAGCGGGGCGTACAATATGTTGTCCGTCTCTGTGGTGTCAGTTGCTGCCTCGTGTTCCGCAAGCCGTTTTTCGATGGTGTCGGAAGGAGGGATGAGTTTGCCGTCGACACTCAGATGGATATCCGAGACCCCTGGCGTCTCCTCCATGGCGCGACGCAGAAACAGCACCATGTCCTCGCTGTCTGGCAGGGTGTCCACCGTGGATTGAACGAGCAGGAGTTTGGCTAGGATATCCGCCTTGATGGAAGTGTTCGACATGTCAGATTATCGCTTGGCCAGATGCTTCTTGAGGAAATCCTCGGGAGGCGTGTAGTAGGGGTTGTGTACCACCTGCCCGCCCACGATCATCATGGGGTGCACGTTGAGCACGTCGAACAGCGTGTCACCGTCGAAGCGACGGGTGTCGTACTGGCAGACGACCGTGGTGGGGTGCTCCCGGACGACGATGTTAATCTTTGCCTCGTATTCGATCAGGTGTTCCGCACCGGGTACATCCCTGAGTGCCCAAGACATCTCGCCGGTGCCCCGGGCGCCCGTATACCCCTCTTCGATGCTGTTTGTATACATGTTGCGGATGGTTTGCAGCATCCGCTCCGGAATGAAGGTGCCGTCCGGGCAGTAGGTCTCCAGTGCGGTGCCGATGTTCAGGCGTTCCTGCTCTGTCTGGGACGGGAGCTGGACCCCCATGTCGCTCAGGTGTTCGCGAATTTTCTCGGGCGGGAGTGTGTCCGTGAAATAGGCGACCTGTTCACCATTCTGCAGGCCGCTTTCGACGAATTTTGATATGATCTCCTCACGCCGCTTGTCGTCGTTGTAGATGTAGCATATATGCGTTCCGGCTGGAAAACGGTCGGGTGTAAAGCCGAGCGAGATAAGATGTTTAGAGGTACACACCGTCGTGATGCTCCTTTGCTTCCGGGTCAGGCGACATCCCCAATATGGATGAGGGAATTGTAGTCGATGTTCGGGCGGATTGCATCGGACTTGGACTGAATTGGTCTCGGCTAATTACTGATCATCTGCGGAGCTCCTGTTGAGGGGGCAATGCGGTTTTTGTGCGCTAGATTCCGGAAATACGTCCTTTTCTTGATTGTACTCGTGAAATATTTGACAATAAGGAGTTAAATGGCTTGGAAAAAAGCGGAATGTGCCTTATCCATCGGTGGTCAGATGGGGCAGGGGGTTGGAACATGTCGAATCTATCGGTCTGTCGTGACAAGCCTTTCGGTGCGTCGGTTGTTGCGGTGGATGCATCTGACCCGGATGCGTACGGGGGTTCGGTATAGCGATGCAGATTGGCGGTCACACAAAGGTGTTCGGTATTATCGGGGATCCGGTGGCGCACTCGATGTCGCCGCTGTTCCAGAATCGCTTCGCCGACCTGCACGGTATCGATGCTGTCTATGTGCCGTTCCATGTCCGTCCCGACGATGTCGTAACGGCGCTGGAAGGGATGCGGGCCATCGAAGTGGTGGGGTTCAATGTGACCGTACCGCACAAGGAGGCCGTGCTGGAGATGGTCGAGGCTGATCTTGCCGCGCAGACGATCGGGGCGGTTAACACGGTTTGGCGTGACCGGGGTGGGTGGCGTGCTACCAATACCGACTGGCACGGGGTAATGGATGTGTTGCAGGGGCTTGGCGCACGCCTGACAGGTACCGAGGTGCTGATGTTCGGTGCTGGCGGCACGGCTCGTGCCGTGTTGCATGCCATGGCCGAGAGCCGTGTGCAGCGGTTGCGCATCTGCAACCGCAATCGCGAACGGCTGGAACGGCTGACGGCGCATGCTGCCCGCCACTATCCCAACCTCGTCGTCGAGGCAGTGGCCTGGGATCGTGCGGAGGTCGAGGCGGCCTCGGAGGGTGCTTCTCTACTAGTCAATACGACCAGCATCGGGCTGGGCGAGGTGCCGGGCACTTTTCCCTTCGAGCTGCACGGGCACGGTTTGGCGATGGATGCGGTCTATCGGCCGGACGGAAAGACGCCGTTTGTGACGGCGGCCTGCCACGGTGGGCGCAGGGCCGTAGACGGCCTGCCCATGCTGGTGGCCCAGGGCGCCGCGTCGTTTCGGTTTTGGCACGGCGAGAAGCCGGACTGGCATGAGGCCCTGCACTGGCTGGAGGAGCGACTGGGGCGTGGTCATCATGCCATTGCGCGGGAGCATGCGGCGTGAAATCGACCCGTCTGGGAGACATGCTGCTGCGCCAGCGGCGCATTACGCTCGAACAACTGCATCAGGTGACGCGCGAGATGAAACTGCACGGCGATTCGCTGATCTCGCAGCTGGTAAAACAGAACCTGTTTACCGAAGAGGAGTTGACCGATTTCATCTCCAAGCAGTCCGGCCGGCCGGTCGTCGATCTCGAAAAGACTGAGATTCCGACCAACCTAACCAAGATTCCCACCGATGTGATGCGGAAGAACATGGCCATTCCGATCAAGCGATCCGGTAATGTGCTGACCATCGCGGTGGCCGACCCTTACGATATCAACGCGCTGGACGAGATGGCCTTTGTCAGCGGATGTCAGGTGAGTGTGGTGATCGCGCCGGAGAGCCAGATGATGGCCAAATTCGATTCGGTGTCGCGCAACGAGGAACAGCTCGAGAACGTGATGGCCGATCTCGGCGCGCGCGATATGGAAGTGGTGGAAAACGCAGAGGAGGATCTGGACGAGCATTCGCTGGTCTCCGAGGTCGAGGCGGCTCCGATCGTCAAGCTGGTCAACTTGATCCTGCTCGATGCGATCAAGCGGGGTGCTTCCGATATCCACATAGAACCCTATGAACGGGTCCTGCGCGTGCGCTACCGCATCGACGGCGTGCTGCACGAGATCATGCGCCCCTCGATGGGGATGCGCGATGCCATCGTCTCGCGACTGAAGATTCTGGCGCGTCTCGACATCTCGGAGCGGCGACTGCCGCAGGACGGCCGCATCAAGCTCAGGCTCTCCAAGTCCAAGACCGTTGACTTCCGTGTATCGGTGCTGCCGACCTTGTTCGGCGAGAAGGTGGTGATGCGTCTGCTGGATCCCTCCAGCCTGCAGCTCGATATGACCAAACTCGGTTATGACCCGCAGGCGCTGGAGTGGTTCAAGCATGCGATCCACCAGCCCTACGGCATGGTGCTGGTCACCGGTCCGACCGGTTCCGGTAAGACCGTCAGCCTCTATTCGGCCGTGGCGGAGCTGAATCAGCCCGGTGTCAATATCTCCACGGCCGAGGATCCGGTGGAGTTCAATTTCATGGGGATCAATCAGGTTAACGTGAATCCCGATATCGGGCTGACCTTCCCGGCGGCGCTGCGCTCCTTCCTGCGCCAGGATCCCGATATTATCCTGATCGGCGAGATTCGCGATTTCGAGACCGCCGCCATCGGTATCAAGGCGGCCCTGACAGGCCACCTCGTGCTGGCCACGCTGCATACCAACGATGCCCCCTCCACCATGAGCCGCCTGGTCAACATGGGGGTGGAGAGCTTTCTTGTCGGTTCGGCGGTCAACCTTGTCTCAGCGCAGCGACTTGCGCGCCGGACTTGCGCGCAGTGTGCCGAGCCTGTCAGTTTGCCGCCGGAGACATTAATCGATGCCGGTGTGCCGGAGGATGAAGTGGACCAGTATAATACGATGCACGGCAAGGGATGCCCTGCCTGTAATGGAAGCGGTTACAAGGGCCGGGTCGGCCTCTACCAGGTGATGCCGATCTTTCAGGAGATTCGCGAGGCAGTGTTTGCGGGCGCCAATGCGAACGAGATCAACGCCATCGCCATCAAGAAAGGCGTCAAGACGCTGCGCATGGCCGCACTGGACAAGGTCAAGGAAGGTGTGATCTCCCTTGAAGAGTGCCTGCGCGTGACGGTGACGGACTGATGGCCATTTTCCGGTGGGAAGCCAGGACCCGTCAGGGTCAGACGAAAAGCGGCGAGCAGGAGGCAGCCAACCGTGATATTGCCGTTGCCATGCTCCGGCGTCAGGGGCTTGTCGATATCAAGGTCAAGAAGAAGCCCGTCGAGATCGAGATCATCAAGGAGAAGGTTACCGAGAAGGATATCAGCATCTTCTTCCGGCAGCTCTCGACCATGATCAATGCGGGCCTGCCGCTGGTGCAGTGTTTTCAGCTGTCGGAACGCGGTGCCGAGAAGAAATCGATGGTCAAGCTGCTCAAGGATGTGCGTTCCAGCCTGGAGGAGGGTTCGCCGCTGGGAGAGACCCTGCGCAAGTTTCCCAAACAGTTCGACCGGTTGACCTGCGCGCTGGTCGAGGCCGGCGAGCAGGGCGGTATTCTCGATGCGATCCTGCTCAGGCTCTGTACCTACAAGGAAAAGGCCTTGGCCCTGAGGGCCAAGATCAAGTCGGCCATGGTCTATCCGGTGGCGATTATCTCGGTTGCCTTTATCGTCACGGCGATCCTGATGATTTTCGTCATCCCCGTCTTCTCCAAGATGTTTTCGAGCTTTGGTGCGGAACTGCCGGCGCCGACCCAGATCACCATGGCGATCTCCGATCTGTTCGTCAGCTACTGGTATCTCGTGCTGAGTGCGCCGATCGTACTGGTGCTTGGCATTCGCGCGGCCTACAAGACCCCGAAGGGCCGATATCAGCTCGACAAGCTTCTGCTCAACCTGCCGGTGCTAGGCGATGTGCTGCGCAAGGCGGCGGTGGCACGCTTCTGCCGGACCTTCTCCACGCTGGTGGCGGCGGGTGTGCCGATCCTGGAGTCGCTGGATACGGTGGCCGAGACATCCGGCAACGTGATCGTCGAGGAGGCGGTCCTGAAGTCCAAAAATTCGATCAGCCAGGGGCAAACACTGACGGCGCCGCTTGAGGAGAGTCGGGTGTTTCCGGTTATGGTGACGCAGATGATCTCGATCGGTGAGGAGACGGGCAGTCTGGAGGCGATGTTGAGCAAGATCGCCGACTTCTACGAAGAGGAGGTCGAT
>DATFLK010000068.1:0-16106 GCA_035267815.1 Mariprofundaceae bacterium | reverse complement strand
GCTCCCCTATCAGCTGATGGATACCGACGTTTTTTCGCTGATCGGAGATCGGCATGTGCCAGTGAACGAGATGAATCACCCATCCCTGGAGTTCGAGATGAGCCGACTGCATGAGAAGGGGATCTGGGGCTTCAAGAAGCGGCTGCTTGACCGTCTAAATCTGCAGACGATCCGATGGGCGACCGGTGCAGGCAACGGGTTTCCCGCCAGCCTAGTGATGCAGGCCGAGAAGCGCATGGGTGCCTCCTCGATTACCCGCAGATGGAAGGCATTAGTACAGCATGTAGCCGACTACCCGGAGCAGCGGGACCATGCGAAACTGGCCTACCGCAGGGCCCAGGCCGATATCCTCGATACGGCCGATGCCCATCACCGTTACGGCTATCAGTTGATCAGGGCCGGAAGATACAAGGCGGCGATTCGGGAGTTTGACCGGGCGCTGGCCGAGAATCCGAAGCATGATAACACCAACTTCAATATCGGTGCCTGTTATGAGTATATGAAGCAGTATGACAAAGCGCTTGTCTATTTTTCCCGGGAGGCCGAGATTGATCCGGAAGACGAGGATGTGCCTTACCGAATGGGGAAGATTCAGGTGCACATGAAGCGCTTCGAGATGGCCCTGAAAGAGCTGGATCGCGCCATTGATATGCGGAAGCGGGCGGGTTGGCGCCTTTATTACTATCGCGGGCTGGCGCAAGAAGGCCTGGGTAAAGGTAAGGCGGCAGCGGCGGATTTTCGCCGGGCACTCCAGATGAATGGAGAAAAGGAAAATGTGTGGCGTGCGTTACATCGTGTGCAGGTGAGTGGCGATATAGTACAGGCAATAAGTTAACTATATCCTTTTTTATATTAACTTGTTAAGATTTTTTGTGGAAGTGATTTCTAAGGCGTAGGGGGTATTCTGATTTTACCCGGGAAACGAGAAGAGCTTATTGGCGTTGATATCAGCCCGGCAGGCATCAAGCTGGTCGAGTTGTCCCGTTCCCAATCGACCTACGAGCTGAAATCCATGGCGATGGTTCCGCTGCCGCGTGATGCCATCGTGGAGAATACGATTATCGATTCGATGGCCGTATCCCAGGCGCTTGCGGATGCGATCGAGGTGGCTCGCCCGTCGACGCAAAATGTCGCTTTCTCTATGTCAGGCAATGCCGTGATCATTAAGACAGTGAGGATGCCGACGATGACCGAGTTCGAACTTGAGTCACAAATCCAGTTCGAGGCTGATCAGCACATTCCCTACGATATCGAGGATGTTTTTCTCGATTTCCAAATTCTCGGTCCGCTGCTGGATGAGCCCGAGCAGATGGAGGTGGTACTCGTCGCCTGCAAGCGCGAGGTGATCGACGACTACCAGCTGGTTTTGCACGAGGCCGGGCTGGTGGCCAAGTGCGTCGATTGTTCCGTCTTTACCATCGAGAATGCTTCTGAGCTGATCCTCGATCAGCAGCAGTCGGCCCAGTCGGTGATGGCTGGGGATGAGGATGAGGCCGATGTGCATGCGCTAGTCAATGTCGGCGCCACCCTAACCAATATCAATATTAACCTGAATGGTCAGATGGCCTTTGTCCGTGATCAGTTCTTCGGGGGCGTCAACCTGACCGAGGAGATTCAGCGGGTGCACGGCGTTTCCTTTCAGGCGGCGGAAAAGATGAAGCAGGAGCACTTCTCGGGGATCAAGGAGGAGGCACTGGAGGCATTTTATGCCGGCCTAACCGGCGAGCTGGTACGTTCGCTCGATTTTTACGCCACCAGCCATGCCGATGCCCCGGTACAGAAGATGTATCTCAGTGGTGGTAGCGCACTGATTCCTGGTCTTGCCACGGAGTTGGAACAGCGTCTTGGTATTTCGGCCGAGGTGCTAAATCCCTTTTCCGTCATCAAGGTGCCCGGGAAGAAGTTTGATGCCGGATATCTGCAGCGTATCGGCCCGATGATGATGGTCCCGGTCGGTCTTGCCCTGCGGAGTTTTGACGCATGATTCGCATCAATCTCCTGCCCTATCGTGTCGCTCGCCGGCAGCGTCAGATCCTGCAACATATTGCGGTGACCGCTGGGGTGATTGGCCTGGCCCTCGTGCTCTCCGTTGCGGCGCATGTGACCAATACGATGACGCTCTCTAGCCTGAAGGATCAATACCATGATCTGGTGCAGCAGAATCAGGTTCTTCTCAAGAAGATCGGTAAGATTAAGGACTTGGACAAGTTGCGCGAGGATGTGGAGCGCAAGCTCAAGCTGGTCGACACTCTCCAGCACGGTCGCTTCCGTTCGATGGAGACTCTGGTGGCTCTCTCCAAGGCGATTCCGGACAATGTCTGGTTGACCGATGTCGTGGACAAGGGGGGAGAGATTCAGCTGACCGGATTGGGGGAGAGCAACAAGGCCGTGGCAAATTTCATGCGTGCACTCGATCAGTCGCCACTGTTTACCAATGTCAGGCTTCAGGTGATTTCGCGTCAGCAGGTCAACGGCACACCAGTGCGCCAGTTCAGTCTGGCCATGGGACGGGTTGAAAAGAGTGCCGCCAAGAAGGCGAAGGAGGGAACGTAATGGATCTCGATTCCCTGAAAAGCAACCTGTTTGAGGCGCTTCGCCCACTGCTTCCACTGCCGTTGTGGCAGAAGGCTGCTGCCCTTGCACTCGGGTTTCTTCTGATCGGCGGCATTTATTTTTACCTTGGCTGGATGCCGGCGCGTGAAGAGATTGCGCGCCAGGAGTCGCAGGTCAAGCAGCAACGAATGCTTCTGGAGCGCCATCAGCGCATGGCCAGGGATCTTCCCCGGAAGAAGCGGGAATTCGCCGAACTGCAGAAGCAGCTCAGAGTGGCACTGCATATGCTGCCGAAGCAGTCGCAGATTCCTGACCTGCTCGAGAATGTCTCTTGGGCGGGCAAGGACTCCGGACTTGAATTCAGCACCTTCAAACCGCAGAAGGAGACGCAGAAGCATTTTTATGCCGAGGTGCCAGTGGATCTCAGTGTTTCGGGCACCTACAAGCAGCTTCTGACGTTTTTGCGTCGCGTCGGAGAGATGCCGAGAATCGTGGACGTCAAGAATCTCAGTTTGAGCCAAGGTAAGAAGAGTGGCCAGCTCATGGTGAAGGGACAGGCAGTGACCTATCGCTTTATCGACAAGCCGGCCAAAAAGAACGCCTCTCGCCAGAATAGTGGCGGGCATTAGTTCCGGGAGGTTGGGCGATGATTGATCATAAAAACCGTGGAAGAGGGGCGTTCATACCCCCGGTTCTGATGATGTTGGTCATGATGCTGATTATGCCGTTGATCAGCCATGCCGCACAGGTAGAGGGCGTGTCGTTGTCATCCTCGTCAAACGGTGACGTGGTCAGCATTCAGTCTGATGCCACACTGAAATACGAGGTATTCGATCTGAAGGCGCCCTCACGCGTGGTGTTGATGCTGCCCGGGGCATCGCTTAAGAAGGGAATCGAGCCTCTGCGCAACAGCGAGGGACCAGTCAAAAGCATCTTTGCCTCGGCATCGAAACAGGGTGTGAAGGTCGAGATCGGTCTGGACCGGGACCTGAAGTATGATGTCGCCCAGCAGGGTAAGAAGCTGACGTTGCGCTTCGCTGCCTCACCATCCGGATCGGTAGCCGGAAAACGTTCGGCTGCGATTCTGGAGGACCTGAATGTGCGTGACCGAGGCGATGTGACCGAACTGGTACTGCGTGGTCGGCATATGGATGCCAGCCACGATGCGCTGGTCACGAACAATGGCAGGACGATGATTCTTGACCTGTGGGGGGCGACCTCCAAGCTGGCCAAGGAGCACTATCCCGTCGCGACCCAGAAGGTGAAAAGCGTGACAGTTGGTCAGGCAGACGGGCGCGTTCGGCTCGTGGTCAGCTTGGTGCCGGGGGAGAAGGTGCATCATCAGGTCGATGCCACATCGAATGAGATGGTGGTCCGCTTCGGCAAGGTGGCGCCGGCGCTTCAACAGGGTGTCGTGAAGGTGGAGGATGTCCATTTCAAACCGGATGACCGGACTGCCCACCTAATGATACGCACCGATGCCGCCAACCCTGTTGTCAGCCTGCATCAGCAGGGTTCCAACGTGGTGATGGACATCGACAAGGCCGTGCTCGCTAAGGGTCAGCAGCGCTCTCAGGATGTCAGCGAATTCCCTGGCCCCGTGAAGCAGGTCGATGCCTACAAGGTCGACGACAAGGTCCGGATTGTAGCCCGACTGCGCGACAAGGTGGATGTCTCCTCCTTCCAGCAAGGCAATGTGTTGACGGTGACGCTTGAGCCCAAATCGCTGGTCAACGCCCGCAAGAGGGCGGGAGCTACTGGGCAGCATGTCTATACGGGGCAGAAAGTCACCTTCGATTTCAAGGATATCGATATCCGCAACGCGCTGAAGTTGATCGCTGAGATGAGTAATCTGAACATCATCATGTCGGACGACGTCAGTGGGAAGCTGACCATGCGGCTCGTCAATGTGCCATGGGATCAGGCGCTAGACATTATTCTGAGCGCCCGTGGCCTCGGCAAGGAGCGGCAGGGTAACGTGCTGCGTATCGCGCCGGTGAAGGTGCTGGCGGCGGAACGCAAGAGCCGGCTCGATGCCAGAAAAGGCTCCGAGCAGCTTGAACCGCTGATCACTGCAACCATTCCGCTCAATTATGCCAGCGTGAAGGATATCAAGAAGATGCTGGGCGGAAATGCCTCCGGGTCCACGAGTGGTGCGGCCTCCGCATCGCAGTCTCAGACATCGGGGCAGGGCGCTGTCACATCAAACGGAACCCGTTTCAGCCTCCTGTCGCCTCGCGGCACCTTCCTGGTGGACGAGCGTACCAATATGCTTGTGGTCAGGGATACGCGGGAGTCTGTGAACAATATCAAGCGTTTGATTACTGCGCTGGATAAGCCGGTCAAGCAGGTGCTGATCGAGGCGCGGATCGTCGAGGCGACGGACAATTTCACGCGTGATCTGGGTGTTCGCTGGGGGGGGCAGGCGACCAGTAACTCTCCGAACGTGACGATTGGCGGTGCACAGGGTTCGACCAATCCGACGAGCAACACGGCCAATACGGCGACCGCCAGCCAGGGCTATTTGGTCGATCTACCGGCCACCGGTGTGGGGGCCGGAACGGGTGGTGCGATCGGTTTCAACTTTGGCTATCTGCAGGGGCTGGTTAACCTGAACCTAGAGTTGTCGGCCGCGGAGGCGGATGGCAAGATCAAGATCGTCTCCAACCCGCGTGTGGTGACAACAAATCTGAAACCGGCGAAGATCAACCAGGGTTCCGATATCCCGTTCCTAAACAGCAGTAGTGCCAATACCGGTACCACGGTGACCTTCAAGAAGGCGACCCTCGGTCTGGATGTGACGCCGCAGATATCTTCCGATAATCGAGTGATGCTGCACGTGGTGGCGACCAAAGACGCCCCGTCTACTTCATTGGTCCAAGGGAATCCCATCATCTCGACGAAAAAGATCGACACCAATATCCTGATGAATAATGGTGAGACGGTCGTGATTGGTGGGATCTACACGCGTGACAAGGAGAATACGACCAACGGCGTGCCGGGACTTTCCAGGATTCCGATCCTTGGCTGGCTGTTCAAGAAGAACAGCAAGATCGACAAGAAGACGGAGTTGTTGATTTTCATCACACCAACGATTCTGAAGACCGGACCGGCACCTGATTCGGATGTTGCCCAGAGATCCTGACTGCAATGGGCTCCGCATTGATGGTGGCTGCTGATTCCTTTTATGTCAGAATAGCGGCATGAGTTCGGTTCAGCAGGCGGTGGCGCACACCTATCGTGTGGAGCTTGGCGCGCGCGCCTACGATATCCACATTGAACCGGGATGCCTTGGGGAACTGGGAACGGCTGTGACCCGGCTGTTCCCGGATGTATCCCGTTGTCTGGTGGTCAGCAATGATGTGGTGGCACCACTTTACATGCGCCAGGTATGTGAAGGGCTGGCCGAGAAGGGCTGGCAAGTGGCCAAGCACTGTGTCCGCGATGGCGAGAAGTACAAGAATATCGACACTTGGAACGATATTCTGGATGCGTTGATGCAGACGAGACTCTCCCGCAACGAGCCGGTCATCGCCCTGGGAGGCGGTGTGGTCGGCGACATGGCCGGTTTCGCAGCATCATGCTATCGCCGCGGTGTTCCCTATGTGCAGGTGCCGACCACGCTACTGGCCCAGGTCGATTCGAGTGTCGGCGGCAAGACCGCCATTAATCATCCCCACGGCAAAAACATGATCGGTGCCTTCTATCAGCCCCGCCTTGTCTGGATCGATCCGCTTGTGCTCAGCACCCTGAAACCACGGGAGCTGCGTGCGGGCGTTGCCGAACTGATCAAGTACGGTCTGATCCGCGATACGTTCTTCTTCTCCTATCTGGAGGAGCATATCTCCAGCCTTCTTGCATTGGATGAGACGGTGGTTTCTCATGTGATCCTGACATCGTGTCGCCACAAGGCGGAAGTGGTCATGGATGATGAAACGGAGCAGGGAGCGCGTGCCCTTCTCAATCTGGGGCATACCTTCGGCCATGCCATCGAGGCCATGACACATTACAGGCAATACCTGCACGGAGAGGCAGTGGCACTGGGGACCCTGATGGCTGCGCGTCTCTCCGAACGCAAGAGGCTGCTTGAGTCGGGCACCGAGACGAGGATAGCCCGATTGTATGAGGCTACGGGGCTTCCACTGGAGGTTCCTGATTTTTCTTCCGATACGTGGCTAAACGTTATGGGGCATGACAAGAAGAACGTGGGAAGCCGCATTCGTTACATCCTTCTTCGTGGTATCGGCGAGGCATTCATAGCCGATGATGTAAGCGAAGAGGAGATTCGGAGTCTGATCTTATCCTTTAAAGGTGGGTGATGCGGCAGAGGCGCCATTCAGGCGCCTCTGCCGCTGTATAATTATTCGTCGCCCAGGACACCGAACAGATAGAGCAGGTTCTCAAACAGCATGAACACGTCCAGATAGAGCGTCAGCGCTGCAGCGATATATTCGTCGTTGGGGTAATCGCGCAGGATGGTCGAGGTGTCATAGAGGATAAAGGCCGAAAAGAGTAGGACGCCGATACCGGCGCTGACCATTGCGATCATTGAGGACTCGAAGAAGAGATTGGAGAGCCCCAGTACGATCAATCCGATCAGTCCGGTCCAGACAAACCCTTTTAGAAATGAAAAATCCCTTCTCGATGTAAAGGTATAGATGGTCAGGCCCGCGAACGCGACTGCGGTGGTCATGAACGCCTGCATGACGAGTACGCCGCTCTTGGCGGCGACGAAACCGACCAGCGGTGAGATGGCCATGCCGGTGATAGCGCCGAAACCAAGCAGCGCCAGCAGATTGATGCCCGGCTTGTGGCGCAGCGCCTGAACGGCGAACACGCCACCCATCATGATGAACAGCATGATCCAAGGGTGCTGATAGGCGAACACGCTTCCCATGGACATATAGGCACCGACAGATCCGGCCAGAATGCAGAGCGCCAGCATGCCATAGGTTTTGCCCAGAAAGGCGATCCTGGCATCGGCCAGTACATTTGAACGAATGGTTTGTGATTCCATGGGGTTAACCTCCTGTTTGGTTCAGTATGATCTCATAATCTTTCTTAAAAAACCGTGAATGTCCGTACTTTCTGGCGCGGTATCGCGTGCTCCCTGCTATCGAAGATAGGGGTCGTCGCGATCCACGCGTTCCGCCTCGATGATGGTGATGTCACCCGGTGAGGGGTGCGTACCAATATAGTGGCGGATGATCCATTGCCGGAGTGGCGGAACCAGCAACAGGAAACCGATGGTATCGGTGATCAGGCCCGGGGTGAACAGCAGGATGCCGGCCAGTACCAGCATCAGGCCGTGCATGGCATGTTCGGCAGGAACCTCGCCACGGCTGATGCGTTCCTGGGCCCGAAACAGGGTGTTCAGGCCCTGCCAACGGATCAGAAGTCCGCCGATCGCGGCGGTCGCCAGGCAGAGGAAAATGGTGGCAAGTCCCCCGATGGAGGCGCCTACCTTGATCAGTACATAGAGTTCCAGCAGCGGGAGGGTGATGAAGAGCACAAAGAGTAAACGAAGCATACCCCGTGTTATGGGGTTTTGTGCGCAAGAATGCAAGGGGATGACATGCTCCGGGTTTGGAAACAGAGGGATGACTCGAGATGGAGGCTACGGTTGAGGAGGTTCGAGATGTTTGAGCGCATGGCGGATATTGCGGGCGCGCTGGTGTTCTCCCAGTTTGTCGAAGGTAGCGGCGATGCGTTGGTATGTGGTGCGTGCCGGTTTCAGCGCAGCGCTTTTCTGGTACGAGGCCAAGGCCTCTCCGTATGCACCGTTCCGGGTTTCGATATTGCCCAGTATGCTGAAACATGCGGCACATTTGGGGAGTAGTTTCGTCGCCTTTCTGGCATGTGTGAGTGCGCGCTTAATGTTCCCCTGGCCGGCCATGAAGCGGGCATAGCGAATATGGGCAAAACCGTTGATCGGATCCGCCTTCAGAGCCTTTTTGTAGTCGTGTAGAGCCTGTGTTGTATTTCCATCCTGACTGGCGATCTGTGCTAGAAGGTACCAGGGGATGGCCTCGCCCGGGAATTCGCGGGTGGCTGACTGCAGCAGTTTAACCGCCTTTTTGCGGTGATTGTGCTTAAGATAGATATGGCTGAGATTGACGATGCTGGGCAGGTGTTTGCCGCGTTTCAGGTTCTCCTTGTACAGTTTTACCGCCGTATCTTCATGGCCAATTCGGTCCAGCAGTATGGCTAGGTCATATCGGGCATCCAGGTTGTCCGGACGTATCCTGAGCTCTTCGCGCAGCGCCCGCCTGGCTTCGGTGGATTGGCCTGACTCGTAGTAGTGCTGGGCTGCCTCGAAGTAGGTTTCGGCCGCGGCATGAAAAGGCAGGCAGAGAAGCGCGAGGAGTGGCAGATATCTACTTACGTGCAGGAGTGACTCCCATCTGCCCGGTGGTGAGCATCATCTCTTCCATCTTCTGTTGGCTTGCCCGCGGCGAGGGCGGAATCTCCTTCTCCTTGTTCGTCAACTTCCACGGGTTGCGTCGCAGGTCATCGGAGAGTGCTTCGAGATTCTCGGCGGCCTTGCGGAACTCAAAGATCATCCGGTAGAGGTTTTCCCGGTTGTCTGAGAGAATCTGATTGATATGGGTCGATGTTTGCTTTCCTGCCTTGAAGAATTGCGATCCGTTTTCGACTGCCACGGGCATCTGTTGCATGGTGGTATCGAGATCCTTGCGGTGGGATGTTACGAGCTGAGCTACCTCCTCGGTGGTGCGGTGCAGGGTGTCACTGGCCTTGCTTAATGTATGGATCGTGTTGCGTACGTCGCGCCGGTTCTCGCGCAGGATTTTGGATAGATCCTCAATTGCCCGGTTGGAGCTCTCAGCCAGATGGTGAATGTCGTCAACACTTTTGGCCGCCTTGGTCATCAGGGTGTTAAGGCTTCCCCCCTTGTCGAAAGGGATTTTTTTACCGGACGGAAGCGGCGTGGTATCGCCCGGGTCCGCATGCAGCGCAAGATATTTTTCGCCAACAAGTCCGCCCCCCATCAGGGAGGCATGGGTCGTGGCGGGTAGTACGATCCCCGGTTTCAGGCGGATATGTACCAGAGCCCGGTTGTTCTGGAGTTCGATCGACTGGATGCTGCCCACGCGAACACCTGCTAGTCGAACGGCAGTCTGTTCCTGAAGGCCGGAGGCGTCGTTGATCAGCACCTCGGCAGATGTCCCTTTCGGGGCAAACCAGTCGAAATGGCCGATCTTTCCGCCCAGAAGGGCCAGTACGAGCAGTGCGACCAGAACGAAAGCTCCCAAACGGGCCTGATAGTTCATTGGCGTCCCCCTCCGCGACGATGATTCAGTCTTACTCGCGGAAACTCCCTCTCCTGATCATTGCTCATGTACGATTCCCCTGCAAGTGGATCGGCCCCTCGGATCGCCCTTCGACAAATTGTCGAATGATCGGATCCTGGCAGGAGTCCAGTTCATCGGGCGACATCTGCTTGAGATTTCGGCCCTGGTAGAGCATGGCGATACGGTTTCCGAATGTTCTGGCCAGCATCATGCTATGGGCGATGGTCAATGATGTGACATTGAACTCGCTGTGCAGGCGCTGCATCAGGCGGGTGATCACATCCGCCATGACCGGATCCAGACCGGTCAACGGCTCGTCGTAGAAGATGATCTCCGGCTTGTGACAGATGGCCCGTGCCAGTCCGACACGTTTTGCCATGCCGCCCGAAAGCTCCGCCGGCATCTTGTCCTCGACGTTGTGAAGGCCGACCAGCTCCAGTACCTCGCCGGCACGTGTTCTGGCTTCCTTGTTGCCCATGCCCTGCTGTAGCAGGGCGAATGCCACGTTTTTCCATACCGACATGGAGTCGAACAGTGCCGCGCCCTGAAAGAGCATGCCGATGCGTCTCATGCGGAGAAGCTGTTCGTCATTGGCAAGCGTCGACCAGTCTTCGCCGTCCACCAGGATGTGCCCGGCATCGGGTTTGAGCAGGCCGAGGATGCATTTGATCAGCACGCTCTTTCCGGTTCCCGAGAGTCCGATGACCACCACAGATTCGCCGGGCAAGACATCAAGGTCCACACCGTCGAGCACCTTCTTGTCGCCGAAGGACTTCTTGAGTCCCTGAACTTGGATCTTCGGCGTCGTCACTGGAACAGCCACGCAGTGAGAAGGTAGTCGGAGACGAGAATGCTCATGGCACTGAAGACAACCGCCCGGGTGGTCGCTTGTCCAACCCCCTGCGCTCCTCCTTGGCAGTAAAAGCCTTCTGCGCACCCCACAAGACCGATAATGGCACCGAAACAGCCGGCCTTGAAGAGCCCTGAGTACATGTCCCGCAACTCGACATAGAGGGTGGAGTTTTCCAGGTAGCTGTGGGGATTCTGTCCGAGCATGAAGACGCTGATAACGTAACCCCCGAAGATGCCAATCGCGTCGGCCAGGGCCACAAGCAGGGGAAGCATGATGATGGCCGAGATGAATCGCGGCATCACGAGATAGCGCAAGGGGTCCGTGGAAAGTGTCCACAGGGCGTCGATCTGTTCGGAGACCCGCATGGTGCCGAGTTCGGCTGCAAAGGAGGCACCGACGCGGCCTGCCACCATGAGCCCCACCAGTACCGGGCCGAGTTCCCGTAGCATGGAGAGAGAGACGACCGTGGCGACCATGTTTTCGGCGCCAAAACGGTGGAATCCGATATAGGACTGCAACGCCAGGACCATGCCGGTAAACAGGGCGGTAAGCAGGACGACGGGAAGCGACTGGACACCGACATGTTCAGCTTGTTCGAGAATTAGCTGCGGGAACCAGGGGGGGCGTTTGATCCTGCGCAGGATCTCGATCAGAAGGTGAGGGTATCGTCCCGCCGCATAGAAGACGGCCTCGGCCCACGCGCCCAGAGCCTGCAGGATCTTCATGATCGAACCGGGAGGCGAGTCACCCGGGGGGCGACGCCAGTAAACAGCTCATAGGCGATGGTCTCGGCCTGATCGGCCACATGGGTGGCGAGCGGGGCCTCTCCCCAGAATGTCACCTCGTCACCATGCGTCAGTGGTGCATCGCCTGCATCCAGAATGCAATAGTCCATACAAATCCTTCCCAGTACGGGGAGTGCCATGCCTTTATATATAGCATGTCCCCTGTTCGACAGAAGGCGGTGCAGGCCGTCGGCATAGCCGAGGCTGACGATCGCAATGCGCTTGTCAGTTTTGGCCGTATAGGTAGCACCGTAGGAGATGGTGGTGCCCGCTGGGATGGAGCGGACCTGGATGACGCCGCAGGTCAACTGCATGACCGGTTTAAGGCCGAGGGGTCGAGCGGGCGTCGGTTCGGCGCCGTACAAGGCGATGCCCGGCCGGACAACATCGAAGCAGTGTTCCGGCATAATGGAGATGCCGGCGCTGTTAAGCAGCGAAAGCGCGGTATTCGGCGGCAGCATTATCGACAGCCGCTCCATTCTTTCGACCTGAATGCGGTTCAGCGGATGATCGGGGGTGTCGGCACAGGCCAGATGGGACATGACCCCGATGGGATGGATGCCCATGTTTCGGCTCTCCGTCATCAGCGAGGAGAGGTCGCGGGTATCCAAGCGTCCCATGCCGGTATCCGCTTTCATCCAGACATCCCGAGAGAATCCTTCTTTTGCCAGTATCTGCAGCTGCCATGACTCGGCGATCACCGGTGTCAGGCGATGTTCGACCGCCAGTCCAGCATCCGACCGATCGAAGATACCGGAGAGCAGTACGATCTCTGCATTCGACCCCAATATCTCGCGTAGTGTGGCGCCTTCCGAGGCATCAGTGACGGCGAAATGGTTGCACCCCTCCGCCTGCAGGGCCGGTGTCACCAGGTCGAGCCCATGGCCGTAGGCGTTGGCCTTGACGACGGCAATCAGCCGAGCCTTTCCCGCACGTTGCCGCAGCAGGCGATAGTTATGGCAGAGGTGGTCGAGATTGATGTAGGCAGTGGCGGAACGGCTCATATGCAAACAGCTTCCTGCGCTGCCTAGTCGTCGAAGCCTGCGTGACTGGCAAAGTTCTCGAACCGGGTATACTGGTTGAGAAAGGTCAGGTTCACGATGCCGGTCGGGCCGTTACGCTGCTTGGCGATAATGACCTCGGCCACGCCCTCGTTGTCGGGTTTCTTGTTGTACACCTCGTCACGATAGATGAACATGATGACGTCCGCATCCTGCTCGATGGCGCCGGATTCTCGAAGGTCGGACATCATGGGCCGCTTGTCCGAACGTGACTCCAGCGAACGGTTGAGCTGCGACAGAGCGACCACAGGGACATCGAGTTCCTTGGCCAGGCCTTTGAGCGATCTGGTGATCTCGCTGATCTCCTGTTCGCGTCGTTCGGCATCCGAACGGCCGCTCATCAGCTGTAGGTAGTCGATCACCACGAGATTCAGATTGTTCGCTTCCCGCTTCAGACGGCGACATTTGGAGCGCAGTTCGAGTACCGAGATGGCCGGGGTGTCGTCGATGTAGATGGAGGACTCAGCCAGTGCGCCGGAGGCCGTCGCGAGCTTGCGCCAGTCCTCCACGGAGAAGCGGCCCGTTCGCAGGCTCTTCATGTTGACGCGTGCCTCGGATGCCAGCATTCGCATGGCGATTTGCTGGGAAGACATTTCCAGCGAGAATACAGCAACCGCCCCCTCATCCTCGGATTCGTTGACTGCATTGCGGGCCAAGTTCATCGCAAAGGCCGTTTTGCCCATACTGGGGCGCCCGGCGATGATCAGCAGGTCGCCACGTTGCAGGCCGGAGGTGATCTCGTCGAGATCGGTATAGCCGGTTGGCACACCGGTAATCGCTTTTTTCTCCGCGTATCGCGCTTCCAGCTGTTTGTAGCCCTCGACCATCAGGTCACTCATCTTGTTGAAGGTGGGGCGTGAGCGGCTGAAACGCTCGGCCACGGCGAGCATGCGCATTTCGGCCTGGTCCAGTTGTTCGCCTACTTCACGGTGCGATTCTTCGTATATATCCTGTGAAACTTGGCCGCAGACGGAGAGTAGTTCGCGCAGTACGGCGCGTTCGCGCACGATCTGCCCGTAGTGTTTGACATTGGCGGCGGTGGGAACAGAACTGACCAGTTCGCCGAGATAGGTCTCGCCGCCACACTGATCCAGTAGTTGTCGCTGCTCCAGATGGTCCTTGATGGTGAGAGCATCAACAGGCTGGCCTCGTCCGGTCAGCTCCATCATGGCGTTGAAGATGTGGCGGTGCGCCTCTACATAGAAGTGCTCGGGATGGAGAGAGCCGTCGAGGCGCTCCAGCGCCTCGACATCAAGCATGATTCCCCCGAGTACCGCACGTTCGGCATCGTATGCATGCGGCGGGATACGTTCCCTCAGTGAATCATTAGGGACGGGGGAGAGCTTTTTCCTCACACGTTTTCTGCTTCAACCTTGATGGTCAGTTCTGCCGTGACATCCGGATGCAGACGAACGCGGAACTTGTGTTCGCCGATCGCCTTGATCTGGTTGTCCAGAATGATCTGACGGCGCTCCACCTTGTGGCCGGCTTCGTGCACCAACGCGGCAAGATCAGCTGTGGTGACGGATCCATACAGGTGCTCGCCGTCCGATGTCGCACGGGAGAGGCTGATTTCCAGATCGGCCAGCTCCGCAGCTCGGGCCTTGGCGGCATCGAGTTCTGCCTGGTGCTGTGCCTCCAGAGTGCTGCGGCGCCGCTCGAAAATCTTGCGGTTGGCATCGTTTGCCAGGGTCGCTTTGCCTTTGGGCAACAGGAAGTTGCGCCCGTAACCGGGTTTGACGCGAACCTCGTCGCCGACATTGCCAAGCCCTTCAACACGTTCCAAAAGAATCAGTTCCATCACTTTCCTCCAGATGCCGGCATGTACTTCCGGCGATAATCAAAACGGGTGTCAAATAATCCTATCACGACGAAAGGTAATACCATCGCCGGCTGTATCAACAGCAAGAAGTAGACCAGTGCCGTCAAAAAAGGCATCTGACGCGCCCTGAGCCAAACATGGGTTACCGCCAGGCCTTGGGCCGCCAGCAGTCCGGATACCAGAAGGGCGCCATTGATGGCGACGTATTTCACCGAGCCCGAGGCAATCAGTGCGACAGCCGTCAGTGCCACAAAAAGATAGGCCATCCTTGAACCGAAATGTATCAGACTCAGGGGACGTTGGTCACCTTCATAAAAACCGTAATATGTGGCGATCGTACGACCCAGCATCACGTCACCCCACCAGACAATCCAGAGAGACAGAGCGACGGAGCCGGGGAAGATCAGGATCATCGTCGTCCGAAGACGGTTTAGAACCTCGGGGTCGACCGTGCCCCCACTTGCCTTTTGCGCTTCTGTCATGCCAGTGAAGAGCGGTTCCAGCACACGGCCCACCACCTCCTGCACTCCCACATGCTGCTGTATCGCGCCCATCACCAGCATGGCCAGCATGGCGGTCGCAAGTCCGATCGCTAGATGGACAGCACTGCGTTCCATGCCGTTCTCCCGTGCCAGCACACCCGTTGCCAGGATGGGGAGGGCGGCGTAGAGCGTCACCAACAACAGGCCCGGCTGGAGCGAAAAGTGCGCCAGTAGCGTGGCCAGTAATGCTGCAAGGCCACCCACCTGTGCGGCGAAGCCCATGCCGCCTCCGAGCGTAATGACGGCAAACAGTGCCGGGGTCAAAAGGTGGAGCACCAGAAACGGCAGGGAGAGCGCCGTTCCGGCCAGCCACAGGGGCGCCTCAAAGAGGCAGGTGACCAGTACGGCGCAGGGAACGCGACGGGTAAGGACGAACTCCGCCGCTAACGGAAGTGTTCGCGGCGTAGGGGTATCGTTCATGCCCGACGGTCTCCGGCCGATCCCGTGTCCCTGCTAGTCCTTGTGCAGCGGCGTAAACGGCAGCAGTGCCAGTACACGGGCGCGTTTGATCGCGGTGGTGAGCTGACGCTGATGCTTGGAACATGTTCCGGTGACGCGCGATGGCAGGATCTTGTAGCGATCGGTGACAAAGCTGCGCAGAAGGGAGGGGTCCTTGTAATCGATCTGCGTACTCTTGTCCGCACAGAATTTGCAGAACTTGCGGCGACGCTGAAAACGGCGGGCTGGACGCGGACGACGCTCTCTGGGGCGGTCGGTGCCGCGATTGTCGCTGCGGTTATCACTGCTGTTTCGTCTCTCATTGCTGCCGGTGGAGGCGGCGGGAGCGGCTGTTTTTTTCTGTTCCGTCTCGTTTGATGTTTCACTCATTTCAAGTCTCCTCGATGGTTTCCGGCCGGCAGAGGTCAACCCATACCTCTACCTGCCCCCAATGTGGTTCTCCCTCGCGGTTGTAATAACGGCGGCGAAGGCAACCCTCTATGCTTACCAGCTGATGCTGGTGTTTCTGTAACGCCTCGGCCTGTTCACCTGTCGCACGCAACGGAATGGGTTGTTCTTCCTGTATCCGGGCACGGGAGGCGCCAAGTTTCGGCCTCGGGATCGTCAAGGCGGCGATCACTGCCAGCTTGCCATCCGGGGTCCATCGCTGGCGGATATCTTCCAGCCGCCCGTACAGACGGACCCTGTTCTGTTCAGGCTTCGGCATCTCCCCCGGCCG
>DATFLK010000067.1:0-11376 GCA_035267815.1 Mariprofundaceae bacterium | reverse complement strand
ACCGAGACCTCTTCGAGGACGTTGTCCACCTTGACGTAGAAGGGACGGATATCGGCGGTCTTGTGGCCCATGCCTTCGATGTTGATGTGGTACTGCTCGCCGTGGATGGTGAGGTTGAACTCTGTCGGTGCCAGTGGTTGCGATTTGGGCTCGGTCGGAACCTCTTCCGGTGCCTCCAGCGGTTCCGGCTTCAGTGTGCCGGCGGCACGCTCCTCGAAAAACTCCAGCGCGATGGTCGGGAAGAGGGCATAGGAGAGTACATCCTCCACGCTTCTCGCCTTGTCGCCCACCTCGCGTGTCAGGGCATCCAGCTCGGGCTCGAGCAGATCGGCCGGGCGCACGTCCACCGGCTCCTCGTCGCCGAGCGCCAGCTTGCGGACCTCCTCGTTGACTTCGCCGAGGGGCTTGCCGTACATCCCCTTGAGATAGGACTTGGTCTCGTTGGTGATGACCTTGTACTTCTTGCCGGAGACGACATTGAGGACGGCCTGGGTACCGACGATCTGGCTGGTCGGTGTGACCAGCGGCGGATAGCCGAAATCAGCACGCACACGTGGCACCTCCTCGAGCACCTCATCCATCTTCTCGATGGCGCCCTGTTCCTTCAGCTGATTGGCGAGGTTGGAAATCATGCCGCCCGGAATCTGATTGATCTGCACGCGGGTATCGACGCCGGTGACATCCGACTCGAAGCGCTTGTATTTCTTGCGGACCTCGCGGAAATAGGCCGCGATATCCTGCAACAGCTCCAGATCGAGTCCGGTGTCGTATTCGGTGCCGGCAAAGGCGGCGACCATCGCCTCGGTCGGTGCATGCGAGGTGCCGCCGGCGAGTGGCGAGATGGCGGTGTCGATGATGTCGCAGCCGGCGTGCACGGCCTCCCACTGCACCAGCTCCGCCATGCCCGCAGTGGCGTGGCAGTGAAGGTGGATCGGAATGGAGACGGCCTCCTTCAGGGCGAGAACCAGCTCACGTGTCGATGTAGGGGTCAGCAGGCCGGCCATGTCCTTGATGGCCAGCGTATCGCAACCCATATCCTCGATTCCGCGGCCCAGATCAACGAAATGCTCCAGCGTATGCACGGGGCTGGTGGTGTAGCAGATTGTGCCCTCGGCATGCTTGCCGTTCTCCTTCACTTGGGCGACGGCGACGCGCAGGTTGCGCAGGTCGTTCATCGCATCGAAGGTGCGGAAGACGTCGACCCCGTTGGCGGCGGCCATGTCGACGAACTTGCGGACCACGTCGTCGGCGTAGTGACGATATCCGAGCAGGTTCTGGCCCCGCAGTAGCATCTGGATCGGGGTGTTGGGCAGCGCCTTCTTGAGTTCGCGTAGCCGCACCCACGGGCCCTCCTTGAGGTAGCGCAGGCAGGTGTCGAAGGTGGCACCGCCCCAAGCCTCGATCGACCAGTAGCCGACCTTGTCGAGCTTGTCACAGATGGGGAGCATGTCGTCGAGACGCATGCGCGTCGCCAGCAGGGACTGGTGCCCGTCCCTGAGAGCCAGTTCAGAAATCGCTAGTTTTCGCTTCGTGTCAGTCATTGCTCCATCCTATCGGTATTGCTCAGTATGGGGTAGTGGCGATGCCGCAATCGGATGTCTCAAAGCCCGGCATTGACGGCAATGGCGGTGGCCACGGCCGCGGCGATATCCTCGCGACGATCATAAGGCTGGTAGTCGAGCAGCTCCGGGTGTGATTCCAGGAAACCGGTGTGAAAGATGCCCGACATGAAAGGCTCCGATGCCGCGATATGCCTGTAGAGCGGCAGGGTCGTGCGCACGCCACGGATGTCGTACTCGTTCAGTGCGCGCCGGGCACGGGAAACCGTATGCTGCCAGTCCGAGCCCCAGACGGTCAGCTTGGCGCACATCGAATCGTAGTAGGGCGGAATGATGTAGCCGGGGTAGACGCAGCCATCCACGCGAATCCCCATGCCGCCCGGCGAGAAGTAGCGCGTGATAGTTCCCAGCGTGGGCAGGAAGTTGTTCTTCGGATCCTCCGCGTTGATGCGGAACTCGATGGCGTGGCCCGAGAGCTTGATATCCTTCTGGGAGAACTCCAGCGGCAGCCCCTCGGCAATGCGGATCTGCTCGGTGACGATGTCGATGCCGGTGACCGCCTCGGTGATGGGGTGCTCCACCTGAAGGCGGGTATTCATCTCCATGAAGTAGTAGT
The DNA here is from genome assembly GCA_035267815.1 of Mariprofundaceae bacterium. GTDB lineage: Bacteria > Pseudomonadota > Zetaproteobacteria > Mariprofundales > Mariprofundaceae > DATFLK01. Next base: position 9,201 of record DATFLK010000067.1, on the reverse strand, counting down.
TGAGATCCGCATCCACCAGAAACTCGACAGTGCCGGCGTTGACATAGTCGACCGCTTTGGCGGCGCGGACGGCGGCTTGGCCCATCTCCTCGCGCAGCTCGGGCGTCAGGTAGTTGGAGGGGGCGATCTCGATCAGTTTCTGGTTACGGCGCTGGATCGAGCAGTCGCGCTCGAAGAGGTGGACGACGTTGCCATGCTTGTCGGCCAGTATCTGGAACTCGATATGGTGCGGCTCGACGATGCACTTCTCGATGAATATGGCGTCGTCGCCGAAGGCGGCCAATGCCTCGCGCTGGGTGACGACGAAGTTCTCGCGCAGTTCCTTCTCGTTGTCGCAGCGTCGGATGCCGCGGCCACCGCCGCCGGCTGCCGCCTTGAGCATGACCGGATAGCCGATTCCTTCGGCCAGTGGTACCGCCTCGTCGATATCCTTCAGCTTGCCCTCGGAGCCAGGCACTACCGGGATGTCGGCGGCGATCATCGCCTCACGTGCCTTGGTTTTGTCACCCATGTCCCGGATCGCATCAGGGCTGGGACCGATATAGGCGAGTCCCGCCTCGGTGACCCTGGCGGCGAATTCGGAATTTTCGGAGAGGAAGCCGTAGCCGGGATGGATGGCATCGCATCCGCTCTTGAGTGCTGCATCCACGATGCGGTGGATATTCAGATAGCTTTTAACCGGGTCCGGTCCGATGAGGATGGCTTGGTCTGCTTTTTTGACATGCAGGGACTGGGCATCCGCTTCGGTGTAGATGGCGACCGCCTCAATGCCGAGTTCGCGGCATGAACGGATGATGCGGATGGCGCATTCACCTCGATTGGCGATCATGATGCGTTTGAACAAAGGCCATACTCCTTCTTTGTCGAGGATTTCGGGACTCGGCGAGCGCCGCAATCCTAACCGCAGTCGGTATGCCGGAGCAAATGCCGCTTGATACATGCCGGCTGCATGTGAATACCGGTATTACTCCAGGATGAGAACGCGCTCTCCGGAGCGTACATGGGCATACAGTTCCGCCATGTCGAGGTTGTCCATTCGGATGCAGCCGTGCGAGACGGGCGTTCCGAGACTCGCCTCGTCATGGGTGCCGTGGATGTAGATGAAGCGTCCCTTGGTATCGACCGTACCACGCCTGTTTCGCCCCGGTTCTGTGCCTGTAAGCCAGAGAATGCGGCTGAGGATCCAGTCGCTGCTTTGCAGATGCGCGGGCAGGGGGTGGATCGTTCGCCTGTGGAGCGGGCGTCCGCTCTTTTTTCCCAGGCGCGGAAAGGTGAAGGCGCTCTGCCGTGCGGGATCGTAGATGCCGACCGGTCTGCGACCCCTGAAGATGGTGAAAAGCGGGTATCCGCCGCCGATCTTGGCGCAAATGCGGTGCCGGCCGAGCGGGGTCTGCAGACTGCCCTCGTGGTTGCCCGCGCCCCGGGCCGCGGTGGAGACCGGATAGCAGCGCCGGACGCCGCTTCGGCGGCGATGACAGAGCACCTGCGCCTTAATAGATACAACGATCATGCCCCGATCATAACCGACAAGACACCCGATGGCTTGTGTCGCGGATGGAGTTGTCTACAATCCGCCCCAATCCAATATTTGAGGAGCGGCAATGGATATTTCGAAGATTCCGGCAGGGGAAAACGCGCCGGAGGATATCAATGTAGTGATCGAGATCCCCCAGCACGGCGATCCGATCAAGTACGAGGTGGACAAGGATTCCGGTGCGATCTTCGTCGACCGGTTCATGCATACCGCCATGCATTATCCCTGCAACTACGGCTTCATCCCCAACACGCTGTCCGAGGACGGTGATCCTACCGATGTGCTGGTGGTTTCCAACTTCGCGCTGATGCCGGGTTGCGTAGTGCGATGCCGTCCGGTTGGCATACTGAATATGGAGGACGAGGCCGGCGTCGATGCGAAGCTGATTGCCGTTCCCGTCTCCAAGCTAAATCCCTCTTATGACGGCATTCAGGAGGCGACCGACCTGCCCGATTTCCTGTTAAAGCAGATTCAGCACTTCTTCGAGCACTACAAGGATCTCGAGAGCGGCAAATGGGTCAAGGTAACCGGCTGGGCACCTGCCGCTGACGCCAAGACCGAGATCTGTGTCTCGATCGAACGTTTTAATAGCCAGAGCTGATTACGCACTGCTGGTTAGGGTATCCGCGAGGGCGGGGGGCTGGCACTGTGCTGGCTTTCCGTCCGGAGCGGTGTTCGGCTATCCGGTGCTCTGAAACGTTATCTCCTCGACTTGGCTGTCGACAAACCGGGCCGCCATGCCCTGGCTGACATCAACCTCCATCGGCCTTTTGTCTTTCAGGTAGAAATATCCCGCACAACCGCCGAAATCGCGCGCGAGCTGCATGATATCCCGCTGGCCTTTTTTGCAGATGGCGTAAGGGATGATGGAAGGGTGGTAGTTCTTGCACCAGATCATGACCGCCAGCCCGCCGATGTTCTGCGATTCGATGTCCGTGATGATGATGTCCACGTTTCTTTGGTGAATGGCCTGGTAGGCCTCGCGGTCGCTGTAGACGACATGCGTCCACCATCCGTTATGACGTAGCAGTGATGCGACCTGGTTCCCAATGGTGACGTTCCCGGCCAGAATCAGACCGTAGGTGGGAATTGTCCTACCCATGATGCTGCTCATGGTTCCGCATGGGCTGTGCACTCTGTTTGCCAAGTGCAGACGCCGACGTGGCATGGATAACATAGTGGCTCATTGAAACAGGCGATCATACCGGCATCGCGCTGGGTGGCCCTGATCCGGGCAGTTTTGTTTTTTCCGACAGCATGTGCAACACCGGTCTTGTCCGCATGCAGTGTGACCTCAGTAGTGAACACTCTTCTTCTCCTGTTCGGGGAAGAGTGGCCTTCCTAGCTCCCCATACCTTGATTATGGGTTAGGAGCAATATCTATTGATATAGGCATATTATCGTTCTTTTATTAGGCATTTGTTTAAAATTCTGTCCAGGCTGGATTGAGGTTTTGGTGGATCAGGAGCTGCGGATATGGATGTAGTCGGTGGCGAAGGCCATTTGAGCCAGTTGAACCATGTTTCGGATACCAAGTTTCTTCATGATGTTGCTTTTGTGGCAGCGCACCGTTTTGGGGCTGATGTGTAGCGTGTCGGCAATCTCCTGAATGGAGTGGCCCTGGACGAGATGCATGAAGACCTCGTGTTCTCGCCGTGACAATTTTTCATAGGGGCTGTCGTTACCCGCAATCTGTTTGATTGCATATTCCTGAGCTGCATCTGTGCCGATATATATATGATTATGCATGACCGAGTGGATCGCCGTCACCAACTCTCTGGCGGCGTGGCGCTTGGTCAGGAATCCGCGGGCTCCCGCTTTCATTGCCTGATTGATGGTTTCCCCCATCATGGTCAGGATGATGACGCGTGCTGATGGATCTTTCGTCAGGATTCTTCTGGTGGCTTCCAGGCCGCTGATGCCATTCATGATGAGATCCATTAGTACGACATCGGGCCTGTATTTGACGAAACTGTCGATGCCCTCATGTCCGGTCTCGGCCTCAGCGACGATTTCGAAACCGCCGCCCTCATTCAGGAGATGGCGGAGACCGATGCGTATCAAGGGGTGGTCATCAACGACCAGTACACGTATCGGGTGTCCGCTATTAAGGGGTGTGAATGACGGCGGCTTGTCGTTCTCTTCATCGTAATCCATTCAGATATTCCTCTACTTGATAGTAGACCAATATCATCCTCTTTGTTGGATGGCTCAATGTCCTGAAGTGTATGATATCGCGCTTTGCAGTCGGCGGTCCGGAATGTATCCTCCGCCGCCTCAATTCGGAGGTTTCAGCAGCATGACACAGCGTACGTATTGCGGCGAATTTCGCGCCGACCACATCGGACAGAGCGTTCGGCTATGCGGTTGGGTACAGACCAATCGGGATCATGGCGGTGTCGTCTTCCTTGATGTGCGGGATCGCAGCGGTTTGGTGCAGGTGGTGGTCCATCCTGATACGCCCGAGATGCACAAGCTGGCCCACAGCCTCCGAAACCAGGATGTCATCGAGGTGGCCGGCGAGGTGGTGCCGCGCTCGCCCGAAACGGTCAATCCCAAGCTCGATACCGGTGCGATCGAGGTGAAGGCGAGTGTGATCCATGTGCTGAACCGCTCCGAGACACCGCCGTTCCAGATCGAGGAGGAGTGCGACGCCGGCGAACAGCATCGTCTGCAGTACCGTTATCTCGATCTGCGTCGCAGCAATATGCAGTCCTACATGGCATTGCGCCACAAGGTGACGCACGCCGCGCGCAACTATCTTGACGAGCAGGGCTTTCTTGAGGTCGAGACGCCCATCCTGAACAAATCCACGCCGGAGGGCGCGCGCGATTATCTGGTGCCGTCGCGCATCTATCCCGGCGAATTCTACGCTCTGCCTCAGAGCCCGCAGATCTTCAAACAGCTGTTGATGGTCGCCGGCATGGATCGTTATTACCAGATCGCCCGCTGTTTCCGCGATGAGGACCTCAGGGCCGATCGTCAGCCGGAATTCACGCAGGTCGATCTGGAGATGTCCTTCGTGACCGCCGAGGAGGTGATGGCGCAGGCAGAGGGGCTGATCGCTGCGATGTTCGAGGCGGGTCTCGGCATCAGGCTCAATCTCCCGTTTCCGCGTATCGCCTACCATGAGGCGATCGAACGCTTCGGACTGGACCGGCCTGACATGCGTTTCGGACTGGAGCATGTGACGATCACCGAGCTGATGAAGCGGGTTGAGTTCAAGGTGTTCCGTGAGCCGGCGGAGAAGGGTGGACTGGTCAAGGTGCTCCGTGTGCCGGGTGGTGCTGCGCTGACCCGGAAGCAGATCGACGACTATACCGATTTTGCCGCCATTTACGGCGCCAAGGGGCTGGCTTGGATCAAGGTCAACGATGTGAGCGACGTGCCGGGTGGATTGCAGTCGCCGATCGTCAAGTTTCTGCCCGAGGATGTGTTGAGTGAGCTGCTCACGACCTGCGATGCGGAGAACGGCGATCTGCTCTTCTTCGGCGCCGGTGATGCCGATACGGTCAACGATGTACTCGGACACCTGCGCGTCAAACTGGGGCACGATCTCGACCTGATCGACGGCAAGGAGCACGGCTTCGTCTGGGTGGTCGATTTCCCGATGTTCGGCTGGAATGCCGATGAGAAGCGTCCGGAGGCGTTGCATCACCCCTTTACAGCGCCGGATCCCGAAGGTGTGGCAATGCTCGAGAGCGATCCGCTGAGCGTGCTTTCGCAGGCTTACGATTTGGTGTGGAACGGTACGGAGATTGGCGGTGGTTCGATCCGTATCCATGACCGCGAGACGCAGTCCCGGGTCTTCCAGGCGCTCAAGATCAGTGAGGAGGAGGCGGAGGCCAAGTTTGGCTTCCTGCTGGAGGCGCTGAAGTACGGTGCACCGCCGCACGGCGGACTCGCCTTCGGACTGGATCGCGTGCTGGCACTGATGGTCGATGCCGATTCGATCCGCGATGTCATCGCTTTCCCCAAGACACAGAAGGCGGCCGACATCATGTGCAAGGCCCCCTCCGGTGTCGATGAGGCGCAGCTGCGGGAGCTGGGGCTGCGTATCCGTCGTACGCAGCTTCAGTAGGTGCGCGTTTTCGTTCTTCTCTCGCTGCATTTGACAAGCGTTCGCGGGCATCCGATGCTTACAATCCCGCGCCTTTGAAACCGTCGGTGGCAGGTCGTTTCCATCTAGGGCATGGGCCGGGGTCTTTTTTATGCTGAAACAGAACGAGGGGATATGGATCGCAAAGCGAGCAGGATGGCAGTAATGAGAGCGGTACTGCTTTTTGTGGTGTTGCTAACGATGGGTGCTTGTGCCACAAAAGCGCCGGTGCAGGAGATGGCGGCGGCACGTTCGGCGATCGAAACGGCTAAATCGCTTCCGGCCGATGGCAAGGAGGCGGATGAGGCACTCAAGAGTGCCGAACAGTCGCTTCAGGAGGCGGCCGATGCGATCGAGCATCAGCGCTTCGATCACGCCCGCAGTAAAGCGCTGGAGGCGCAGCGTCAGGCGCAGCGCGCTGCTAGAATGAAGCAGGCACACCCTTCTTCCTCCGGGCAGTGATCCGGGGCCGGGGGAAGACCTCACATTATTTGAATAATTCGCGTAACAGGGAGCAAGTCAATGAGCGGTAGAATCCAGAAGCCCGAGCACGGTGAAAAGATTCGCATGGGTGAGGACGGCAACCTGATTGTGCCGGATCAACCTGTGGTGACCTTTATCGAAGGCGACGGCACCGGCCCTGATATCTGGGCTGCAGCCCGGCATGTGCTCGATGCGGCCGTGGAGAAGGCGTACGGATCGAAGCGCAAGATTGCCTGGATGGAGGTCTTCGCCGGCGAGAAGGCATGGAACATGTACGGCCAGACGGACGATGCCTGGCTGCCGCAGGAGACTCTGGATGCCTTCAAGGAGTACCTGGTGGGAATCAAGGGCCCCCTGACCACGCCGGTCGGCGGTGGTATCACCTCGCTCAATGTGGCGCTGCGTCAGAAGCTCGACCTCTACACCTGCCTCCGCCCGGTCAAATATTTCGATGGCGTGCCGAGCCCGGTCAAGCGTCCGCAGGATGTCGATATGGTCGTGTTCCGCGAGAACACCGAGGATATCTATGCCGGTGTGGAGTGGGCGGAAGGCTCCCCCGAGGTAAAAAAGGTCATCGATTTCCTGCAGAAGGAGATGGGAGTGAACAAGATTCGCTTCCCGGAGAGCTCCGGTATCGGTATCAAGCCGATATCGCGCGAGGGTACCGAGCGGCTCGTCCGTAGTGCGATCCAGTATGCCATCGACAATAATCGCAAGTCCGTGACCCTGGTGCACAAGGGCAACATCATGAAGTTCACGGAAGGGGCTTTCCGTAACTGGGGTTATGAGCTGGCCAAGCGCGAATTCGGTGCGGAAGAGATCGACGGTGGCCCATGGTGCAGGCTGCCGAACGGCATCGTTATCAAGGATGCGATCGCCGATATCGCACTGCAGCAGGTGCTGACGCGGGCACAGGAGTTCGATGTCATCGCCACGCTGAACCTCAACGGCGATTACCTCTCCGATGCATTGGCGGCCCAGGTCGGCGGCATTGGTATCGCGCCGGGTGCCAACATCAACTACCAGAGCGGCCATGCAATTTTCGAGGCGACGCATGGTACGGCGCCCAAGTATGCCGGTCAGGATGTGGTCAATCCCTCCTCTGTCATCCTCTCCGGCGAGATGATGTTGCGCTACATGGGCTGGACCGAGGCAGCCAATCTGGTCATCAAGGGAATGAACCGCGCCATCGCATCGAAGCGGGTCACCTACGATTTCGAGCGTTTGATGGAGGGGGCGACCAAGGTTTCCACGTCCGAGTTTGGCGATGTCATCATTGAGAAGATGTCCAGTGAGTTCGGTGCCGGTGTCGAGGATGAGGAGAAGTACGACAAGCTGGCAGCCCGTTTTATCGAGTTATTCGAGGCCGGGACTGGCAAGGGTACCGAGTTCGTTAACGCCACGCTGGAGCGGGCACGCCAGCAGCTGACATCGGCCGGCGAGTTTTCCGAGGAGCAGGGAAAGCGGCTGCAATCTTTCCTGGAGCGCGATCTGGGCGAGGCCGTCTCACAGGCCAGAAAGTTCGGTTCCGAAACTCGTGAGCGCCTGAACCCGTCCCGTCTGGGGGTCGGTGCGCTCGCCTCGATCACCTCGCTGCTTAACATGGCCGGGAGCACCCTGTCGGGCATGGCCAATCGTGCCGGCAAGGCACTGACCTACCATTCGGGCGAGATTACCAGTGCAGGCACGTTGAAGTGCACTGCCTGCGGCAAGAGGATGCATTTCAAGAAGACGGGTCGCATTCCGCCCTGTCCCAACTGTCACAGCACTGAGTTCCGAAAGAGCTACTAGTCTCGGAAATACGAAAAAGCCACAAAAAAGGGCGCGGAGAGATCCGCGCCCTTTTTTATACCGTCTTGTGCGGATGGTGTCAGAATGCGTAGCGCAGCGTCGCGACATACCCCTGCATATTCATGCCGCTGTAGGTGGTTGTTGTCAGGGTCGCATGGCTTTCGCTCGATGCGTAGCGCATCCATTCGGCGCCGACGTATAGGTTGTCGTCGTTCGGCGAGTACTCCATGCCGACGCCGTAACTGAAATCGGTGTTGGTCTTGCTGACCTTGGTGCTGCCGGTTGCGGTGATGCTGCTTTTCAGCGTCGTGGCGCCGAGCAGGCCGTAGAAGCGGAGTCCACGGGCCAGGATCACCTGCGGCTTGAAGAGGTAGGAGGCAAACCAGTCGACCTGATTCTTGACGTTGGCGCCGACGACTGCATCGTATTTGGTCTTGCTGCCGGCGGTGCCGAAACGCCCCTCGATGGCCATGTACTGGGCCAGCTTGGCGCCGATCTCGCCGTATCCGCCAAAGACGAAGTTGCTGCCGTTGCCGTCGTTGAGCAAAAAGCCGCCGACACCGGCACCGGCATAGGGTTCGAACATGAATTCCTGCGCCGAAGCCGCGGCAGGTGCCGTCAGCAGGCCAAGCGCCACGGGGATTGCATAGATGAGCTGCCGCATGGGATTTCCTCCTAGGTATGGGTTCAATACGGGACCATCCTATAATGTAGTACAGGAAAGGAAAGCGGCCGGGCGGTTGAAAATAAATATGCGCCTACTAATTTGCTATGCTGATCAACGTGGGTCGGACGATGGCGGATCCGGCGGCAGAAAGGCATATATGAAGAGTAATCCCGATGTGGAACTTGGAACGATCCTGACAGCTGGCCAGATGCGCTGGGCCGACGAATATACTATCGATCGGATCGGTCTGCCCGGTTCGGTGTTGATGGAGAATGCCGGGCGTTGCGTGGCGGAGCAGGTGATGCGCCTGCTGCCGCCGGGAAGGCGGGTCCTGGTGCTGGCAGGGCCCGGCAACAATGGCGGGGACGGTTTTTCAGCGGCCCGACAGCTTGCCGCTCAAGGTTTCGATGTCGAGGTGGTGCTGACAGGCGAGACGGATACATTGAACGGGGATGCGCTGCTACATGCCGGGGCTGCGATTGCCAGTGGCGTGACGGTGCGGGAACAGGCACGTGACGATGCGGCGCTGCGGCACCGGATCGGCCATGCAGGTGTGGTGGTGGATACGCTGTTCGGTACGGGGCTTGCCCGCGATGTAACCGGTCAGATACGGGCGATCATCGAGAG
>DATFLK010000066.1:0-10393 GCA_035267815.1 Mariprofundaceae bacterium | reverse complement strand
CATCCATGAGATCTCGCGCAAGCCCGAATTCATCGGACGCGTACTGATGGTCGAGGGCTACGACATCACGCTGGCCCGCTACCTTACTTCCGGCGTCGATGTCTGGCTGAACAACCCGATCCGCCCCATGGAGGCATCGGGCACATCGGGCATGAAGGCGGCCATGAACGGCGTGCCGAACCTGAGCATCCTCGACGGCTGGTGGCCCGAAGGTTTCCAGGGCGACAATGGCTGGACCATCGGCGGGGAGCACAACAGCGAGGATGGTGCGCAACGCGACGCCGACGATGCCGAATCGCTCTATCATACGCTCCGCTACGACGTGATCCCCACCTACTACAGACGGAATGAGAGCGGATTCTCGGATGCCTGGGTACGCATCTGTAAACGCGCCATGATCAGCAGCATCCCCCACTTCAACACCGACCGCATGGTGGCCGAGTATACCGAGCGCTTCTACATCCCCGCCTCCCGCCATGCCAGCCGCATGCGGGCCGACAAGTTCGCCCGCAGCAAGAAACTGGCGACGTGGAAAGAGAAAGTACGCAAATCCTGGCCCAAGGTGGGGATCGAGCGTCTCGATACGCTCGGACAGCAGGAGTGGCACTACGGCGACGACATCGAGGTGCGGGTTAAGGTCAACTACGACGGCCTGAAACCCGAAGATGTCCACGTCGAGATCGTCCTCTTCCGCCCCGCGCGCGGCGACCGCTACAAGCGCTATCGCATGATCCCGTTATCCCATGCGGGCGAGGGCATCTTTGAAGGCAACCTCCACCCGGACGATACCGGCGATTTCATGTACCAGATTCGCGCCTATCCGTTCCACGAGGATCTGACGCATCCGCTCGCCATGGGTCTGATGACCTATCTGGAAGAGGATTAAGCCCTTCAGGCCTACAGGTTGCCCATCTCAGGCAGCTCGCCCACCAGCGGACGCAGGTAGTCGAGCCACGCCCCGGTCACATCGTTGCCGGCATCGTTGATATAGACATCGTCCATGCAGGTTGCTTCGCGCGCCACGGTTGAGAGTGGCGTGACGAAGCAGTCGCTCTCATAAGGCGTGCCGGAGATCCGGCGTATCGCCACCGACCCGTTCTCGCCGGTCGACACCGCATGGCGCACGGCCACCTCGCCCACCGTGCGCGCCTCCCTCGCATCCACCTCGGAGACGACGGTCGGGAAGCTACGCTGCAGATAGCCGAAGGTATCGGCACGCACCCGCACCTTCTCGCCGGGGAAGGCCTCGTGCACGAAACCGGCCAGTCTGTCACCCAGCGCGCCGGTACCGGAGAGCTGAACATTGCCGTGGCTGTCGCGCTCGCCGGTCGAAGCGATCGGGTTGCCGTCAGCATCGGCCACTCCCTCGGAGACCGCGACCACGCAGCGCCCGTAGCGCGCCACTGCCTCGCGTACATCCTGTTGGAAACGCGCCTTGTCGAAGGCTCGCTCAGGCAGGTAGATCAGGTGCGGTCCGTCATCGGCCTGCTGGCGGGCCAACGCCGAGGCAGCAGTCAGAAAACCGGCATGCCGACCCATCACCACATTCACCTTAATCCCGGAGAGCGCCCGGTTGTCGCGATCATCGCCCATGAAGGCGAGCGCCACGAAGCGGGCAGCGGAGGCAAAGCCGGGGCAGTGGTCGGTCACCTTCAGGTCATTATCGATGGTTTTCGGGATGTGAACGGTACAGAAATCGTAGCTGGCATCCTTTGCCATGCCGGCGATGATGTTGGCCGTCTCGGCCGAATCGTTGCCGCCGATATAGAAAAAGTAGCGCACATCATGCCTGCGAAATGACTCGAAGACGCGGGCGCACTCCGCCTCGCCCGGTTTCAGGCGCACCGAACCGAGCGCTGCGGCGGGGGTGGCCGCCACCCGCTCGAGCTGGCCGCGATCCGGCGCCTCGGTAAGGTCGACGAAATTTTCGTCCATGATGCCCTGGATGCCGTGACGGGCGCCAAGAATGCCGGTAATGCCCGGCTGCTCCCGGGCGGCGAGCACGGCACCCACCAGCGACTGGTTGATCACGACGGTTGGACCGCCCGACTGACCGATCACCATTTTCCCCTTAATTGACAGCATATGCTAGCCTCCCCTCCGATCAATCGGATGACCCGATCCGCAGGAGTAATATAGGTGAACATTCAGGAGATCGTCAAAATCCTTGAGTCGGCGGGTCGTGAGATCATCTGTCCCGCCCTGGAACAGGTCGGAACCGTCGAAACCAAGGCGGACGGTTCCATGCTTACCTGCGTGGACACGGCATGCCAGCAGTATATCCGCGATGCCCTCGAGACGCTGGCGCCGGAGATCGCCTTCATGGGCGAGGAGATGAACAGCCAGGCGCAACAGCACTGCCTTGCCGGGCATGACGCATTCTGGTGTCTGGATCCGCTCGACGGCACCAGCAACTTCGCCGCCGGATTCCCCGTGTTTGCCTCGTCGCTGGCCCTGGTGCGGGATGGACGGCCCGTCATGGCCTGCACGCACGATCCGCTACGCGGCGAAACCTTCATCGCCGAGAAGGGGGCGGGCGCCTGGTGCAACGGTGTGCGCATGCGGGTGTCAGGCGGCACCGCTCTGAACCGGGCGGTGGGATTCATCGATTTCAAAAGGCTTTCGGCACCACTCGCCGCCCATGTCGCCACCACGCCCGCCTACCACAGTCAACGCAACATCGGCAGTTGCGCACTGGAGTGGGCCTGGATGGCTGCCGGTCGCGCCCACTTCATCGTTCATGGCCGGCAGAAGATCTGGGATTACGCCGCCGGCAGCCTGCTCGCCAGCGAGGCCGGCTGCGCCATCGGTGATTTCGAGGGTGCATCGCTCTTCGAGGAGCCGCGACTGAGCAGCCCTGTCCTCGCCGCGACCGATACCGACCTGCGCGACCAGCTGCAACACTATATCGCCACGGGCCTGTCGACCTGAGTCAGACCAACGCCCCCGACAGATCAGGGGTCGCATCCCAGAGCCAAAAACGTTATTATCCGCCGCCTTTCATCACAAATGCGCCCCTGTTATGGTGATGGGGGCGGACACACACCGATTTCAGGGGGAAGGGGAACCTATGTCAGACCTGTCGAGCCTCGAACTACCGCTTGTGGAAGTCACTGAAGCCGCTGCGCGCGCCTGCGCACCGTTTATCGGCTCCGGCCAGAAGGACGAAGGTGACGGCCTGGCCGTGGACGCGATGCGCTCCTGCATCAACAATGTGACGATGCGCGGCGTCGTGGTCATCGGCGAAGGCGCCAAGGACGAGGCCCCGGCCCTTTATGACGGCGAAACAGTCGGCACGGGCACCGGCCCGGAGATTGACATCGCAGTCGATCCGATCGAGGGGACCAACCTCTTCGCCACGGACATGCCAGGCTCCATCTGCACGCTGGCGGCTGCCCCGGCCGGCAGCATGTACCGCCCCGGCGCCTGTTTCTACATGGACAAGCAGGTCTACCCGCGCGCCGCACGCGGCAAGATCGACCCCCAGGCCCCGGTCGCCGACCGCCTGAAGCAGCTGGCCGACGCGCTGGGCAAGGAGGTTAGCGAGCTGAAGGTCTTCGTGCTGAAGAAGCCGCGCCACGACCAGTTGATCTCGGAGATCTACGCTGCCGGCGCCAAGGTGCGCCTGGCCACCGACGGCGACGTCAACGGCGCCATCCAAGCTGTCCTGAACATGGGCTGCGACGCCCTGCTGGGCATCGGCGGCACGCCGGAAGGTATCGTGACGGCCTGTGCCGCGCGCGCCCTGGGCGCCGAGATGTTCGGCCGCATGGCCCCTCAAAAGTCGCACGAGATCGAGGCCTGCAAGGCCGAGGGTGTGGATACCGAAACCATCCTGACCCGGGACGAGCTGGTGACCAGCGACGATGTGCTGTTCATCGCCACCGGACTGACAAGCGGCGCCTACGTCCGTCACGTCAAGAGTGGCCGCGACGAGGGCGGCCGGTTCATGACCACTGACACCGTCGTGCTCTCCGGCCACCTGGGCAACATGCGTCGCATCGAAACCACCATGCACGTCGACGGCTGAATCGCACGAGAACCCTTTACCTATCCAGAAAAAAACAAAAAAAGAGAGAGGAATCATCATGACGACCCGTAAAGAATTAGCCAACGCCATCCGCGTCCTGTCCATGGACGCGGTCCAGAAGGCCAATTCCGGCCATCCCGGCGCCCCGATGGGCATGGCAGACATCGCCGAGGTGCTGTGGAACGACTACATGAAGCACAACCCCGCCAACCCCGGCTGGGCCGACCGCGACCGTTTCATCCTGTCCAACGGCCACGGCTCCATGCTGATCTACTCCCTGCTGCACCTGACCGGCTACGACCTGCCGATGGACGAGATCAAGCGTTTCCGCCAGCTGCACTCGAAGACACCGGGCCACCCGGAGTACGGTTATGCGCCGGGCATCGAGACCACCACCGGCCCGCTCGGCCAGGGCATCACCAACGGCGTCGGCATGGCCATCGCCGAGGCGATGCTGGCCGGCCAGTTCAACCGACCCGGCCACGACATTGTCGATCACCACACCTACGTCTTCCTGGGCGACGGCTGCATGATGGAGGGCATCTCGCATGAGGCCTGCTCACTGGCCGGCACCCTCGGTCTGGGCAAGCTGATCGCCTTCTACGACGACAACGGCATCTCCATCGACGGCGAAGTTGAGGGGTGGTTCACCGACGATACGGTGAAGCGCTTCGAGGCCTATGGCTGGCAGGTGATCCCCAACGTCAACGGCCACGACGCCGACGAGATCAAGCAGGCCATCGAGACGGCGCGCGCCGAGACCGGCAAGCCGACCCTGATCTGCTGCAAGACTGTCATCGGTTACGGCTCTCCCAACAAGGCGGGCAGCCATGACTGCCACGGCGCCGCCCTCGGTGACGAGGAGGTCGCCCTGGTTCGCAAGGAGCTGGGCTGGGAGTATGAGCCCTTCGTGATCCCCGAGGATGTCTACGCCGGCTGGGACGCCAAGAGCAAGGGCAGCACCTCACAATCCAACTGGGAATCGCGCTTTGAGGCCTACCGTGCCGAACATCCGGAACTGGCCGCAGAGTTCGAGCGTCGCATCAATGGCGCACTGCCGGACAACTGGGAAGAAGCGGCCACCGCATGGATCAACGAGCTGCGCGCCGAGAAGCCCGGTTGGGCCAGCCGTGTCGCCTCCGGCAAGACCATCGGCACCTTCGCCAAGGCCCTGCCGGAGCTGGTGGGCGGCTCTGCCGATCTCGCCCCCTCCAACAACACCAAGTGGCCCGAGGCGGTGGCCTTCTCCAAGGAGACACCGGCGGGCAACTACGTCCACTGGGGCGTTCGCGAATTCGGCATGAGCGCTGCCATCAACGGCATGGCACTGCACGGTGGCATTATTCCGTTCGGCGGTACCTTCCTGATGTTCTCCGAGTATGCCCGCAACGCCCTGCGCATGGCCGCACTGATGAAGATCCAGTCGATCTTCGTCTATACGCATGACTCCATCGGACTGGGCGAGGATGGCCCGACCCACCAGCCGGTCGAGCAGATCTCGACGTTGCGCCTGATCCCCAACATGCGGACCTGGCGTCCCTGTGACGCGGTGGAATCGGCCGTGGCATGGAGAAGCGCCATCGAGCGTACCGATGGCCCGAGTTGCCTCATCTTCTCCCGTCAGGGTCTGCCCTGTCAGGAGTATACCGACGCGCAGGTGGCGGACATCGCTCGCGGTGGCTACATCCTCTCGGACTGCGACGGCACGCCGGAAGCGATCATCATCGCCACCGGTTCCGAGGTGCAGCTGGCCATGGATGCCCAGGCAAAGCTGGTCGAGCAGGGCCGCAAGGTTCGCGTCGTCTCCATACCGTGCAGCGAGATCTTCGATGCCCAGGATGCGGCCTATCGTGAATCGGTACTGCCGGCGTCCGTGACCAAGCGTGCCGCCGTCGAGGCGGGTGTCACCGACTTCTGGCACAAGTATGTCGGCCTGGAGGGGAAGGTGATCGGCCTCAACCGCTTCGGCGAATCGGCACCGGCCGGCGAACTGTTCAAGGAGTTCGGCTTCACCGTCGACAACGTGGTGAACACCGTCTCCGAGCTTTTTTAACGTCTTTTACTATCGAAACAACGGAGGATTAACATGACTATACGAGTTGGTATCAATGGCTTCGGCCGCATCGGTCGCATGGCCTTCCGCGCCATCGCCAAGGATTTTCCGGAGATGCAGGTGGTCGCCATCAACGATCTGCTGGAGGCCGACTATCTGGCCTACATGTTGAAGTTCGATTCCGTGCATGGCCGTTTCGGCGGTGACGTCTCAGTCAGCGGCGACAACCTGGTCGTCGACGGCAACACCATCCGCCTGACCGCCGAGCGCGATCCGGCCAACCTGAAGTGGAACGAGGTCGATGTGGACGTCGTGCTCGAGTGCACTGGCTTCTTCCTGACCGAGGAGACCTGCCAGAAACACATCGACGCCGGTGCCAAGAAGGTGGTGCAGTCCGCCCCTTCCAAGGATGCCACGCCGATGTTCGTCTACGGCGTCAACCACGAGACCTATGCCGGCCAGACAATCATCTCGGCCGCATCCTGCACCACCAACTGTCTGGCGCCGGTCGCCAAGGTGCTGCACGACAAGTTCGGCATCAAGCGCGGCCTGATGACCACGGTGCACGCCGCCACGGCCACCCAGAAAACCGTCGACGGTCCGTCGATGAAGGACTGGCGCGGCGGTCGTGGTATCCTGGAGAACATTATCCCCTCCTCCACGGGTGCAGCTAAGGCCGTCGGCAAGGTGCTTCCGGACCTGAACGGCAAACTGACCGGCATGGCCTTCCGCGTGCCGACCTCGGATGTCTCCGTCGTCGACCTGACGGCCGAGCTGAACAGCGATGCCTCCTATGACGACATCTGCGCAGCCATGAAGGCCGCCTCCGAAGGCGAGCTGAAGGGTGTGCTCGGTTATACCGACGAAAAGGTGGTTTCCACCGACTTCCGTGGTAACGCCGCACCGTCGACCTTCGATGCCGGCGCCGGTATCGCACTGGACGGCACCTTCATCAAGGTGGTGAGCTGGTACGACAACGAGTACGGCTATACCTGCAACATGATGCGCATGGTCCGGCACGTCGCCGGGTAAAGGGAACCCTGCGGGAGGGGCGCTCATCGCCCCTCCCTCTCCCTCGCGGGAATGGATTGAAAACATTTCGTTAAGCCGCTGCAGAGGCAGTGATTTAGCAAAATATTTTCAATAGCTACAAGGAGAAAACGAAACCATGTCCGTAATCAAGATGACCGATCTGGACCTGTCGGCCCAGCGTGTGCTGATCCGTCAGGACCTCAATGTCCCCATCAAGAACGGGAAAGTCACCTCCGACAAGCGCATCCGCGCCAGCCTGCCGACCATCGAGCACGCCGTGAAGGCCGGTGCCCGTGTGATGCTGATGTCCCATCTGGGCCGCCCCACCGAGGGTGAGTATGCCGAGGAGTTCTCTCTGAAGCCGGTCGCCGACCACCTCTCCGGCCTGCTCGACAAGGAGGTCAGGCTGGTCACGGGTTACCTCGACAGTGCCCCCGAGATGAATGACGGCGATGTCGTCATCCTTGAGAATGTCCGTTTCAACAATGGCGAGAAGAAGAACAACGAGGACCTCTCGAAGAAGTACGCCGCCCTGTGCGACATCTACGTGATGGACGCCTTCGGCACCTCTCACCGCGCCCAGGCCTCGACGCACGGCGTCGCCCGCTTCGCGCCGGTAGCCTGCGCCGGTCCGCTGCTCGCCGCCGAACTCGACGCACTGGGCAAAGCGCTCGATGCCCCGAAGCGGCCGATGGCGGCTATCGTCGGCGGCTCCAAGGTATCCACCAAGCTGACCGTGCTTGATTCGCTCTCCACGATCGTCGACCAGCTGATCGTCGGCGGCGGCATTGCCAATACCTTCATCGCCGCGGCCGGCCACAACGTCGGAAAGTCACTCTACGAAGAGGATCTGATCCCCGAGGCCAAGCGCCTGATGGAGGCAGCCCGTGCCAAGGGCGGCGAGATCCCGGTGCCGACCGACGTCGTGGTGGGCAAGGAGTTCTCCGAGTCAGCCGAAGCGACCGTCAAGAAGGTCGACGAGGTCGCCGACGACGACATGATCTTCGATATCGGTCCCGACACCGCTAGGCAGTATGCTGAGCTTCTGAAGAGCGCCGGCACGATCGTCTGGAACGGTCCCGTGGGCGTCTTCGAGTTCGACCAGTTCGGCGAAGGGACCAAAGCGCTGTCGCTGGCCATTGCCGAGAGCCCGGCCTTCTCGATCGCCGGCGGTGGTGACACACTGGCCGCGGTAGACAAATACGATATCGCCGACAAGGTTTCCTATATCTCCACCGGCGGCGGCGCCTTCCTCGAGTTCCTCGAGGGCAAGAAGCTGCCGGCCGTTGCAATCCTAGAGGAGCGTGCCAAATCGTGAGCAATATTCGTCGTACTAAAATCGTTGCTACACTGGGGCCTGCCTCCGAATCCCCCGAGGTTGTGGATCAGCTGGTCCAGGCAGGCGTCAACATTGTTCGCCTCAATTTCTCGCACGGTACCGCCGATGACCATGTCCATCGTGCCGAGGCCGTCCGCGAGGCCGCAGCCAGGCATGGGGTCATCGTCGGCGTCCTGGCCGACATGCAGGGCCCCAAGATCCGCATTGGCAAGTTCAAGACCGGCAAGACCTGGCTGGAGCCGGGCCAGTCCTTCATCCTCGATGCGGCCCTGCCGCTGGAAGATGGTGACGACGGGCGTGTTGGCATCGCCTACAAGAAGCTGGTCGACGACGTCGAACCGGGTGCCCGGTTGCTGCTCAACGACGGTCTGATCGTCATGGACGTCGAGAAGGTGGAGGGCGCCGAGATTCACTGCAGCGTCGTCAATGGCGGCGAGCTCTCCAACAACAAGGGCATCAATCGTGCCGGAGGTGGTCTCTCCGCCAAGGCCCTGACTGACAAGGACAAGGAAGACATCAAGACCGCCGTTCGTCTGGGCGCGGACTACATCGCCATCTCCTTCCCCCGCTCTGCCGAGGATATCCACGAGGCACGCGACCTGATCCACAAGGCTGGCGGTCAGGCCGGCATCGTGGCCAAGATCGAGCGCGCCGAGGCGGTCAAGAACTTGGAGGAGATCCTGCACGCCTCCGATGCGGTGATGGTGGCCCGTGGTGATCTGGGCGTGGAGATCGGCGATGCCGCCGTGCCACCGGTCCAGAAACGGATCCTGCGGCTGGCCCCGAAGCACCTCTGTCCGGTCATCGTTGCCACGCAGATGATGGAGTCGATGATCACCAATCCGGTTCCGACCCGCGCCGAGGTCTCCGATGTGGCCAACGCCGTGCTGGACGGCACCGATGCTGTCATGCTCTCGGGCGAGACGGCCAGCGGCAACTATCCGGTGGAGACCGTGCGATTCATGCACCAAACCTGTCTCGAAACCGAGAAGCAGAACGTCATGCCATCGATGACGACGCGCAGCCCGCGTGAACCGCAGTCTGTGGACGAATGCATCGCGCGCATGGCCATGGATACGGCCAAGATCATGCCGATCAAGGCGATCGCGGCCTATACCCACAGCGGCAACACCACGCTCTACATGTCCCGCCATCTGGGTGAGGTCCCGATCTATGCACTGACCCCTTTCCCCGCGACCAGTGGGCGTGTCTCGCTCTATCGCAACGTCACACCGCGCGTGCATGACAACAGCTACACGGCCGAGGCCAGTGAGGCGGCGATCCGCGATGCCGAGAAGCACCTCGTTGATGCCGGACTGGCCGATCCGGGCGATCTGATCGTCATCACACTCGGCACCTCAATGGGACGTTCGGGTGCGACCAACAGCATGCAGATCGTCAGGGTGGGTGAAACCGATTGACCGGGGCGAAACCACCCTCTATAGCCACTTGAAACATAAGGAAAATTGCATTTTTTAGAACAAACGATCAATATCAGCTTAAATAGTTAAACTTTTTCAGGAGGAAGTACCATGGCTCTGATTTCAATGCGACAACTACTCGATTATGCGGCCGAAAACTCTTTCGGCATGCCTGCCTTCAACGTCAACAACATGGAGCAGGTACACTCGATCATGCAGGCGGCTGACGAGACCAACAGCCCCGTGATCATGCAGGGTTCCGCGGGTGCCCGCAAATACGCCGGCGAGGCATTCCTGCGCCACCTGATCGAAGCTGCCGTCGAGCAGTATCCCCATATCCCGGTGGTCATGCATCAGGATCATGGCGCCGAACCGGCCGTCTGCCTGCGCTCCATCCAGTCCGGCTTCACGTCGGTGATGATGGACGGCTCGCTGATGCCGGACATGAAGACCCCCTCCACCTATGAGTACAACGTGGAGACCACGCGTAAGGTGGTCGATATGGCCCATGCCGGCGG
>DATFLK010000065.1:0-18337 GCA_035267815.1 Mariprofundaceae bacterium | reverse complement strand
CTGCCGTTCGCCGGTGGCGCCGGCCATACTGCCCGGGCATTTGGTCATGGTGGTGAACTGGGTCGCTGGGCGCCCTCATGGATCAATGCTGCCTATTACACGTCGCAGTTCTGGGATGGTCGTGCAGCCTCACTGGAGGAGCAGACTGGTGCGCTGCCGGGACATATGGGACCTCTCTCTGCAGCCGGTGAGATGGGCGGACCCGTCGAGGATGCGGTGAAGAAGGTAAACGCCGTTTCCGGTTACAGGAAGGAGTTCAACAAGGTGTTCGGCGAGGATGCGACGCGGGAGAACATCGCCAAGGCGATTGCTGCCTATGAGCGGACACTGATCGCGACCGACTCGCCCTTCCAGCGCTATGTCAGGGGAGATGACGAGGCGATCTCCCCGGCCGCAAAACGCGGCTTCGAGCTGTTTCAAGACAAGGCGCAGTGCATCGCCTGTCATACACCGCCACTACTGACCGACAACGGTTTCCATAACATCGGTGTGCCGCAGGTGGGACCGTTGAAGGAGGATGACGGTCGCTATGCCGTGACGCATGATCCCCAAGACAAGGGAGCATTCAAAACGCCATCCCTCTATAACTCGGCATCGTTCCTCTTCTTTATGCATGACGGCGCTTTTTCGACACTGGAGCAGGTGGTTGATCACTACAATGCCGGTGGTAATCCCAAGAATCCGCATCAGAGCGATCTGATTGCTCCGCTGCATCTGACCAACAGGGAAAAGGCCGACTTGATTGCCTTCCTCAAGAGCTTGACGGATGAACGTCTTAATCATATCCACCGTCCCACACTTCCCTGAAGTTGGAACGCTATTCGTGAAGGGGGGCTGCATCGCAGTCCCCCTTTTTCGTGTTCTCCGGGTTTCGGTAGGCTAGAGTGGACATCGGAGGTTGTATTTGTTCAGAACAGCAGAGCTTGGTCGAAAAGTGGGCAATCGGACGTACCGTGAAAAAAAGAACCGGTTGCGTCAGGAACTGCTCGAACTACAGCGCCTTTTACGAGAGCAGTCTGCGTTCCCCGTCGTAGTGGTGTTCGCCGGTGTCGATGGTGGTGGCAAAGGGGCGACCGTGAATACGCTGAACGACTGGATGGATCCGCGCTGGCTGATGACTCGGGCCTATGGTTCCCCATCCGGAGAGGAGCGTGAGCGGCCCGAGTACTGGCGATTCTGGCGTGACCTTCCGCCGAAGGGGCGGGTCGGTCTTTTTCTCGACTCCTGGTATTCATCATCGCTGCTTGATCGTGTGCATAACCGCATCAATGATGCCGAGTTCGACCGTAAGCTGGAGCGTGTGACGGCATTCGAGGATGCGCTTGCCGATGATGGTGCGTTGATTCTCAAGTTTTGGATGCATCTGGGCAAGAAGGCCCAGAAGAGACGGCTTGAACAGTTACAGAAGGATCCCTTACTGAGCTGGCGTGTCAATGAGATGGATTGGCAGCACTGGCGCATGCACCACGATTTCGTCGCCGCGGCGGAACGGGCTATTACCCATACCAGCCATCGCTCTCCCTGGTCCATCATCGAGGGGACGGATCCCAACTATCGCAATCTCGCCGTCGCCACGACCATTCGGAATACCATGACCGCTCACCTCGATCGCCTCGATCGACATAGGAATGACGGGCTACCTCATTCTGATATGGATGGTGCGCAAATGGTGCCCGAGACCGTAGGGCTGAACGGCGCCGACGAGCTTCCGAAAAAGTCCATTTTTTCGATACTCGACATGTCGCTGAAGGTAAAAAAATCGGAATACAAGAAGCAGCTTGAAAAACTGCAGGGGCGTTTGCATCTGCTGCATCGGAAGGCACTTGCCAGAGGGATCTCCACCATTCTGTTGTTCGAGGGTCAGGATGCGGCGGGCAAGGGCGGTGCGATCCGCCGTGTAACGCGAGCGATGGAGGCGCGTAACTATCAGGTGATTCCGGTGGCCGAGCCGACCGACGAGGAGAGGGCGCATCACTATCTCTGGCGTTTCTGGCGACATCTCTCCCGGGCTGGAAAGGTGACCATCTTCGACCGTAGCTGGTATGGGCGTGTGCTGGTTGAACGTGTCGAGGGACTGACCAGCGAACAGGCCTGGACCCGTGCCTATGCCGAGATCAACGATTTCGAGGAGCAACTGGTCGAGCATGGTATCGTGCTGGTGAAATACTGGCTCCAGATCGGCAAGGATGAACAGCTGGCGCGTTTCAGGGAGCGGCAGAATACACCCTATAAACGGTGGAAGCTGACAGACGAGGACTGGCGCAATCGCGAGAAATGGGATGCGTATGAACAGGCGGTCAACGACATGGTCGAACGCACCGGTACTAGCCGGGTGCCGTGGGAGTTGATCGAGGGAAACGACAAACGTTATGCCAGATTGAAGGTGTTGCGTGTTGCCTGCGAACGACTGGAGCATGCGCTCGGTGACTGACCCGTGTTGAATGATCTGCGTGGTTGTCAACCGTTGGTGTGTCGATAGCTTGATATTCCGTCTATGTCATTATGATATGGACGTATGCAGGGGGACATAAATGAATGAATGGATGGCGCGCTTTCCGGAGTTGGCGGCGATCGACGATCCCGCGTGGCTGAAGGCGGCCGCATCGGCACAGATCAAGCGCGTGGCAACCGGTTATGTCATGTTCCGGTCCGGCGACCCCTGCAAGGGGTATGTGCTGGTGACCAGGGGATCGGTACGCGTGCAGAAGATGGATGCCGAGGGGCATGAGATTCTTCTCTTTCGTGTCGGAGCGGGGGAGAGTTGCATGTTGACGACGACCTGCCTGCTCGGCCATCAGGACTACCCGGCCGAAGGGGTGGCCGAAACCGACACGGAGCTGGTGATGATCCCTTCGGAGACCTTTCAGGCCGCCATGGCCCAATCGGAGGCTTTTCGTGCCTTCGTCATGCGCTGCGTCGGGCGTCGTATATCGGATTTGATGACCCTGGTCGAGGATGTCGCCTTCGGTCGTATGGATGTCCGGATCGCCCGTCGGCTAGCCCTGCACAAAGAGCCCTCCACGCCGTTTTGCGTGACGCATCAGGAGATTGCGGCGGAGCTGGGTACAGCCCGTGAGGTGGTCAGCCGTGTATTGAAGGATTTTGAACGTCACGGCTGGTTGAAGCTGCACCGTGGCAAGATCGAGATCCTCGACGTCGAGGCGATCAAGGAGACGGCCCGGCTGGAGGAGTGACTTTGTCACGGACCTCGCCTTTTTTTCGACTATAATCCCCAGTGGTATTCCAATTTGGATAGAGGTGCATCGCGTGCACCTGGAACGATTCCCGTTCCGCTGACTCAAAGGAGGTAACATAACATGGCACATGTAGTCATTATGGGGGCTGGTATCGGGGGCATGCCGGCCGCCTACGAGATGAAGGCAGCGCTCGACAAGCTGGGCGGTGACCACAAGGTTACCGTGGTGTCGAATGTTGACTATTTCCACTTTACGCCGTCCAACCCGTGGGTGGCTGTCGGTTGGCGCAGCCGTGAGGAGATCAGCTTTCAGTGCGAGCCCTACCTGAAGAAGAAGGGCATCGAGTTTGTGCCTTCCGGTGTGGAGAAGGTGATGCCGGAGGAGAACAAGCTTCAGCTCGCCAATGGCGACGAGATGAGCTACGACTATCTGATGATCGCCACCGGGCCGAGGTTGGCGTTCGAGACGGTCGAGGGGATGGGCCCAGAGAAGTACACCCAGTCCATCTGCCATGTTGATCATGCCGAAACGGCACTGAAAAACTTTGAGGAGTTCTGCAAGGATCCCGGGCCGATCGTCGTCGGTGCGGTGCAGGGTGTTTCCTGTTTCGGACCGGGCTACGAGTACGCGCTGATTCTCGATACGGAGCTTCGCAAACGCGGCATCCGCGACAAGGTGCCGATGACCTATATCACCCCCGAACCCTATATTGGTCATCTGGGACTGGGCGGTGTCGAGAACTCCAAGCTGCTTCTCGAGTCCGAACTGCGTAAGCGTGATATCAAGTTCATCACCAACTGCAAAACCACGAAGGTCGATGATGGCGTGGTGC
Organism: Mariprofundaceae bacterium; assembly: GCA_035267815.1. Classification (GTDB taxonomy): domain Bacteria; phylum Pseudomonadota; class Zetaproteobacteria; order Mariprofundales; family Mariprofundaceae; genus DATFLK01. Next base: position 14,308 of record DATFLK010000065.1, on the reverse strand, counting down.
ACTACGAGGAGGTCGACCGCAACGGCGAGACAGTCGCCTCCGGCGAGCTTCCGTTCAAATACTCTATGCTGATGCCGGCATTCCGTGGTATTAATGCGTTGGTTGGAGTGGAGAATCTGGCCAACCCGATGGGTTTTGTGATCATCAACGAGTACCAGCAGAACCCAACTTATAACAATATCTACGGTACAGGCGTTATTGTGGCCATCCCGCCGGTCGAGAAGACGCCGTTGCCCTGCGGCACCCCGAAGACCGGATTCATGATCGAATCGATGACCACGGCAGCAGTGCACAACATCATTAACGATATGAAGGGTGAGTCGCCCGAGAAGGTCGGCACCTGGGCGGCTGTCTGCTTGGCCGACATGGGTGATACCGGCATCGCATTCGTGGCCGACCCGCAGATTCCGCCGCGCAATGTTGCCTGGGCCAAAGAGGGGCGCTGGGTCCATCTGGCCAAAGTCGGTTTCGAGAAGTATTTCATACGCAAGATGAAGAAGGGCGCCTCGGAGCCGTTCTATGAGAAGGCGATCATGAAGCAGCTTGGCCTGACCCGGCTGAAAGATTAGTGCATGTTGCGGAGCGGGGCGCTGTCTTGCGCCCTGCTCCATACATAAACGTGTACGACTTTCATGAGTCCGGAGGAGGCATTTCGATGCGTGATGGTAACGAATACAGAGAGCTGACCCGGAACCTTTCCCATGCGATCAGTGATTTGCGCAGGGATAAGCCAGATGTGATGCAGGGTTTCTCGGCGATGGCCAGTGCTGCCATGGCGGATGGTGTGCTGGAGAGGAAACAGAAGGAGTTGATGGCCCTGGCCATTGGTGTGGCCACGCACTGCAAGGGGTGCATCGGTTTTCATACCAAGGCGTTGTTGTCACTGGACGTCTCGCGCGAAGAATTCGAGGAGGCGCTTGGTGTGGCCATCTATATGGGCGGTGGTCCTTCCTTGATGTATGCCGCCGAGGCAATGCGTGCATTCGAGGAGCTGGCCGTAGAGCAGTAAGGCTGATCGATTATCAGGAGATGTACGATCGATAGGACAGCCGCTATCGATTGATCTATGTTTCTTCCCACTGCGTAATCACGCCATACCAGCCGAGTCCTTTATATGTCTCGTATCCGGGTGTCAGGGCGTAACCGATCAGAACCTGATCATCGATGGTGTAATGTCCCTGTGTGCCGCGGCTGACATCAAGTGGGAAGTGATCGGAGAGGATGCCATTGCCATCGCTGGAAGCGATGATGCGATGCTTTGAATCGATAAGCAGGCAACGAGTCCTCTCCCACTCCTCAGGACTGAGGCGAATGCCTCTGACGATATCCTTTGCCTGGGAGCTCCAGTCGAAAAAGATGCCGAGTACGCCGATCACCCCTCCGTTCGTATCGCCACCGGCACGGATGGCAGTCGAATAGGTGGCTGTCATTGCATTATCGAGAGCCGGTTCGCGCGAGATGTCGGCGACGGTGAATTCCGTTCCGTCCTGTGTGGAAATGGCTTCCTGGAACCATTGCGTTCGTGACACATCCCGTCCGGTCACATTTGAATAGCGCGAGGGGCGCCCGTTGGAGATCACCTTTCCATTGGTATCAGCGATCCAGAGATCGAGATAGACTGTGTAGGATCCTAGGATTACGCCTAGGCGGTGTGATGCATGCTCCTGCTTGGCCTTCGAATGAGGGTCGGCGGCGCACTCCCAGACGGCCGGGTCGGTTGCCCACCAGCGCACATCACATGTGCGTTCGAAGAGGTTGCGATCGGCGATCTCTACTGCGTTATGTGCCAAGTCGGCCAGCCGTTCTCCCCGGACTTTTCTCAGTTCGGAGGTGGCGACCGAGGCGTTGTGGTTAAGCTGTTCCAGTTGTTCCTTCAGTTCGCCCTGTAGCGAAGAGGCGAGTCCGGTGATCTCATCCGAGATCGTTTTCATTTCGTTGGCGACAACGCTAAACCCCTGACCCGCCGTACCGGCACGTGCTGATTCAATGGCGGCATTGAGTGCTAGAGTCCGGGAACGTCGCATGATGCCTTGTATCTGTTCGATCTTGCTGTTTGTCAGATTCCCCACATGGCCTGCTGCCTTGAGAAGGTATTCCACTGCTTCCATATCTTCTCCTTTCAGAAATGGCTTTTCAGAAGGAGAGCAATGGAAGTGCCATCAAGGTATGATATTTTATATGGGTATATATAACTTATAAATCAACACCTTATGTCTATTTATGTGAGTGAATTGTTGTATGTTGCGAATTACCTGCCTCATATGAGGGCCTTAATGCATATTTCTTGTGCAAGTGCAAGTGCCTGTTGCTGCGGTGGTACGATACTACAGTTTGGCCTGCTTCAGTCGCAGGGCGTTGGTAATGACGGAGACCGAGCTGAAGCTCATGGCGGCAGCAGCAATAATTGGCGAGAGCAGGATTCCGAAGAAGGGGTAGAGGACACCCGCTGCAATTGGTACGCCGGCCGAATTGTAGATAAAGGCGAAGAAGAGATTCTGGCGGATGTTGCGCATGGTGGCACGGGAGAGGCGGATTGCGCGCACGATACCGGTCAGTTCGCCCTTGACCAAGGTCACGCCGGCAGATTCCATCGCGACATCGGTGCCGGTACCCATGGCGATACCGACGTGTGCCTGTGCAAGTGCCGGGGCATCGTTGATGCCATCACCGGCCATGGCGACCGTTCGCCCCTCGTTTTGCAGTTCTTTGATCACTTCAGCCTTTTGTCTGGGCAGTACCTCTGCCTCGAAACGGTCAATACCAAGCCGCTCTGCCACGGATGCAGCCGTTTTCCGGCTGTCTCCCGTCAACATGACCACCGAGATTCCTTCGTGATGCAGATCGCTCACAGCTGCTGCGGTGCTTTTCTTGATCGGATCGGATACACCGATCAGGGCTGTCAGTTTGCCGTCCACGGCCATCAGCATTACTGTCTCGCCCTCGTCACGGCGTGCATCAGCCTGGCTCTGCGTCTCACCGAGATCGATCTTCTCGTCCCGCATCAGTGCCGTGTTACCGAGCAATACCCGTTTGCCGTCCACGTTTGCCGATACACCTTTACCGGTGATCGAGGCGAAGCCGGTGGTGCTAGTTAGCTTCAGCTCTTTCTCTTCGGCACCGCGCACGATGGCGGCGGCCAGCGGATGTTCGCTGGACCGCTCCAGACTGGCGGCGATACGCAGTGCGTTGTCGGCATCGGTGTCGCCTACCGGAGTCACCGAGGTCAGTTCCGGATGTCCTTCAGTTAGTGTGCCGGTCTTGTCCACCACGATGGTGTCGACCTTCTCCATGATCTCGAGTGATTCGGCATTTTTGATGAGCACGCCAGCCGTCGCACCGCGACCGGTACCGACCATGATCGAGATCGGCGTGGCCAGTCCCAGAGCGCAGGGACAGGCGATGATCAGCACTGCCACGGCATTGACGATGGCGTGTGCCAGTCTCGGTTCCGGGCCGATGACGAACCATGCGATAAAGGCGATAACCGCCACACTTACGACAGTCGGAACGAAGTATCCCGCTACGGTATCGGCCAGTTTCTGGATCGGGGCGCGCGAGCGTTGCGCCTCGGCCACCATGTTGATGATCTGCGAGAGCAAGGTGTCCGTACCGACCTTTTCGGCCCGCATCACCAGGCTGCCGGTGCCATTGACAGTAGCGCCGATCAGTTTGTCACCTGCCGCTTTGCCGACTGGAATAGGTTCGCCGGTGACCATCGATTCGTCGACATGGCTCTCGCCCTCGACCACCTCGCCATCAACCGGCACCTTCTCCCCTGGACGTACACGCAGCCTGTCGCCGACCTGTACCTCTTCCAATGGCACATCCGCTTCGGAACCGTCGTCAGCGATACGCCGTGCCGTCTTCGGAGCCATGCCGAGGAGTAGTTTGATGGCTTCGTTGGTACGTGAGCGGGCCCTGAGTTCAAGCACCTGACCGAGCAGGACCAGCGCCGTGATAACAGCTGCAGCCTCGAAGTAGACATGTACGTGACCGCTCTCTGTCTGCATGATCGGTGGAAAGATGCTTGGTGTGAGCAGGGCGACTACGCTGTAGCTCCAGGCGACCGCTACGCCGAGTCCGATCAGCGTGAACATGTTCAGATTCCATGTCTTGATCGACAACCAGAAACGTTCGAAGAAAGGCCAACCGCCCCACAATACTACTGGTGTGGCCAGCACGAACTCGGCCCACTGCACCGTGCCCATGGAGAGTGAAGCCGGAAGCCAGTTAGGCGCCAGATCGGCGACCATGGCTAGCGCGAAGACTGGCAGAGCCAGTGCGGTACTAATCCAGAAGCGGCGGGTCATATCGTCAAGCTCTTCGTTCTTCTCATCGACGACCACGGTGCGTGGCTCCAGGGCCATGCCGCATTTCGGGCAGTTGCCCGGTTCGTCGCTGATCACCTCCGGGTGCATCGGACAGAAGTATTCTGTTTTCTCCGGAAGGGCCGGTGCTCCCTTCGGTTCTAGTGCCATGCCGCAGACCTTGCAGATTCCCGGTCCCTGCTGCTCCTGTCCCGGACACATCGGACAGAAGTAGGTTTCATCCCGGTTCTCGGCTGTGACCGGTTCGGGAGTGGTGGATTCGCTCGCCTCGTCCCTTTCAGGGAATGCTGCCGGATCGGCCTCGAACTTCTCCACACAGTGCCGGCTGCAGAAGTAGACATCCTTGCCGTCGTGTTCAAGATGGTTGGTCGATGTGTGAGGTACCAGCATGCCGCACACCGGATCGATGGCACAGTCGTCGCCTAAATACGTGACAGGGCTTTCGTTGAACTTCTTCAGGCAGTGTTCGCTGCAGAAACGGAAATCGGTACCGCGGAATGTCCGCTCATGCGGACTGTCCGCCATAACCTCCATACCGCAAACGGGATCCTGCATGTTATCTACTCCCTCTTATCCGAATGATTGATTTCCGCGCGTGCCGGAATATCTCTGCATCGTCTCGCCTGCCATTGTAGAACCATGGCATAGATCAGCGGCAGGACCAACAGAGACAGAAGGGTGGTGGTGACCATCCCGCCAACCATGGGGGCGGCGATGCGTTTCATGACGTCCGAGCCGGTACCTGAACCCCACAGAATGGGGAGTAAGCCGGCCGTCACGGCGGCAGCCGTCATGGTGATCGGCCGAACCCGCTGGCTGGTGCCATTCCGTACCGCTTCCATGATGTCGACAGCAGAGAGTCGTGTCTGTTTCCCGTTACGCAACGCTTCCAATTCCTGATCGATGAAGGTGAGTACCAGCACGCCTATTTCCACTGCCAGTCCGGCCAGAGCGATAAAGCCGACAGCGACGGCTACCGACATATTGAAACCGAGCAACCAGAGCAGCCAGAAACCGCCGACCAGTCCGAATGGTACGGCGAGCATGACGATAAGTGGCGTGATCAGATTACGGAAGTTGAAATAGAGCAGCAGGAAGATCGTCAGCAGCGTCAGCGGGATCACGATCTTCAGCCGCGCGGTGGCGCGTTGCATATACTCGAATTGACCGGACCAGCTGATTGCATAACCGGCCGGCAACTCCAGCTGTCTGGTAACAGCCTGTTGGGCTCGTTTCACGTAACCACCGATATCGGAACTACGGGTGTCGACATTGATCCACGAATTGGGACGCGCACCTTCGCTTTTGATCGATGGTGGTCCGTTTTCAAGTCGGATATCCGCCACCTGAGCCAGAGGGATCTGTACCCCTGTCGGAGTGGGCACCAGTACCCGTTTCAGACTGTCGATATCATTCCGGTAAGCACGCGGATAGCGCAGGTTGACCGGATAGCGCTCCAGCCCCTCGACAGTACGGGTGATGTTCATACCGCCGATAGCCGATTGAATGACATCCTCGACATCACCAATGGTCAGATCGTACCGAGCCGCTTCGCGCCGTTTGATATCGATGTCGAGGTAGTGGCCGCCGACAGAGCGGTCGCCTAGGGCGGACAGGGTGTCTGGCATCTTCTTGAGGATGCTTTCGATCTTTTGGGTCAGCTGTTGTAACACAGCCAGATCGGGTCCCGAGACCTTTACGCCGACCGGTGTCTTGATACCGGTCGAGAGCATGTCATTGCGTGTCTTGATCGGATAGCTCCACGAGTTGGAGAGCCCCGGGAACTGGATGGCCTTGTCCATCTTGTCCATCAGTTGCCGGGTGGTCATCTCCGGATTCGGCCATTCACTGTGGGGTTTCAGGTGGATGACGGTCTCTAGCATCGAGAGTGGTGCGGGATCCGTTGAGGTATCGGCGCGCCCGGCCTTACCGAACACGCTCTCCACCTCAGGGAAGGTCCGTAGGATGCGATCGGTCTGTTGCAGCAGTTCCTTGGCCTTGGTGATCGAGATGCCGGGAAGAGTGGTCGGCATGTAGAGGATATCCCCCTCGTCCAGTGGCGGCATGAATTCACCGCCGGTTCTAGAGATGGGATAGAGCGCACTAACAAGGATCGCCATAGCCACGCCAAGCGAGATCCATTTTCCCTTGAGCACAGTGTTCAGGACAGGTCGATGCAGCATAACCAGCCAGCGATTCACCGGATTTCTCGCTTCCGGCATGATTCGACCGCGAATAAAATAGCCCATCAGAACAGGTACCAGCGTCACGGCAAGAATTGCTGCGGCACCCATCGAATAGGTTTTGGTGAATGCCAGTGGCGAGAACAGTCTTCCCTCCTGTGCCTGCAGAGTGAAGACAGGCAGGAATGACGCCGTGATGATCAGTAGAGAGAAGAAGAGGGCCGGGCCCACCTCCCTAGCCGCCGTGCCGATGGCCATCCAACGCTCGTTTGAGTCGAGTGGGTCACCCTTTTCTCGACCGGCCTGCTCAAGATGCTTGTGGGCGTTCTCGATCATGACGATGGCGCCGTCCACCATCGCGCCCAATGCGATTGCGATGCCGCCAAGACTCATGATATTGGCCCCTAGACCCTGCCACTTCATCAGGATGAAGGCTATCAGCACGCCCAGTGGAAGCGTGATGATGGCGACCAGTGCGGACCGGGCATGCAGCAGGAAGAGGATGCAGACCAGCGAGATAACGATGAATTCCTCGATCAGTTTGTCTTTGAGGTTGCTCACCGCACGCTTGATCAAACTGCTACGGTCGTAGGTCGGAACGATCTCTACGCCGTCTGGAAGTCCCGCCTTCAGTTCAGCCAGCTTCTTCTTGACCCTGTCGATAGTAGCGAGTGCGTTCTCGTGGTAACGCATGACCACCACACCGCCGGCCACTTCACCATTGCCGTTCAACTCCGCCAGACCGCGTCGCAGTTCTGGTCCCAAGTGGACATCGGCTACATTCTTTACAAAGATCGGTGTCCCCTTGTTGTCCGCGCCGATGGGGATGTTCTCAATGTCCTCGATCGATTTGATATAGCCCCGTGCGCGAACCATGAATTCGCTCTCCGACATCTCGATCAGCCGGCCGCCGACATTGTTGTTGCTGCGCCGTATGGCGCGTTTCACTCTGGAGATAGGAATGTTGTAGTAGGCCAGCGCGTTGGGATTGACCTCGACCTGGTACTGTTTCACATAGCCGCCAACACTGGCGACCTCCGAGACGCCGGGCACTGTCTGCAGCCCGTAGCGAAGGTACCAGTCCTGGATGGAGCGAAGCTCGGAAAGGTCGTGCTTGCCGCTTTTGTCGACCAGTGCATATTCGTAGATCCATCCCACACCGGTGGCATCGGGGCCGAGCGCGGGGGTGACACCCCGGGGAAGCTGCTTGGCGGCGTAGTTGAGGTATTCAAGCACGCGGCTTCTGGCCCAATACATGTCCGTGCCGTCCTTGAAGATAATGTAGACGAAGGAGAGGCCGAAAAAAGAGTAACCTCGCACCACTTTGGCCTTCGGTACGGCGAGCATGGCTGTCGTGAGCGGATAGGTGACCTGATCCTCAACCACTTGGGGGGCCTGTCCCGGATATTGGGTGAACACGATAACTTGGACATCCGAGAGATCCGGAATGGCATCCAGCGGGATATTCTTGACCGCCAGGGTGCCGCCCACGATCAACAGAGCCATGGCTATGAAGACCAGAACTCGGTTTTTCAGCGATGCGGTGATGATCCGTCCGATCATGACATATCATCCTGCATCGTGTGATGTGTGATGACAGGGTGTCTATTCATGGGAGGTTTCCTTGCCTGTATCGCCCATCTTCATACCGCGCATATTCATCCCGGCGGGCGTGGTCGCGGGTTGCCCCATCTTTATGGGGGATTTCTTCTTCGGTGCCGTCATCTTGGCGGTGGCTTCGTTCAGGGAGGACTCGGAATCGATTAGGAACTGCGACGATGTGACTACTGTTTCGCCTTCACGAACGCCCGAGAGAAGCTCGGTTTTACCGTGATCGCTGATGCCTGCCTTGATGTCACGCGGTTCAAACCTGCCTGGGCCGATTTCGACGAACACCCTAGATGTTTTGCCGGTGCGGATGATGGCCTCTGTCGGGATCACCAGCGTCTTCCTGCGATCGGTCCGGATTTGCACATTGGCGAACATATCCGGTTTCAGCACCATGGCTGGATTGTCGAATTCGATGCGCACCTTGTTGGTACGCGTCTTGGGATCAAGATAGGGATAGATGTAGGTGATTTTACCGTGGAAGGTGCGTCCCGGCAGGGCATCGAGGTGCATCTCCGTTTTATCCCCCATATGGACCCACGGCAGTTCGTATTCGTAGATGTCGGCGTAGACCCACACCTTGGAGAGGTCGGCGATACGGTAGAGCTCCGTCTTAGGCGTGACGTATTCCCCTTCGCGTATGCCGATATGGACGACGATGCCAGGAAAGGGGGAGTGGATGTGGAGGTTTTTGATGACCTTGCGTGTTTTGTTGATCGTCCGCATTTGGTGCGCTGGCACATCCAGTAATTCCAGTCGCTGACGTGACGAGCGGACCAGTTCTTCGGCTCCTCGACGCACATCGGGGAACGGGCTCTTTTTCAGCGTATCGGCATTCTTGAGTGCCAGAAGATACTCTTGTTCGCTGGTGACGAGCTCCGGCGAATAGAGGGCAAGAAGCATAGTGTTCTTTTTGACTCGCGAACCGGTTTCACTGACGAAAAGCTTGTCGATCCATCCCTTCACTTTCGGATGCAGCCGGGTCAGAAGCTGCTCGTCGTAGGCGATACGCCCCATGGTCGTGATGTCGTGCGAGATGGTTTCGCGAGTGGCCGTGGCGGTCCGGACACCGATATCCTGCACTACTGTCGGGTCGATTCTCACGGTACCCGGAACTCTCTGTTTCTGTTGATCGGCATAGACTGGGATATAGTCCATGCCCATCTCGTCCTTGGCCGGTACCGGCGAGGTGATCTTCGGGTTCATTGGATTGCGGTAGTAAAGCGGTTTCTCCTTGCCCGGTGACTCGGACGAGGAAGCAGTCGGGGATGGTTTTCCGCCGATATGGTTCGCCAGCCAGTAGCCTCCCGAGAGGCCGAGTGCCAGTGTCACGACAGCAGCGGTCCATGTCTTCTTATTCATCGATGTTCTCCTTGCCGACGGCGGCTTCGAGCCGTGCCATGCTTTGCCGGGCACCGGCGAGGGCCTGCCAGTATTGGGTCTGATAGTTGTAGAGCGTGATCTGTGCGCGAATCAGATTCAGGAAATCCACCTTGTTGACCTGATAGCCGGCTAGCATGGACGAGACCGTCTGAGTGGCCTGCGGAATAATACCGGTCTTGAACAGTTCGACCTGATGACTATTCGTTTGGTAGTCGGCCAGTGCGGTCGAGATCTCCTTCCAGACGATGTCGCGTGCATCCTGCAGCGAGAATTCGGCCCGGACGGTTTCCGCCTCCCGTTGGGCGACAGCCCGGTCCTGTTTGGTCGAACTGTAGACTGGCAGGTTCAGGCTGATGCCGATGCTGGCCAGATCGGCGCGTGGTACGCCAGTGGCTGGGTTGTTCCCCTGTCTGAACCCATAGGCAGCACCGACTCTGAAATCGGGATAGTAATCCTTTTCGGCCAGTCGGGCGCGTGTACGGGCCGCTTTGACCTCTTCACGGCGTCCCTCGAATAAGGGGCGGGAACGCATGGCGATATCTCTCAGGACCTTCTCCTGCGGCATGCCGTGAAGGTGTTCGTCGATCTTTTCCGGAAGCCGGATCGCCATGTCGGCAGGGCGGTTCATCATGGCGTTCAAGCGTGCACGGGCGCTTTCGCGAGATCCCTTTAGGCGGATCTGGATATCCAGCATCTTGGAGAGTTCCAGCTGTGCCAGCAGTACATCCTGCTGCAATCCCTTGCCTACCTTGTACTTGGTCTGGGCAATGGTGATGAACTTTCGTAACAGGGCCTGGTTCACCTGGACGATCTCGAGCGCCCGGTCGAGATAGAAGAGGTTCCACCAGTGGATGCGGACATCCCGGGTCAATTTCAGGCGCATCTCGTCGACACTGGATGCAGCAGCCTCTGCCTCCAACCTTGCAGCATTCCGTTTCAGGCCAAGCTTGCCCGGAAAGGGGATCCCTTGAGATAAACCGAGCCGAAGCTGCGTCATGTTCTCCTGTGTGGTGGAGAACGTGTTTACCGGAAGATTGGAAGCATCGAACGACAGACGCGGATCGGGGAGGGTTCCGACCTGTGGCGGCACCTCCGTCAGTGCATGCGCATGTGCCTGGGTGGCGGCCAGTTTAGGGTTATGTGCCACGGCCTGTTTCACCGCTTGATCGACAGTCAGAATGTCGCCTGCCTGACTGGTGACCGGCATCAGAAGATACAGGGCGATTAGCCCATAAATGGTGTTTCGATATCGCAAGTTTTCCTCCTGCGCAGGAATATGCGGCATGAGCCGCATCGCCGGATGGCGGTTTTCAGCAGAAGGAGATAATCAGACGCGGATGCGCTGAGTGATGTCGTAGATTAGGGAGGAACTTCGTGGTGGTCCGCGAACGGATGCAGTGTCGCGTGGATGATCGCGCCCTACGAATGCTGTCTGTCCACCCGTGACGGGCGAAACGATGGCGAGAGGCATCCATATGGTGGCGACGAGATCGATATGGTCCGCAGCAGGATGGAAAGCGGAGGGATGGCAGTGTGCACAGTGAGAGTGATCCGCCTTCTTCGATGCATGCATCTTCATGGGACACGGCATATGCATGTCGCTATGAGAGAGCATGGCTGTGTTTGCAGCATGTGCATTCTCGGTCCCACAGAAGGTCATCGCCAGCATCTGCACGGCGAAGATCACCGCCAGGGCGGTGGCCGACTTCCTATGGCGACAAATCAGCTTACGCATGCCGTTCATTTTAGGCAAAGCGTGTTAAAACGCAAATGGAGTGGAATAGAAACTATATGCGTGAGATCTCGTGCAGCATGGTCTCGGCCTGTTCGGCCAGTGAGCGTCGTCGCAGGATCAGTTGCAGGTGCTTGCCTCCGTGTGTGCGCCACAGGTGGGCAGCACGAATGCCCGAAAGCAGCAGCGCGCGTACCTTGTTGGTGTTGCTGTTCTGCTGCAGGAATGTGTTTTTGCCGAGGACGATAATACGCGGTTTCATGTTGCTGATGGTGTCGCCATAGAGGCCGGAAATGGCGGCGATGACGTTATCGTGCATGACGCTGCCGAAATAGTCCGACTGGCGCTGGATACGGGGAAGTTCGGTTCCGATTTTTTCTAGCATGGCCGGATAGCGGGCCAGTTTTCTTTCAAGCGCGATAAGGCTGGCGACATATTTGATCAGCTCTTTGGCGCGTCCGACCTGGGTGCCCTGAAGCAGGGAGGTCAGGATGATGATGCCGGTACGGAGTTTTCCGCTATCGCCGAATATTTCCTCCACATCTTTGCCGGAATCTTTAAAAAGACTGGCGATGCATGTCTTGGCCTCGACGGCATCCGCGGTGCCGCGACGAGCGATGTCCTGTACCAGATAGGCGACCTGCACCATGGCGGCCAGCGCCAGTATGCGGTTTCGCTGCTCAATGAGGTGAGGCATATGGGCACCAGCTTCTCTATGATGTCGCATCAGCCTATTGTGACGGCGGTATATGTACGGAACAAGGGGAGCAGGAGGGGAAGTGGTACAGCAGGGATTGTTTGCCATGGCGGGCCGGGTACTGGCCGCCTCTGATGTCGATGAGAAGCTGCAGTTGACCCGTATCGCCGTGGCGGCATTGCGCCGGCAAGAGATGACGATGGATGGAGACGCCGCCGTGCTTGATGTGGAGTGCGTCGGACGCCCTGAGCGGCCCGTTCTGGTTCCTCCGGCACGTGTGCCCAGGCGGGGTATGGGGAGCCGCCGTGGCCGCCTGGCAGCCATGCATGCCGTCGCACATATCGAATTCAACGCTATCAACCTCGCTTGGGATGCGGTACACCGTTTCCGATTGATGCCCGAACAGTACTATGACGACTGGGTTCGTGTGGCGGACGATGAGGCACGCCACTTCACGATGGTGCGTGATTATCTTCGCCGGCATGGGTGTGACTACGGAGAGATGGCGGCCCATCACGGCTTGTGGGAGATGGCTGAGAGAACGGCGGATGACGTATTGGAGCGTATGGCACTGGTACCCCGTACGCTGGAGGCTCGGGGGTTGGATGTGACACCGATGATGATCGGCAAGCTGGAACAGGCCGGCGATGCCGATGCAGCCGCTATTCTGCAGGTGATCTATCGTGAGGAGATCGCGCATGTGCAGTTCGGCACGCGCTGGTTTCGTCATCTAAGTGCTGAGCGCGGACTGAATCCCGAAGCGACATTCAGGGATTTGGTCTGCAAGCATTTTCCCGATGGGCTGGACGGCCCTTTCAATGATGCGGCAAGGGCAGATGCTGGGTTTTCGGCGCAGGAAATGGCTATGCTTACAGCAAGTGGTGATCAGAAGGCGGGCGGAAGCCCCGAACTTGGCATGAAACGGTTGAATCGGGAATGATATCACTGAGGATGATCCTGTTTCGAGGTGTGCAATGAAGAAGAGAGTACTTGGCGGGGTCCTGGTTCTGCTTGTGGCAGGCGTCGTGGGTGGCATTTGGTGGTGGAAGGCATACCAGCATGAGAATAACCATGATGCCCTGAAGCTGTATGGCAATGTCGATGTGCGCGAGGTGGAGCTTGCCTTCAACGGCAACGAGCGCATTGCCCGCATGATGGTGCGGGAAGGCGAGCAGGTGCAAAAGGGGCAGCTTCTGGCCCAGCTTGATACCGAAAGCCTGCAGGCAAACGTGGATCGTGCCGAGGCGCAGGTAGAGGCGCAGCAAGCCGTGGTGGATCGTATGCTGGCCGGCAGTCTGCCGGAGGATATCCGCAAGGCACGGGCCGATCTGGCTGCGGCCGAGGCGCAGGCGCAGGATGCCGAGCGTACCTATCAGCGGTTGCACAAGCTTAGTGTCCGCGGGCTGGCCTCCAAGGAACAGGCTGACAATGCCATGGCGGCGGCCAAGGCATCCCGCGAGCGCGTCAAGGCGTCCACTGAACTGCTCAGTCTGGTGATCAAGGGGCCGCGCAAGGAGGATATTACCGCTGCCCAGGCTTCGTTGAAGGCGCACAAAGCCGAACTTGTCCTAGCGAAACATGCGCTGGACGATGCCAGCCTTCATGCCCCCAGTGACGGCGTAATACGTAATCGCATACTGGAGCCGGGCGATATGGCGACGCCGCAGCGCCCTGTCTACACCCTAGCCATCACTGACCCGTTGTGGGTGCGTGCCTATGTCTCCGAAACCGATTTGGGACGGGTACGCCCGGGCATGTCCGCCACTGTGTCGACCGACAGTTTTCCGGGCAAGCGCTACCGCGGATGGATCGGCTATATCTCGCCGACAGCCGAGTTTACGCCGCAGTCGGTGCAGACTGAGGAGATGCGAACACACCTTGTCTATCAGGTGCGTATTTACGTCTGCAACCCGCAGGGGGAGCTTCGGCTCGGTATGCCGGCAACCGTCGATATCCCCATCGGACCGGATCAGAAAACAGATAACGCCAGCGACCCCTGCAAGGCGCAGTAATGCCGGAACCTGTGGAGGTCTCCTCTGTGGGTGTCGGGGAGGGTCCGATTCTCGAATTGCACGGGATTTGCAAATCGTTTCGGACAACCGGCCGCACCGTTCAGGCGCTGGATGATGTCAGTGCCTCCGTACAGCGGGGGAGAGTGACCGGCCTGATCGGTCCGGATGGGGCTGGCAAGACCACATTGATGCGCCTAATCGCCGGTCTGCTCAGACCGGATATAGGTCGTATCGATGTGTTGGGGATGGATGCCACGGAGGATGCCCTCTCCGTACAGGAGGAGACGCGCTATATGCCGCAGCGTTTCGGCCTGTATGAGGATCTTACGGTACAGGAGAACCTCGATCTCTATGCGGACCTTCAG
>DATFLK010000064.1:0-4362 GCA_035267815.1 Mariprofundaceae bacterium | reverse complement strand
CTCAACCTCGTCACCGACGTTGATCACGCCCTGCTCCACACGACCCGTCACCACCGTGCCGCGGCCGGAGATCGAGAACACGTCCTCGATCGGCATCAGGAACGTCTTGTCCACAGGACGCTCGGGCGTCGGAATGTAATCATCCACAGCCTTCATCAGCTCCAGGATCGCAGGCGCGCCGATCGGGCTGGTGTCGCCCTCAAGAGCCTTCAGTGCCGAACCCTTGATGATCGGAATATCGTCGCCCGGAAAGTCGTACGAGGAAAGAAGCTCGCGAACTTCCATCTCGACCAGCTCCAGAAGCTCCTCGTCGTCCACCATGTCGGCCTTGTTCAGGAACACCACAATGTGCGGAACGTTCACCTGGCGGGCCAGAAGCACGTGCTCGCGCGTCTGCGGCATCGGACCGTCAGCAGCACTCACCACCAAAATCGCGCCGTCCATCTGCGCCGCACCCGTGATCATGTTCTTCACGTAGTCGGCATGCCCCGGGCAGTCCACGTGGGCATAGTGACGTGCATCCGTCTCATACTCCACATGCGCCGTCGCAATCGTAATGCCGCGCTCGCGCTCCTCGGGCGCACCGTCAATGTCGCCGTAGTCCTTGAACTCAGAACCACCGCTCTCCGACAAAACCTTCGTGATCGCCGCCGTCAACGTCGTCTTGCCATGGTCAACGTGACCAATCGTACCAATGTTTACGTGCGGTTTCGTGCGCTCAAACTTAGACTTGGACATACTGCAACTCCTCTTTACCTTTTCTCAATTCTCAACTTTATGTCGATCGCACTGCCTTCCAATGCATCGACCCTCAACTGTGGAGCCCAAGGCGGGAGTTGAACCCGCGACCTCATCCTTACCAAGGATGTGCTCTACCCCTGAGCTACTTGGGCCTGCCGCCTCTTGCAGCTGGAGCGGGTGGCGGGAATCGAACCCGCACTACCAGCTTGGAAGGCTGGGGTTCTACCGTTGAACTACACCCGCTTTGGCCCCACACCCGGCTCAAGGCTCAATATGGTGGAGAGGGCTGGATTCGAACCAACGAAGGCTGAGCCAGCAGATTTACAGTCTGCCCCCTTTGACCGCTCGGGAACCTCTCCTCACCGCGCTGCTCCGGCTTGGAAGGCGCGCGATTGTCCTTAAATGCGGACGACTGTCAACATGCAATCGACAAATCGACCGAGCCGCAAACACAAAATGGAGCCGGCAACAGGAGTCGAACCCGTGGCCT
The DNA here is from genome assembly GCA_035267815.1 of Mariprofundaceae bacterium. Taxonomy (GTDB): domain Bacteria; phylum Pseudomonadota; class Zetaproteobacteria; order Mariprofundales; family Mariprofundaceae; genus DATFLK01. Next base: position 3,131 of record DATFLK010000064.1, on the reverse strand, counting down.
GCTGATTACAAATCAGCTGCTCTACCAACTGAGCTATGCCGGCCTACCAAGGCGGCGCATCATACTGACAGCCCGGGGAAACTCAAGGCATGAACACATTACGGCTGACCAACGGATTACGTTCCGCGCAGTCGAGTCACTCCTTCACGCAGACGCTGTAGCGCCTCTTCCCTACCGAGCAGGGCCAGCGTGGCATCGATCGGTGGCGATACGGGCCTGCCGGAGAGCAGAATACGGATCGGCTGCGCCAGCTTGCCCAGCTTGACCTCGTGCGCCTCGCACACCTCGGAGAGCAACGCATGCAACATCGCCTCGTCCCACGACTCCAGATGCCCGGCCCCCTTGATGAAGTCATCCAGCAACGGCCACGCCACCTCGCCGAAATGTTTCTTCACCGCCTTCGCCTCGTAGTCGGCCGGTGCCTCGTAGAACATGCGCGCCCCTTCGGCCATGTCGATGAGATTCTTCGAACGCTCCTGTAATACGGCGATCACATGGACCAGATCCGGCCGCTCCGCCCTCACCCCACGCGCCTGCAATAGATCGGCCACCATGGACACGAGCGAGGCTGGCTCCCCGGCCCGCAGGTAGTGGGCATTCAGCCAGTCCAGCTTCTGCTGGTCGAAACGAGCCGCCGTCTTGCCAAGACCGTCGAAATCGAACAGCTCGATCAACTGCTCCCGACTGAACACCTCCTCATCACCGTGTGACCAGCCGAGACGGACGAGATAGTTGACCACCGCATCAGCCAGATAACCGGCCTCGCGGTATTCCGTGACCGCCACCGCCCCGTGGCGCTTGGACATCTTGGCGCCGTCAGGACCATGAATCAGCGGAATATGAGCAAAGGCCGGCACCGGAAGCCCCAGCGCCTCATAGAGCTGGATCTGCCGGGGCGTATTATTCAGATGGTCGGCACCGCGAATCACATGGGTGATCTCCATATCGGCATCGTCGACCACGACGGCCAGATTATAGGTGGGCGATCCGTCCGAGCGCATCAGGATCAGATCGTCCAGCTCGCTGTTAGAGAAGACCACCTCGCCCAACACCCGATCATGTACTCGCGTCTCGCCGACATCGGGAGAACGGAAGCGCACCACATGCTCCGCATCGGCCGGATGGTCCTTTCGGTGACGACAGCGACCGTCATACATCGGCTTCTTGCCAGCCTCGCGCTGCGCCTCACGCATCGCATCCAGCTCCGCCTTGCTGCAGTAGCAACGATAGGCCTTGCCCTCGGCAAGCAGCCGGTCAACGGCCGCGATATGAGCATCCTGTCGCTGACTCTGGTAGACGGGATCGCCGTCCCACGACAACCCCAGCCAGCGCAGACCATCCAGAATCACCTGCGTGGCCTCGTCGGTCGAACGCTCACGGTCGGTATCCTCGATTCGCAGCACGAACTCGCCGCCACTGTGGCGGGCATAGAGCCACGAAAAGAGCGCCGTGCGCGCCCCGCCGATATGCAGCATACCTGTCGGGGAGGGGGCAAATCGGGTACGGACGGTCATGTTCACTCCATGGTTACAAAATCAACGGATCTGTCGCGCCAAAAACGGGCGGCGCATGGTATCGAAAGATGGCCGTCACCAAAACCGTTTATGGAGGCGACCGGAAGTGCAGTACTACTTGCCGGCCTGCAACTGCTCGATCACGTGCTGATCCTCCAGCGTGGAGACATCCTGGGTGATATCGCGACCAGCGGCGATATCGCGCAGCAACCGGCGCATAATCTTGCCGGAGCGCGTTTTCGGCAGGCCGGAGGCGAAGCGGATATCGTCCGGTTTGGCGATCGGCCCGATCTCCTCGGCAACATGCTCGCGCAGCATACGCCTGAGCTCACCCTCATCGCCGGTTTCACCTTTGAGCACCACGAATGCGCAGACCGCCTCGCCTTTGATCTCGTCGGGACGGCCGACCACGGCCGCCTCGGCCACCTTCTCATGGGAAACCAGCGCCGACTCGATCTCCATCGTCCCCAAACGGTGGCCGGAGACATTCAGCACATCGTCCACCCGACCCATGATCCAGTAGTAATCATCTTCGTCACGCCGCGCCCCGTCACCGGCGAAGTAGTAGCGACCGCCGAACTTGCGCCAGTAGGTCTCGCGGTAACGCTCCGGATCACCCCAGATGCCGCGCAGCATAGCCGGCCACGGCTCAGTCAGCACCAGCAGCCCGCCATCATGACCGTGATCAACCGGCTCACCCTCGCCATTCACCACCTCGGCGAACACGCCCGGTAGCGGTAGAGTGGCCGAACCCGGCTTGGTCGGTGTCGCGAACGGCAGCGGCGCGATCATATGGCCGCCGGTCTCAGTCTGCCACCAGGTATCCACCACCGGACAGCGACCGCCGCCAATGACGTCGTGATACCACATCCACGCCTCGGGATTAATCGGTTCGCCGACGGTGCCGAGCACCCTGAGCGAGGTAAGATCGTATTTCGCCGGCCATTCGTTACCGGCCTTGATCAGCGCCCGGATCGCGGTCGGCGCGGTATAAAGGATACTTACATTATGATCGTGGCAGATCTTCCAGATACGTCCCGGGTCGGGGTAGGTCGGCACACCCTCGTACATTAATGTCGTACCACCGCAGGCCAGCGGACCGTAGACAGAGTAGGTGTGGCCGGTGATCCAGCCGATATCGGCCGTGCACCAGAAGATGTCGGAATCGGCGTGAAAATCAAACGACCACTTCATGGTCAGCATCGACCAGAGCAGATAGCCGCCGGTAGCATGCACAATCCCCTTCGGCTTCCCGGTCGAACCGGAGGTATAGAGAATAAAGAGAGGGTGCTCGGCAGAAAGCGCCACCGGCTCGCAGGAGTCCGGCTGGGCTGCCAACGCCTCATGCCAGTCGACATCGCGCGCATGCGACGCCACCTCATTACCACCGTGGCGCACCACCAATACATGCTCGACACTCCCGTTACCGGTCTCCAGCGCCTCGTCCACATTCGGCTTCAGGGCATGCACATTGCCGCGGCGGTAACCGCCATCGGCCGTCACCACCAGCTTGGCACTGGCATCCTCGATGCGCTCGTGGAGTGCATGCGGGGAGAAAGCACCGAATACCACCGAATGCGTCGCGCCGATCCGCGTACAGGCCAGCATCGCCACCGC
>DATFLK010000063.1:0-2998 GCA_035267815.1 Mariprofundaceae bacterium | reverse complement strand
CAGGGCCGAGGGCTCCCGCGTCTGGGATGTCGACGGGAATGCCTATATCGATTATGTCGGATCCTGGGGACCGATGATCCTCGGCCACGCCCATCCCGATGTGGTGCGGGCGGTTCAGGAGACCGCAGCCAATGGCATGAGTTTCGGCGCGCCTTGTGAGCTGGAGATCGATCTGGCTGAACTGGTAATCGACATGGTGCCGTCGATCGACGTGGTCCGCTTCGTCAACTCCGGTACCGAGGCGACCATGAGCGCCATCCGCCTGGCGCGCGGTTTTACCGGCCGGGACAAGGTGCTCAAGTTTGAGGGCGGTTATCACGGACATGTCGACGGCCTGTTGGTCAAGGCCGGTTCCGGCGCGGCCACCTTCGGTGTGCCGGATTCTGCCGGCGTGCCGGCCGATTACGCCAAGCTGACGCTGACCGCACCGTTCAACGATCTGGATGCGGTGAAGCAGATCTTCGCTGACAACAAGGATGAGATTGCCTGCATTATCGTCGAGCCTGTTCCCGGCAATACCGGTGTGATCGACCTGCACTCGAGCGGTTTCCTGCAGGGCCTGCGTGACATCTGCGACGAGACGGGCGCGTTGCTGATCTTTGACGAGGTGATGTGCGGCTTCCGAGTCGCACCGGGAGGTGCGCAGGAATTGTTCGGCATCACGCCGGATCTGACCTGCCTCGGTAAGATCATCGGCGGCGGACTGCCGGTGGGCGCCTTTGGCGGTCGCGAGGAGATTATGCGCAAGATCGCGCCGGACGGTCCGGTCTATCAGGCCGGCACGCTTTCCGGCAATCCACTGGCCATGCGTGCCGGACTGGAGACCTTGAGGCGTCTTCGCGAACCGGACTTCTATAAGGATCTCGAGGTCAAATCCGCGAGGCTGTTCGACGGCCTGCTGGCCGGCTGCAGGGAGGCGGGTGTGTCGGCCTGCGGCAAGCGTTTCGGCTCGATGTTCACCGTTTTCTTCACCGACCAGGAGAGCTGCGACACGCACGCCGCCGTCGGCCGGTGCGATCTCGAGTTGTTCGGTAAATTCTTCAACGCCATGCTCGATGAAGGGGTGCATCTGGCGCCGAGCCAGTTCGAGGCGGCCTTCGTTTCAGCGGCGCATTCGGATAGCGATATCGATGACACCATCGCGGCGGCCTCCCGGGCACTTGCTGCGATCAGCGGATGAATCCCGCCGACGAACTGCGCTTCAACGGTGATGGGTTGATCCCGGCGGTGGCGCAGGATCATGACTCGGGCCGGGTATTGATGCTGGCATGGATGAACCGCGAAGCATTCGAGAAGACCCTGGAGACAGGATACGCCCACTACTACAGCCGTTCGCGCCAGAATCTCTGGAAGAAGGGCGAAACCAGTGGTCATTTGCAGCGGATAAAAGGGATCTATCTCGATTGCGATGGCGATACGCTCCTGTTGCAAGTTGCTCAGACCGGTCCCGCCTGCCATACCAACCGCCTCAGCTGTTTTTATCGCCGATTCGCACAGGGTGAATGGGAGACGATCGAGGAGCCGGTGGCATGAGCGGGGAGATTCTCAAGAGGCTCGGTGAGGTGCTGGAGGCCAGAAAGCGCGAGAACCCCGATACCTCCTACGTCGCCTCCCTCTATGCCGCCGGAGAGGACAAGATTCTCGAGAAGGTGGGGGAGGAGGCCGTCGAGACGATCCTCGCCAGTAAATCGGGCACGCAGGCTGATATCGTGCACGAGACCGCCGATCTCTGGTTTCACACGCTGGTGATGCTTTCCCACCACGGGCTGACGTCGGATGATGTGCTGAACGAGCTGGCCCGCCGCTTCGGTATCTCCGGTCACGACGAGAAGGCATCGCGTGACAAGGATTCGGACGCGGCGTAGCGCCTTTTTCGATCCCTTCAGTCGGGGGTGTCGAGGATTCCCCGGACCTTGTCGGAGAGATCCTGCATCGAGAACGGCTTCTGGATGAAGTGGACGCCTTCATCCAACACCCCCTGATGCGCAATGGCGTTGTCCGAATAGCCGGACATAAACAGCTTCTTGATGTCGGGATAGAGCCTTTTTACCTCGGCGGCCAGCTCGCGGCCGTTCATTCCCGGCATGATGACATCGGTGATGAGTAGGTCGATATCGCCGCCGTGCTCTCCGGCGATGCGAATGCCTGTCTCCGGCGTTGAGGCGGTCAACACCCGGTAGCCGCACTTCTCGAGGATCAGCCGGGTGATGTCCAGAATGGCTGTCTCATCCTCAACCAGAAGGACCGTTTCGGAGCCCTGTTCGATCCCCGTGGATGTGCTGTTTTCCTCGCCCTGTGCGGTTTTCTCGCCCGTATAGCTGGGGAGGTAAATCTCCACCGAGGTCCCTTGTCCCAGGGTGCTTTTGATGTCGATGTAGCCGTTGTTCTGTTTGACGATGCCGTAGACCGTAGCCAGTCCGAGCCCGGTCCCCTTGCCCATCTCTTTTGTCGTGAAGAAGGGCTCGAAGGCCCGGGCCAGGGTCTCCTCCTCCATGCCGTTGCCGTTGTCCCGGACAGCTAGCAATACGTAGTCGCCGGGGGTCGCGCCCGGATGACAGGCGCAATATGCATCATCGAGTACGGCATTGTCTGTTTTGATGCCGACCTTGCCCCTCTCGCCGATGGCATCACTGGCATTGATACAGATATTGGCCAGTATCTGGTCGATCTGGGAGGAGTCGACCTTCACCGGCCATGTTTCGTCTCCCGGCACCCACTCAAGATCGATATCCTCGCCGATCAGGCGCCGGAGCATGTTGAGCATGCCTTCCACCGTCTCGTTCAGGTCCATGACCTTCGGCGTGATGGTCTGCTTGCGCGCGAAGGCGAGCAGTTGACGGGTCAGGTCGGCGGAGCTTTTCGCCGCCTTGAGGGTCTCCTGCAGATGGAGGTGGAGCTTCTCATCCGGTGAGGTTCGGCGCAGCGCCAGCTCCGTATAGCCGACGATGACACCCAGCATGTTGTTGAAGTCGTGGGCGATACCGCCGGCCAGTCGCCC
>DATFLK010000062.1:0-6158 GCA_035267815.1 Mariprofundaceae bacterium | reverse complement strand
CAACAGGATGACCGGATTGCTGCACCATACGATTACCGTCGTGATGGCCTTCTTCGCCATCATGAACCCCGTGGCCAACACGCCGCTCTTTATCAGTCTGACGGAGGGGGATTCGCCAGCGGTCAAGCGGCAGGTTGCCTTCAAGTCGGTGCTGGTCGCTTTTCTGATCGTTCTGGGCTTCTGTCTGTTCGGGAAATCGATCTTCGCTCTCTTCGGCATCACCATGCCGGCCTTCCGCATCGCCGGCGGGGTGCTGGTTGCACTGGTAGGCTTCCAGATGTTGCACGGCGCCCCCTCACGGGTGCATAACCCCAGCGCCGAGGATAATGCGGATACGCGTCAGGCCGAGCTGGGGGTGGCGATATCGCCGCTGGCCATGCCGATCCTTGCCGGACCGGGCACGCTCGCGACGGCGATCAACTTCTCCTCCACCGGCAGCAGCACCAAGACCGCAATCACGATCGCCGCGTTTGCGCTGCTCTGCCTCGTGACCTATATCCTGTTTCTGACCGGACAGCGGATGGTCCGGTTTATCGGCAAGGGCGGGATCAATGTCGTGACGCGCCTGATGGGACTTATTCTGGCCGTGATCGGCACGCAGATGGTGATCGCCGGCATCCAGGGCATCCGCTTCTGAGTTGCCGGCGTTTGTCCGTTTAACGTTCCGCAGCCCAGCTTAGCCGTGCCTGTGCGATCACGTTCCGGATATCTTCCTCCGGTACACGATCGGCGAATCCGCGTTCAAGCGGGTCGAAATGGAAGAGGTAGAGACGGGATGCAAACTCCCCCACGGGCAGGGAGGACTCACCGTAACGCTCCCCGTACCCTTCGGTCGAGACGATCACGTTCTCTCCCCAGTCCTGGCCGCTATCGTTGTTCGGATTGAAGAAATAGACCCGTACCTCACCCTCCTGATCGAGCGCGACCCGCAGGATGGTAATGGCATGCCACCCCACGAAGCGGGCCGCGCTGTCGGTGGCGGCAATGCCGGCCGGTTGCGGGTGGATCAGCGGCTGGTTACCGTTATAGAAGGGGTGATAGACGGCATAGAAGTGCCGAATGAAATCCTCGTATTCCCGCAGCTCTCCTGTCGAGACGTAGACCGCGATACGGAATCCGCGCCCGACCCACCAGCCGTGGAATTCCGGATTGATCCAACAGTGCGGATCCTCTTCCCTTGTCTCGCAGAGTCCGCCCATCTTCGTATAAATCCGGTCCAGATGGGGTACCAGAATGACGGAAACCGGATCCACATCGATCGGCGCGGCTGCATTGTCGTCCGCCAAAGCCATGGATGAGATACGCTGCCCTTCAAAGTGCATCACGATTTCGTCGTCGCGCGCTGCCCAGGCAATCATCTGCAACAGATAATCGGGGTCGTTGTAGGACCACATGGAGAGTGCCCGGGCCGCCTGACAGGTCGGATTGTTCCCCTGACCAATACCGAGAGGTTGGCCGAGCATATTCAGTACACCGGCTAACAGAAAGACTCGCGGCGCTTGGGCATTGCCGAAGACGCGAGTCAGTGCCGCCTTGTTGATTTTGGAGAGTGGCAGTGCGATTTGGCGCCATAGTGCCGGTGCGACAGGAGGCTGGTAGAGGCTTCCGCGTTCGAGGAACAGGGCGAGCCCGTAAACCGATTGGCTGGTCTCCGGAAAAATAGCCTCTCTAATCAGTGTATGCACCAGTTGCTGGTAGCAGAGCAGGGCATCCCGGCCGGTTCCGCTCAAGCCCAGCGCGGTGGTTAACAGATCGTCACGCTGACCACAGCAGATATGGCGGAGGAAAAGTGGGTGATAGGGCGATACCAAGCCGGTATCGTGCATGGCACGCGAGAATCCCGATGCCTCCTGCTGCAGGGCGCTCTCGTCCATCGATTCAAGGCGCTCGGCATAGAGAGCCAGGCCGGGGTCTTCGCGCGTACCGTTAGTCGGGCCGTAGAGGGCGCTGACCAGCCGATCTGCTCCGCGCCCTGCGCTTCCCATGTCGATGTCGGGAGCATTGAGGCATACGGCCATCCGGGTGACCATCTCCTTGACGCTATCCAACTGAATTGGCCGCTGTGCGAGGATACGCCAGACCTCTTCGATCAACTGGTCCAAGATGTTCTCGTAGCCGATATGATCGATCAGGTAGTGGTAGAGTTCCCGCACCATCGAAGTCGTGTCCGGCCGCCGTGCGCGCTCTGCTTCGCTGCCATGCTCGAACAGGAAATCCAGATTCAGTGCCAGAACCTGGGCCAAGAAGTGTCGAGCATGTTCCGATGTGATTGCAGGATGAAAGTAGTCCTCCCGTGCGATCGCTAGGAGCCTGATCTCACTGAGGCACTCCACGACAACGATCTCCTCATCGCCCGTGCGCAATGTATGCATGGCTAGTCCCGGTTGCAGGATCTCTGGATGCGCCCAGTCCGAACCGGCGAAGATGCCGGCTTCTTCGAGTTCGGCGACCCGCTCGTACAGCATATCAATTCCACAGGGAAGCCGAAAAAGACGATGAACCAACGCCATGACTTCGCCACTGCGTGTCCCTTTGGCGAAATCGCTTGTTTGTGCAAGTCGTGCAACAGCCTCGTCGAGTTTCCGACTCAATTGCTGACACTGTTCCGTATCGCTTGTTTTCCGCGTCAGGGAGTCAGCATCCATTTACACCTCCGGAGGAACGGTATGCCCATGCCACATACAAAGCGGTTCAGACATAGAAATCCAGCTCTTCCTGATGCTTAAGAAGATCCCACATCACGTGTGGATCATCTCCGAAAAAGTAGACGAGCCCCCAATGGGTGCCGAATGCAGTCCGTTTGGTCACGGTCTGCTCCTGTGGCTCGGTCAGTTCATGGTAGACGAAGTATTCATGCTCCTCTGTCTCGCGAGGGATCTCCAGTTTGCTGACCACACGAAGGCGGGGATAAACGCCGAAACAGCCGGCATAACCTTTGGCATCCACCACCTCGCGGGGAAAGAATGCCTCAATCTCTTCTTCCGTGGTTTTCGGATCGAATGCCAGTACGAGTCCCTGATAGGCATTGAAACCATAGGCACGCTCCAGCAACTCGAACACCTTGAAGCCGGGCGGACGGTAGGCAACCTCTCCGAAGTACATCTCGCCGTCGCTGGTGACGAAATACTCCGGATGGATAAAGCCGAACTTGATATCGAATGTCTTGATCAGCTTTTCGATCTGCTGCCGGATGGCGGGGCGATAGCTCTCCAGCTCGGGCGAGGCCGGGACGAATACCGAATAGCCTAGCGAGACGTATTCGGAGATATTGAGGAAGCGAATCTTGCCGTTGTGGATCCACGCCTCCACCGCGAACTCCCAGCCGTCCAAATGGCTCTCCATCAGGACGGGAAACTCTTCTTCGGGGATGTTATCCACCTCGTCCGGTGTGCGAATGACGCGATGTCCGAGACACCCTGCCTTGTCGAAGGCCTTCAGATGAATGGGGTCGTTCGGATCACCGTCCAGTTTCAGTAGTGTCTGATTGACGCGTTTGAGGAAGCGGATGACGTCCTCCTTGTCGCGAGCCTCCTCGAATACCCCGACACGAATGCCGCCGAGCTGGGCCCGGCGTTTCATGAGGGCCTTGTCGCGAAACAGGATCGATTGTCCGAACAGCCGCGGATTATCAAGCAGTACTGAATTGATCGCGCCAGCCCACTCAACGGTCTCCTCAAACAGGGGGATGGCGATATCCACGCCTTTGTCCTTGAGGAGTTGCGCGATTTCGAAAGAGCGGTCGTTCAGGCGCTCGAAGTTCCAGGTGATGAACGGGATGTCATGCTCCTTGGCGTATGCTTCCGCCCAGTCCGGAGCCACGACGACGTAGCGCCGGTCGAAACGGTCCACCGCATCGATGGCATTCAGGCTCCAACCCAACAGGGCTATATATCCCTTCTCGGGATTCTTTTCCGTCATATCAACCTCCTGGGTCTCTGGCAGGGGCTCCCTTGCTGCCCCTGCGTACTTTCGAGGGTGTTGATGCACTGTCTATTTGCATGGGAGATCTCTATTCTCCGTGCCAATTCAACACCCCAATTCACAGCGTATACCTCTTGTGTCGGAAACGATAGGCACCCGGTTTTTAGGCGTTTGTGGCGTATGGCTCTGAGAGGAAGGGATAGCATATCTGCTATGCTTTACACTGTTTACGAACATACGAAAAGTTATTACCCGTTGGACGTATGACGACAGGAGGGGTGGTTTGATCGGTGATCGGGAAGTGATTGTCATCCACGACGAACGTGTATTGGCGCATCGCCCCAATGCTGAGGAACCCTTTCTTCCCGGCCGACTTGATAGTCGGGTGCGGGGGGTGCTCAGCGGTTTGACGGTCAAATGGAGCTATCCGGAACATCCGGGACGGATTACGGCGATCACCGATCTTTTATCGCATGAACCGATCCCCGGTATTCAGTTCGAGACCGGTAGGGCGGCCACGGCGGAACAGCTCGGTCGCGTGCATACCCGCTCCTATGTCAACTCCATCTATGAACTTCGCGGCAAGCAAGCATGGCTGGATATCGACACGACTGCTGTTTCGCCTGGGAGCGTGGAGGCGGCCGAGGTCGCTGCGGGATCGGCCATTGTTGCCACCGAGGCTGTGGTCTCTGGTCGGAGCAGAAGTGCATTCGCCCTGTGCCGTCCTCCTGGTCACCATGCGACCGCCGTGCGCGCACGCGGATTCTGCCTGTTCAATAACGTGGCTGTGGCTGCCGCCCATGCTCAGGCCGAGCTTGGTTGCGAGCGGGTATTGGTGGTGGACTGGGATGTCCATCACGGTAACGGAACCCAGGATATTTTCTGGGCCGATCCCAATGTTCTGTTTTTCGATACCCACCGACAGGCTCCCTTTTATCCCGGTGCGGGGAGTATGGAAGAGGTGGGGGAAGGTATCGGGGAAGGCACAACGGTGAATGTCGCTCTGCCTCCGGGTACGGGCGATATGGCAATGGTGAAAGCATATAATGAGATTCTAGTACCGGCTGCAGAGTGGTTCGATCCGGACCTGATACTTGTCTCGGCAGGGTTTGACGCCCATATGCTCGATCTGTGCCTCAATCTCAGCTACGACGGGTTCAGTGCCATGGCAGGTATCATGCGGGATTTGGCCGATCGGCACTGCAATGGACGCCTCGTGATGGTGCTGGAAGGAGGTTATAACCTTGAATCGTTGGCTCGCGGTACCCACACCGTGCTGCAGGTTCTCGCCGGCGGCGAGCCGGCTGTTCCGAAAGAGTCCGGCATGCGGGAAGTCGACGCGGCGGCCGCATTTCATCGGGATGCCTTCGTGATTCAGAAGGACTCTGATCGGTAGGCTCCTTGTCAGGGATCAAAAAAGGGGTGACCGACGGCCACCCCCCTTTTTGATCGGATCGATCTATCCTTAGTTGTAGTAGTCGATCATGTTCTCCAGACGCATCGGCTTGATCTTGGAGGCATGACCGGCACAACCGAAGGCCTCGTAGCGAGCCTTGCAGACCTCCTTCATGGCGTCGGTGGACGCCTTGAGGAACTTGCGCGGATCGAAGTTCGACGCATTCTCGGCCAGGAACTTGCGCACCGCGCCGGTGGAGGCCATGCGCAGGTCGGTATCAATGTTGACCTTGCGAACACCGTGCTTGATGCCCTCCACGATCTCCTCGACCGGCACGCCGTAGGTCTCGCCCATGTCGCCACCGTACTCGTTGATGATCTTCAGCCACTCCTGCGGTACGGAGGAGGAGCCGTGCATCACAAGGTGCGTGTTCGGCAGCTTGGCGTTGATCTCCTTGATCCGGTCGATGCGCAGGATTGCACCCGTGGGCGGCTTGGTGAACTTGTAGGCGCCGTGGGAGGTGCCGATGGCGATGGCCAGCGCGTCCACGCCCGTCTTCTCGACGAAATCTTTGGCCTCTTCGGGATCGGTCAGAAGCTGATCCTCGGAGAGCTTGCCGGCCGCACCAGAGCCATCCTCCTCGGCAGCCTCGCCCGTCTCCAGGGAGCCCAGGCAGCCCAGTTCACCCTCGACGGAGACGCCGCCGGCATGGGCCATATCGACCACCTTACGCGTGGTCTCCACGTTGTACTCATAGGTGGAGGGGGTCTTCATGTCCGGCATCAGCGAGCCGTCCATCATCACCGACGTGAAGCCGGACTGGATGGAGCGCAGGCAGACG
>DATFLK010000061.1:0-12136 GCA_035267815.1 Mariprofundaceae bacterium | reverse complement strand
CTCCTCCAGTGAGGCTGCACGACCATCCCAGAACTGCGACGTGTAATAGGCAGCATTGATCCATGAGGGCGCCCAGCGACCCAGTTCACCACCATGACCAAATGCCCGGGCAGTATGGCCGGCGCCACCGGCGAACGGCAGATGGCAGCCGGCACAGCTCATCGAATTGTTCTTGGAAAGCCGTGCGTCGAACACCAGCTGATGCCCGAGCTTCACCTTCGCGTCAGTCTGGGGATTGTCCTTGGGTACCGGTACCGAAGGAAGCTGCCATACAGACAGATCCTCGGCGTAGCCCGTCGAGCACAACATCAAGGTTGTAACGAATGCAAACAAGCATCTCTTTGCATTACGGTATTTCATGCCCTACCTCCTCTGATAAACAAGGGAATATACCCTTCAAAAGTTATTACATAGTCGCGTATGGAACGCTTGTCCATCCGTGACACCGTTCCGCACAAGTTACATGTAGTAATTATTACTACCTAGTATAGGTCAAGGGATGTGCTATGCAAGCGGTTAATAGTTTTCCAGTAGAGAGCATTGCTACACAAAATCAAGAAACGGAAAGCCGGTCACAAAAGTAGAAAGAGATGGTCGAATCGGCCTCGAAAATTAACGGCGCCTAAACAGTTTATTATTGACTGCCCCCATTTTTTTAGTCAAGTTACATGATTGTGACACGCCTTTTTCGGGATCCTCGAGGGAGGCCCTGATTGTCCGTATAGACACCATCGACAAGTTAGAGGGAGACAAAACCATGGACAGGTGGAAAGTAGGCACAGCGGGAGGCGCTGTCCTGACAGCTTCCGGAGGAGAGCTGTTCGACGCAGTTTTAGAAAAAATTTGGGAGGGGGAGATGTATCTGACAAGAAGAGCCAGGGCGCTGTTTTCCGCTGTAGGCTTTATCGTGGTAACCATGCTGATGATGATACCGGACGATGCGGAGGCAATACCGGCCTTTTCGCGCCAGACCGGCGAATCCTGTAGCCGTTGTCACTTTCTGACATTCCCGGCTCTGAACAGAATCGGGCGGGAGTTCAAACGAAGTGCGTACACCACACTCGAGGGTGAACCAGCGACCAAGACCGACGACGTGATCACGTTCCCTGTATTCATGAATGCCAGCTTCGTCGTGAACAGCAAGTTCACCCACACCAAGGTGAGTGGCACCAACCCGAGCAGCACCTCCACCTACACCATTCCGCTCGAGCCGGCGCCGCTACTGATCGCCGGCCGTGTGGGCAATCATATCGGCCTGATCACCGCCCTGGGCGGCCCGGGCGAGGGCGGTGGTGCCGCCGGCACATTCACCAGCAACTGGAAACTGTTATCGTCATTCGAGGTGGGTGAAAATGACCTGCGGGTCGGCTTTAACCTCTTCAACACCGCCTACGGATGGACAGCCGGGCTGGAAAACTCAAACGTCTTCGGCCAGCACGGTGGCGTACTGAACGGCTCCAACATCACGGCACTGTTCAATATCGGCATGATGAAACTGAATATGGAAGGCGGCACGCTCTGGGGCGGTAACGATTTCTGGACCGTTGGTCTCACCGCTGTCCTTCCGAAAGGCTTCACCGTCGACACCTCCAACATCGGCCCTCACCCGATTCCGGGCATGCGCGTCGCCATTCATCCGGAGATCAATGGCTGGGAAACCATGCTTGGCGCCGGACTCCTGAAGGGGACCGCCAAGATGTATAATACCGGCGTACAGAAGACGGCAAGCGCCGACATGTGGTTTCTGGATGGTCAGCTGGAAGGCGAATTCGATGAACTGGGAGTCGGCGTGTACGCTGATTACGCTCATACAAAGGCACGTCCCGGCGTTACCTACAACATCTTCGGGGCGGAACCGCTTGAGTGGATCAACAACGCCTATGCCGGCGGCAATGCCGAGGCCGGCGACCAGACCGATGGATGGTCTGTGCGGGTCATGGTCAAGCCGGTCGAGCACATCATTGTCGGAGGTGGATTCGGCCGCACGGTGGCCCGGCGGGTCGCGGCTGCGGACGATGCTCTCAGTGTCTGGAACTTGGGCGTGATCTACGAGATATACCAGAACTCCGAGATCAAGTTAATCTATGGCGAGCAGAAGATGGGACCTAACTACCCGACCAATGCCACCAATGCAGCCCGGAAGACCCGATCAACGACGATCCAATACGAAGTCCTGATGTAAATGGGGCCACACGGAGCATAAAAAAGGGGGCTGCATCTGCAGCCCCCTTTTTTGTTTGTTCCGTCGATGTTATGGCGTCCCCAAGGGGATTCGAACCCCTGTTGCCGCCGTGAAAGGGCGGTGTCCTAGGCCGACTAGACGATGGGGACATAGTAAAACGCGGCGCAGCATATACGAAGAGCATACGGCGTTCAAACATCTGATGATGAACACCATCCCTACCCCTTTGCCTGTCCTGGTCCGCCTTTTGTCGTCGAGTACTCATCACTCCATTCGCTGTCGGGACGGCAGTAGCCATAGGCATGTCGAACCGCCATGGCCGTTTCGGCCATGCCTGTCAGAATCAAGCTGCATTTGCCGGGGTAATTCGCCACATCGCCCATGGCATAGATTCCGGGACGATTCGTCTCCATGCTGTGCGGTGCCACATCGATATGTCCGGCGGTGATATCTAGTCCCCACGCTTCGATCGGACCAAGCTGACTGACCACCCCCAAGAGCGGCAGCCAGATATCTGCCGCAATAGTTCGCCCCCCCTCCGTCGTGCCTAGCCGCAGAGCACGCATCACCCCTGTTTCGGCATCACCCTCTACGCCTCGCACCACACCCGGAACAACGACATCGGCAACGCCTTTCTCGACCATCTTCATATATAGGTCGACCGTTTTAGGATGGGCCCGAAAGTTTTTCCGACGATGGACCAGACAGACATGACTGCCCGCATCAGCCAGCCGCACGGCCCAGTCCAGCGCGGAGTCACCCCCACCCTGCACCACCACCCGTTTGCCGCGCCAAGCGGTGGCGTCGTCCACCGTAAAAAACAGGCTCGTGCCCTCATAGGGCTCCATACCCTCCACCCTAGGTCTTCGCATCAAGAATGCACCGCGTCCGGCGGCGATGAAAACAGCCTTGGAACGCAGGCTTCGGCCTGATGCCGTATGGCAGACAAATACCTCATCCTCCTGCGCCACATCCACCACTGGATCGCCCAAAACCAGGTGGGGGCAAGCCGGCCGCATCTGCACTTCCAGACGATCAATAAAGTCGATCGCCGATGTCTCGGGAAATCCGGGAAGATCATAGATCGGTTTGTGTGGATAGAGGGTGGAGAGCTGACCGCCAAGCTGCGGCAGAGCATCGACCAGGTGGCAGGAGAGATCGTGCATGCCGGCCTCAAACACGGCGAACATCCCTACCGGTCCGGCACCCAACACGGCAATATCGCGAAAATCACTCATCCAATACCCGCCACATGATGATCAAAATAGTCCATATTGCCGCCATCATCCAGCGTGGCATGATAGAGACATGCCGGACGGGGACAGCCGAAAAGCCGAAGAGTGGCTCGATGCACATGGCGATTACCTCTATCGCTATGCCCTTGCACGCCTGGGACAGGATGATCTGGCCCGGGATGCCGTACAAGAAACCTTAATCGCCGCATGGAAAGGCAGAGACCAATTTCATGACAAATCGTCCGTTCGCACTTGGCTAACAGGTATCCTGAAACACAAGATCGTCGATCACTGCCGCCGACAGATACGCGAACGAGCACTGAATGATGAACTCGAGCGGGACCCAACCACCTCCTATTTCAATGAGAACGGCGCATGGCGTACGCGACCGCAACCGTGGCAGGACGATCCGGAGAGGCTCTACCGCGACCGCGAATTCTCGAAGATACTGAGGGAGTGTATTGACCGCCTACCGCAACAACAGCGTCACATCTTCTCGCTCAGGGAGCTGAACGGCGAGACATCGGCATCGATATGCAAGGAATCCGGCATCTCGACGACCAACCTTCATGTCATCATCCATCGTGCCCGGCTAGCATTGAGGAAATGTCTGGAATTCAACTGGTTCGTCCCATGAGGAAAGAGGCTGCCCCATGAAGCAT
Organism: Mariprofundaceae bacterium; assembly: GCA_035267815.1. Taxonomy (GTDB): domain Bacteria; phylum Pseudomonadota; class Zetaproteobacteria; order Mariprofundales; family Mariprofundaceae; genus DATFLK01. Next base: position 8,057 of record DATFLK010000061.1, on the reverse strand, counting down.
TTTTGCCGTCAGGCAAGCCGCCTGGAATCGGATGCATTTGAACGCAAACTCGCCCCCGGGGAGCGTTTGCGCCTGCAGTTTCACCTGCTGTTCTGCTCGGCGTGCCGCCACTACCGACGCGATCTTCAGATGATGCAACACATTTTCCAACTCATCCGGACACAACCGGAGCATCTCGATCAGGGCATGAGCGAAGAGGACCGGGCGCATATTCTGGACGCCTTGAAACGGATCAGCGCGGAGTAGTGTTGACCATGCTCGTTTGAGGATGTCCGGGAGACAGGAAAAGTCGCACACCTTTTCGGAACATCACACTACGGCTGTGCCTTTAACATGCAGATACCGGTCGTACGTGCAGCTTGCACTGCTGGCGGATGATCGTACTATCCACTACCCCAAGGAGGGAACGGATGACGGTGGAAGAAGTGCTGCAAGCTGTACGAGAAGGCCGAAGCCTGGCCGGGCAAAAGCTATCGGGCATGGATCTGTCCAAACAGGACCTCTCCGGCGCCAAATTGGCCGGTACCGATCTGTCGGGGTGCAACCTCTCAGCCGCGGTTCTGCACAGCGCCGATCTTTCGGAAGCGAATCTCACCAAGGCCGACCTGCGCGGTGCCGACCTGTCGGAGGCCAGCCTCTACAAAGCAAACCTGATCGGGGCCAAACTCAGGCGGGCCAACCTGACCCGGTCCAATCGCATGCAGGCCAAAATACGAAAGTGGGCGTTGAAGAGCGCCTATATCGCCGGACCAACGGCCTACACGGAATAAGGATGGGAGAAGTCCAGACCCTTCCAGGTGCCTTCCCGTTACATCAGGAGCGGGACTTCCTGAGCGAGAGCGAATGGGTGGTCCTGAAGCTGCTGTGCCGTCCGGTCGAGAGTCTGGCAGAGGCGGATGCGGCGGAACTCTCCCGGGCCAGCGGCGGCCAGTTAAGCGAACCCCGCTGCGAAGTCCTGATCCACATCGTGCGTATCGCCTCTCTGCCGGGCCTAGGCTCATGGATTGCGCGTCTGATGGCGGAAGCCGGGCTGAACGAACACGATATCCGAACCCTTTCCGCCGAAGATATCATGCAGAGAGTCAATAACCATGCCGGTTACCCTTTGTGCAACAGGGCCACGGTCCTGGCACTGGAGGCACTGCAGAAAAGATGGTCCACCACCCCAACGAATACCACACAGCAGTAGAGGATTGATGATATGACGGAACGCATTCTTGTCACCGGAGGGGCCGGGTTTATCGGCGCCAATATCGCCGCAACCCTCAGCCATCAGCCGGGAACTGATGTCGTGGTAGTGGATAACTTTACCAGCGGCGACTGGAAGAACCTGATGCATATCGACTGCCAAGTACGCGCCGCCGACTGCAACGATCCCGATCTCCTCCAGGAGATCGCCGACGGAGAGTATGCCGCCATCTTCCATCAGGCGGCGATCACCGATACCACGATCATGGATCAGCGCTATATGCTGGAGGTTAACACCAATGCGTTCGCCGAACTGCTTGAGGCAAGCTACTGTTCCGGAACACGCATGATCTACGCCTCATCGGCCGGCACCTACGGCAATTCTCCGGCGCCCAACCAGGTCGGCAAGGGTGAAGAGCCTGCCAATATCTACGGTTTTTCGAAACTGGCCATGGACCGCATCGCCAAACGCTGGTACGACCGACATCCGGCTCCGATCATCGGACTCCGCTACTTCAACGTCTATGGGCCCGGCGAAGGACACAAGGACAAGACGGCATCGATGATTCTTCAGCTCTATCATCAGATCAAGTCAGGAGCACGTCCGCGCCTGTTCAAATACGGCGAACAGCGGCGCGATTTTGTCTATATCCGCGATGTCATCGATGCCAACATGGCCGCCCTTCAGGCCGCCTCCTCCGGTGTCTGCAATGTTGGTAGCGGCCAGTCGCGCTGCTTCAATGATATCATCAAGAGCCTGGAGAAGGCGCTTGGTCTGACGCTTGACGTCGACTACTTCGATAATCCCTACGACTTCTACCAGAACCACACTGAGGCCGATATCAACACCAGCGTTGAACTGCTGGGTTGGACACCGAAATGGCATCTGGAGGATGGCGTGGCCGAATATATCCGGATGCTCGAATCCGGCCACGCTGGAGCGGTGGAGGCCCCGGCATGAATATCAGGTATATCGCCCTGATCGCCCTGCTCCTGCTGGGAGGGTGTCTGAAACACGTCATGCAGCAAGGCAATGTCATCAAACCGGAGTTGGCCCGACAGATCCAGGTGGGAGACAGCCGTTTCCGGGTGCAAAGGCTGCTCGGCACCGTGGTGCTGCACGACTCACTGCATCCGCATCATGCCATTTACGTGGATGACTACTACAACCCAAACACTGGCAAAAAATATCGCCGACGCGTCGATATCGTCTATGATGACGCATGGCGTGTGAAAAACGTCCGTCTTACCGGTTTCGACACCCCTCGGAAGGAGGAGCAGTAGTCACCACCCATTCACCGACCAGAGAAAGGAAAGGAGCACATGCAGAAACCGGGCACACGTTCGAACATCTCCCTGTTCATCACGGCTGTATGGACCATCCTGTTCCTGACAGTTCTGATCGGCGGTCACGCACTGCTGTTCCTTCTTCTATGGCATCTAGGCCAGAACGCCGGTGGCATGACAGCACTGGCCAGGGCGACCGGACTGCACGACTGGCTGATCTCGCTGTGGATCGCGGCCGCCCTTGTCATGGATATCTGGATTCTCTACTACATGCGAAAACAGGGTAAAAAAACCTCGGGGCGCTAATCCCTTTTCAGGCGCTCCAGCATGCGCTGACCCAGTAATGTGGGATTACGTTCCACGATAACACCGGCCCTCTCCAGTGCGGTAAATTTACCCTCTGCGGTACCTGAACCGCCGGAGACAATGGCACCGGCATGCCCCATGCGCCTGCCCTTGGGGGCCGTGGAGCCGGCCACGAAGGCCACGACCGGCTTGGTAACATGCTCGTGGATATAAGCTGCGGCCTCCTCCTCGGCACTGCCGCCGATCTCGCCGATCATGATTACCCCTTCGGTCTGCGGATCCGATTCGAACCGCCTGAGCCCCTCGACGAAGTCCATGCCGATCAGTGGATCACCGCCGATACCGATGCAGGTGCTCTGCCCCAGCCCTGTCGCCGTCAGCTGCGCCACCGCCTCGTAGGTCAACGTTCCGGAACGGGAGATTACCCCGATCCGGCCGGGCAGATGGATATGACCCGGCATAATGCCGATCTTGCATTCCCCCGGCGTAATCACGCCGGGGCAGTTGGGCCCAATCAGTACGGTTTCGGCGCTGGCGAGCACCCTTTTGACCTTGAGCATGTCCTGTACCGGCACCCCTTCGGTAATGCAGACCACCAGCCCGAGGCCGGCATCCACCGCCTCCAGAATGGCATCGGCAGCAAAGGGCGCCGGCACGTAGATCACCGAAGCGTTCGCGCCTGTTTCAGCCTTCGCATCGGCCACCGTATCGAATACGGGCAGTTCAAGATGGCGGCTTCCACCCTTGCCGGGCGTAACACCGCCGACAAGCTTCGTGCCGTAGGCCAACATTTGTTCGGAGTGAAAGGTACCCTGCTTGCCGGTAAAGCCCTGACAGATCACACGTGTCTCGCCATTGACCAGAATGCTCATGCCCGTGCCTCCTTGCCTGCTGCCACAGCCAGTTGGGCGGCCTCGTCCAGATCCCCCGCCCAGGTAATATCGAGCCCGGCCTCTTCGATCAGGCGCCTTCCCTCTTCCTCGCGCGTACCGACCAGTCTCATCACCACCGGGACACGCATGGGCACATGCTTCACGGCTGCCAGCAGACCGCGGGCGATGATGTCACAGCGGACAATGCCGCCAAAGATGTTGACCAATACAGCCTGCACGTGCGCATCGGAGAAGAGCAGCCTAAATCCCTCCTCCACTGCTGCCTCGGTCACACCGCCTCCCACGTCGAGAAAGTTGGCCGGCCTGCCACCTTTCAGTTGAATGATATCCATGCTCGCCATGGCAAGCCCGGCACCGTTAACCATACAGCCGATGTTTCCGTCCAGGGAGATATAGTTGAGCCCGAACTGCGAGGCCTCCACCTCCTTGGCATCCTCCTCGTCGAGATCACGAAGTTCCCGGATGTCGGCATGGCGATAAAGGGCATTGTCGTCGAACACCATCTTGGCATCGAGCGCCAGAAGTTTCTGCTCCGACGTCAATACCAGAGGATTTAATTCGATCAGACTCGCATCGGTGCAGACAAATGCCTCATAGAGTTGTCCGGCGAGCTCGGCAAAGCGCTTGGCCACCTCTCCTTCAAGCCCGAGGAAGAAGGCCATGCGGCGAGCGGCATACGGCTGGAATCCAGCAGCGGGATCAATGCGCAGATGCAGGATGCGCTCCGGTGTCTTGGCAGCCACCTGTTCAATATCCATGCCTCCCTCGGGGCTGACCATGAAGCTGACACATTCGGCCTTTCGATCCACCAACAGGCTGAGGTAGAGCTCCCGTCCGATATCAAGCCCCTCTTCGATCCAAAGCTTGTGCACCTCCTTGCCTTCACTGCCCGTCTGTGCGGTGACCAGATGCGCCCCCAAAAGGTCCCGAGCCGCACCCTCCAAGGCATCCACACCATCGCAGACCTTCACACCGCCGGCCTTTCCTCTTCCACCGGCATGAATCTGCGCCTTGGCAACCCAGCGGCCACCGCCAATCTCGTCGGCCGCCTCGCGCACATCCTGCACGCTCTCGACCAAACGCCCTTTCGGCACTGGTACGCCGAAGTCGAACAAAATACTTTTGGCCTGATACTCGTGGACATTCATGGGGAATCCCCCTCCTCTCACATCGGGGTGGGCACAATCATGCCCGATAAGGTGATCCGGTTCACCCGCACACCGTTCTCATGGCGACGGCGATACCGGATCTAGAAAAGATTCAGATCGTTGACCTGCTGGGCCAGTCCCTTCACCGCCTCCATCGAGTTGTGCAGCGCCATGGACTCCTCTTCGGAGAGGTCCAGCTCCATCACCGACTCGACCCCATTGCCTCCCAGCTTGCAGGGCACGCCCAGATAGTAACCGTCGACGCCGTACTCCCCCTCCAGATAAGCAGCACAGGGAAGGATGCGTTTCTTGTCCTTCAAAATCGCCTCGGCCATCTCGACCACGGCGGCACCAGGTGCATAGAAAGCGGAACCGGTCTTGAGATAGCCAACGATCTCCGCCCCACCCTTGGCAGTACGATCACAGATCGCCGCCACCTGTGCCTCGCTCATCAGTTCGGTGATGGGGATGCCAGCCACCGTGGAGTAACGGGGCAGCGGCACCATGGTATCGCCATGACCGCCCAGTACGAAAGCGCTGACATCGGCGATAGAGACTTTCAGCTCCTCGGCGATAAAGGCGCGCATGCGGGCGGAATCCAGCACGCCGGCCATACCGATGACACGCTGTTTGGGAAATCCGGAGACCTGCCTTGCCGTATAGACCATGGCATCGAGCGGATTGGTAACGACAAGAATCACGCAATCGGGAGAATGTTGAACAATATTGCGTGTCACTTCGGCCACAATCTTCACATTGGTGGCCAACAGGTCGTCCCGACTCATGCCCGGTTTGCGTGCGATACCCGCAGTGATGATAACCAGATCGGAGCCTGCGGTATCAGCATAATCCTGTGTACCGAGCAGGCTGGCATCAAATCCCTGAATCGGGGAGGATTCGTACATATCGAGCGCCTTGCCCTGCGGCACACCTTCCATGACATCCAGAATCACGATATTGGCCAGTTCCTTTTGGGCAGCAAGAAACGCTGCTGTGGCACCGACATGACCTGCACCGACCACTGTTACCTTTTTGCGAAGGAAACCGCCGCTTCCCATACCTCCGGTTTCAGACCATCGCATACGCGCTCCTTTGTACGGGTCAATCAACTTCCCTGTCAGAATCAGGGCTCAACATAGACTTGCTTTCCCGACTTGTCGAACGTGAAATGGCATCCATGAAGCACGCCATTCATCTCGACGCAAGCGATGCGGTGACACGCATCTGCCGTCATCTGAACGAGGCTGGTGGCCATGCCTATCTGGTCGGTGGCTGCGTGCGCGACATGATGCTGCACCGGACACCGAAGGATATGGACATTGAGGTCTACGGCCTGACGGAGAAAGAGATCGGCCACATACTAGGCAAGCTCGGGCACTGCGAAACGGTGGGGCGCTCCTTCGGTGTCATTAAGTGCTGGATGGAGAATCTGGAGGTGGATGTCGCCCTTCCCCGCCAGGAGTACAAGATCGCCAGCGGTCATCGCGGTTTCCGGGTACAAACCGATCCACATCTTGCACCCGAGACAGCCAGCAGTCGTCGGGATTTCACCATCAATGCCATGATGTTCGATCCGATCTCCGAGATCCTGTTCGATTTCCACGGTGGCGAACGCGATCTGGATGCCGGCGTCCTGCGTCATATCTCACCCGCCTTCGCGGAAGATCCGCTTCGAGTGCTGCGCGCGATGCAGTTCGCAGCCCGTTTCGATCTGGAACTGCATCCGGACACGGCCCTCCTCTGCCAACAACTTCTCTGCGAAGCCGGCACCCTTGCGGTCGAACGAATCTGGCAAGAGTGGCGAAAATGGGCCGAGGGCCGATACCCTTCGCGCGGTCTGACCGTCCTGCAACAGAGCGGCTGGCTTGAGCTCTATCCGGAACTGACCGCGCTGATCGACTGCCCACAAAATCCGAAATGGCATCCGGAGGGGAATGTCTGGACCCACACCCTGCAGGTCGTTGACTGGGCCGCGGAAGTGGCCGAGCACCACGACTGGCACGGCCAGCAGCGCTGGCTTCTGGTATTCAGCGCGCTGACACACGATTTCGGCAAACCCGCGGTCACCATCACGGACGATACCGGCACCATCCGTTCCCCCAACCACGCCATCGAAGGCGTGGCACTGGCCCGGCATTTCTTCTCCCGCATCGGAGCACCCGCCACATTGACCAGAAACATCGAACCGCTGATCAGGGAGCATCTGACGCACATGCACGGCCAGCCGACCGACAGGGCGGTGCGGCGTCTCGCCCAGCGCCTGGAACCGGCCAACATTGAGCTTTGGGAGGCACTGGTCGAAGCCGATGCCTCGGGCCGTGCGCCACATCCCCCCTCCCGCCCGGCTCTTGCTTGGCTGCAGAAGGCCGAGACACTGACCAGCCACCGGGGCACGCCGCCGCCCCTGCTGACCGGCAAGATGCTGCTGGAACTGGGCATGTCACCGGGACCTGAAATGGGGGAGGTCCTCTCCGCCGCTTATGGAGCGCAGCTGGATGGCGTATTCAGCGATACCGAAGACGCCATCCGCTGGTATCGACAACAAAAACGCCATACCGAATAGCAGCACCCTCTTTTGACACAGACCATTCCCGTCCTAGAATGGTGTTTACAGGCATACGAGCCCGCACCCACCCCGACAAGGCAGCCGACATGAGCGAAGATCCAACGACAACCACCCCCATGCAGACCACCGGCGCCGATGCCCTCTTCAATCTTGAGCTGATCCATAAGTACAACAAGGCCGGGCCTCGCTATACCTCCTACCCAACCGCCCCGATGTTCCATGAAGGGATCAACGCGGAAGATTATGCCAAGAGCCTGAAGCGTGCTGGCGGTAGCGAGGCTCCTATATCCCTCTACCTGCATGTCCCCTTCTGCGATACCGTCTGTTACTACTGCGGCTGCAACAAGATCGCCACCAAGCAGCGTGAGCGCGCCACCCCTTATGTCGATTACCTGCTGCGCGAGATCGACATGTTGGCCGCACACCTTGGACGAGATCGGCCGGTCACGCAATTGCACTGGGGAGGCGGCACTCCCACATTCCTGAACGAGCAACAGATCCGTACCCTGATGAATACCCTGCACGAGCGCTTCGATTTCGCTCCGGATGACGAGGGTGAATACAGCATCGAGATCGACCCGCGGGAGTGCAACCGCGATACCGTCGAGGTGTTGCGCCAGGTCGGCTTCAACCGCATGTCGCTCGGCGTACAGGATTTCGACCCGGCCG